>CAZJWY010000060.1:22024-25885 GCA_964549545.1 uncultured Planctomycetaceae bacterium | reverse complement strand
CCCAGACCCACGCGTCGGTCAGTTCGTATTCGATGTGGGAATCGCTAGGTGCGGACGTCCGCACGACGGAATTGGCCAGATAGAACCGGCGGTCGGTCTCAACCACGTACCGAAACATCCTGATGACGTCCCGATACTCCTTGTACAGCGCGAGTTCGATCTCGGCTTCGTACCGTTCGAGATCCTCGCTGCTCACGGTCGCTTGCTAGAGATCCTCGACCCAGCTTGGCAGCAGCACCTGACTTTGCCAGCGGACATCAATACCGCCACACCGCAGGCCATCCAAAACCTGCGTAACACGCAGGCCCGTTTCAATCAGGTCGTCAGCGACCCACAGTTCCGCGCGCTCGCCGATCGACAAGAGTTTCAAGAAACCCTGACGCTCCTCAATCGCCATGCCTGGCTGCAAGAAGCTGCCACGGCCAACGTTCTCGCTCTGCCCGCGCCTCCTCGTTAAGAGATTCGGGCAAGCACACCGTGCGGTCGGTACATCGAAAGTCGACCCGACGTGGGCTGGCCGTTTAGACCGCTCGCGTCCCAGATCGGTTGCCGCAGACGACTAATCCTTTTTTAGCTCCGCCAGCACGCTCTTCAACTGTTCCACATCGCTCTTGGTGAGCTTCATATACTGCGTGTTACTCCCGGCCAACTCGGGCTGGTCGAAGTTGTAGACGACGCGGACCGAGTATTTGTCGCCAGTCTGCTTGTCGACCTCCGCGAGGATTCCGCGAATGAACTCGCGTACGTTGTTGACTCGCTCGTCACCAGCCATCCAAAATGTGTAGCCCTCCGCAAGATCGCCGATCTTAAATCGCTGTGAGTCTTTGCCTGGATTGAGAATCAAAGCCCCACGGGGGTCATACAGATCGTACACGTCCTGCAGTTCCGGCGAGTTGTCGGTCAATTGCATACCGAGAACATCGAATGACTTCGGCTCGGTCGCAAGCTTGATCGGCTTCAGACGAACCTCCAGACTGCTCATGTCGGCGATCAGATCAATCGGTAGCTCGAGCTTCTGCTTGAGGTCCAGCGCGTGGGCGCGCAGCCGGGTCTTGCCTGCTTTCAATCCTTGCAAGTTGAAGTTGCCGTTGGCGTCCGTTAGCTGAGCCTTGCGGCTGAAGCCGTCGTGAGCGCCCGCCACAACCATTACCCCGGCCACCGGCTTTCCATCCGCATCGACGACCGTGCCCGCGATCTTGTGTCCAGAGGACAGCACGATCCGCTGTCTTTCACGTTCGTGCTCGCCAAGTGCATAAATATCGTCGATCTCATCATGGAGATAGTTGGGATGGAAGAAACCAACCGTGCCCACGGCCTTCCCGTCTTCATCGTTGGGCACTTCAGTCGGATAGTTGAAAAGCTCGAACGAGCCGTCCGCATTTGTAACGGTTCGCTCGATGCCTCCCGAGGCCTTTTTCCAATTCGCGTTCGCCCCGACCTCAACGCCGACGACCGGCTTGCCTTGTTTGTCGACCACAATCCCTTTCACGTAGAGCGACGGCATCAGCGTGAGCGATGCCTCGGCCTTGGCTCCCGGCGCAACTTCGATATCCTTCTGATCGCCGCCAGACATCAGCGTTCCCGCCAGCTTGCGGTACCCTGGCTTCATCGCATCGATCGAGATCTTCGTTGGCTTCGTGATGCCGGTGATCTCCAATCGATAGTTTCCTTCGCCATCGGCAATCGCCTCCAGCTTCTTAAGTTTCGGGCGCTCGTCCAAGAACCGCATATCGGTGGCAGGAATTGCCACTCGTACGCGGGCGCCGGCCAAAGGCTCGCCGGCTTTGTTGGTGACACGACCGCTCAGAACAGGTGCCGATGCTGGCTCGTCGGCAGCTTTCGCTGTTTCGCTCTTCTTCTCGGGAGCCTCTCCCGCGAACGCAACGACAAGCGGAAGGGCCGCAATCACCGCGACCAAAGCGACACTGCGAACGTGCAAACGGCTGGTATGGTTTTGAGCGAGCATACGAATCCTCCTGGAAAGTGATCCGGCAGAATAAATCGCGGTTGGCAGCGGCACCAACACGCGTGGTTGTTCGGAAAGAAACTCCAATGTATCGACGAGTGCCGCCGCGTAGGCCCGTGCCTGGTTAGGGACCAGCTCTAACGCGCGGCTGTCACAACATTGCTCCTCCAGATCGTGCAACTGGGCACACGCCCACCATACGACCGGATGCCACCAGAAAAGCGTTGTCGCGGCAAGCTCTAGAAAACGAACCAGATAATCGCCGCGACGAATGTGCGTTAGCTCATGCGCGAGAACGGCTGCCTGAGAGGTTTCACTCAGTCGGTCAAAGAGCCTGGCAGGCAGAATCAAACGCGGCCGCAACCCAACACACCACACGAGCGGCGGCACCACACAAGGCGTCATCACGACGCTCGGCACACGCCGCAGCCCGAGCTGGCCGGCTAGTCGATCGACCGTCGTGGAGATATCCCTTGATGGCTGATCAACATCTTGTAAAAGTCGTGCAAAGCGGCGAACACGGATCGTGTAACTTATGGCAATGCACACGCTTCCCAATATCCAGATGGTGGCGAGGATCGCTGTAAGAGACCATGGTTTCCCATCGACGAGAACCGGCGATACACACCGCTCGCGGTTAACGGCGTTGTTGGTCATGGCAAAATCGCCTGCGTTCGCAGCTATACGTGTAGCAGCCTGTTTCGACGACTCGAACGCAAGCGAAGCCGCCGGCCTGTCCAACAATTCCGTATGAGTTGCCGACGATAACCAATTTGCCGCAAAGGGAAGTTGGGCCGTCACGATCGGCGGCGTGAAGAACTTAAACAGCACGATGACCCACAATAGATGAATGGCCGCCGTGTTCTTCCACACACGACTCAATAGCGCGACGCCAAGTGCCAGCCCCGTGGCAACTAAGGCGTTACTGGCAATAATTTCCCAGAAATGGTTCATATCTGTCTCGCGATAAGACGGTTGTCGAAACGTTTATTTCTTGCTGGGCCACAACTCATCGATCAGCTGACGAAGCTCGTCCCGATTTTTCTTGGAAAGCTCCTTCGTGCGGAGTAGCGTGGTCACGAGCGGCGCGAGCGCCCCGTCACACAATCGATCGGCGAGCGCCCGCAGACGGTCCTGCAGAAAATCCTCCCGGCTCACGAGCGCACGAAACCGGTGGGCCCGCTCGTGGCGATCACGCCGCACGCAGCCCTTGGCCTCCAGCCTTTCCAGCAGCTTTTGCACCGACGCCATCTTCGAATCAGAAACCTCGTCATAGATCGCGTCGGCGATATCTCGGCTGGTTGGGCTCTCCTTCTCCCAGATCACCTCCAGGATCGAGAGCTCTCCGTCGGTAACTTGTTCGATATTCATATTTTCGAGTCCTGACCTAAAGAAAGACAGACTGTCTGTCTATCGACAGATTAAGCCTCATTTATGCAATGGTCAATAGCATTTTCTCGATTAATAAAATCAGCCGAGCCGTAACACGACATCACGAGCTTGGTATGCCTCACGTGCGGCCGTAGAACTCGCTTCTCAAATTTGCTAGGCTCGCCTGCATTGAACTAGCCGCTATGTGTGTTCAATTGCAACAATGCGCCTCGAACACCGCGCCACAACTACTTCACCTGGTCACCCCGCTACATGATCACCAAAATTACCGGTATTCCAGTCGCCCTCGCCGTCGATACGCTCACGTTGGCCGTCGGCGCATTGGAGTATGAAATCCTGATCCCCGAATTTGCTCGGCGCAACCTGCAAGACAAGCTCCATCGCGAAATCAGTCTCCACACGATCGAGTATCTGGAAGGCAACGCAATGCAAGGCCGACTCATCCCGCGGCTCGTCGGCTTTCTGAGCCCGATCGAGCGGGAATTCTTCGAGCTGATCTGTGA
>CAZJWY010000060.1:0-22014 GCA_964549545.1 uncultured Planctomycetaceae bacterium | reverse complement strand
TGAAGTTGACGGCGTCGGCGTCAAAAAAGCGCTCCGCGCGATGGTCCGGCCCGTCCAAGACGTGGCCGATATGATCGAACAACAGGATGCAAAGGGCTTGGCGACTCTCCCGGGCGTTGGCCCAGCGACCGCCGACCGAATCATCGCCAAGCTCCGTCGCAAAGTGCCGAAGTTCGCTCTGCTCGTGGCCCGTGAAATGGCCCCGGCCGCCGATATCGAGCGCGACATTCTGACCGAGACGTTCGAAATCCTACGTGCTCTTGGTCATACCGATGCCGAAGCCCGCCGGCTGCTCGATAGCGCGCTCGAAAAGAAAACAAAATACAAAGACGTCGATTCCTTGCTGCACGCCGTCTACGAAAAAACCCAAGGCGCGTGATTGTGAATATTTGGCTTTGGCCATCGACCGAAGCCAGAAGAGTCTCACGCGGAGGCGCAGGGGACGCGGAGTAAGAAAACAGCTATGGAACACTAATCCGCGCTAATCTTCACTAATGAAAGATTGGATTCGTGATAATAACTAGTGTTCTTACTACTTCTCCGCGCCCTCTGCGCCTCTGCGTGAGCTTATCGAAGAATAGCTGAACGCGTACAACTTCCACCCCAACGGGGCACTAGCAATTTTCGTTTCGCTCAATTGCGCCAGCAGTTAAGATTGAGAGATACCGCCACCACGGAACATGATAGCCAAACTCGCTCTTAAAACCGCTCTGCTCACTGCCGCCTCCTTGCTGTTTGCGTCCTCGGCGCAACCAGGCACTCTGCGCGTTCTCACCTACAACATCCACCACGGGGCTGGCACGGATGGCGTGCTCGATCTTAGCCGCATTGCCAGCGTCATTAGTGCGGCAAATCCGGACATTGTCGCCCTGCAGGAAGTCGATAACGGCGTCCCGCGCACCAACAACGTTAATCAGGTCGCCCGCCTGGGTCAGCTTACTGGCATGCAAAGCTATTTCGGCAAGGCCCGCAATCTCAACGGCGGCGCCTATGGCAATGGCATTCTCATTCGCCAGGGCATCGGCATTGTCAGTACCCAAGACTTCGCGCTACCGAATCCAGACAACACGGAACCTCGCGTGGTTTCTCAACTTGGTTTATCGTTCGATTTGAACCCGGCCACTGTGGAATTCAACTTGTTCGCCACGCATCTGGCCCACGACAGTCCGGCCGGCCGGCAACAGTCCGCGACTTTCATCAACAGCCTGGTTTCGTCGTCCTCAACGCCCTCGATCCTGGCCGGTGACATGAATTTCAATCCCGGCTCGACGGCCTTTAATATCATCGACAATCAATGGCTCGACGCCACGAACATTAGCAACTCCGGCAAAAACCGCAACAACCAGATCGATTACGTGTTCTATCGTTCGAGTTCTCAGTGGACCGTCACCACTGCTGGGCAATTTATCGTCAATGCGACGACCAACGTCGCTTCGGATCATCATCCGCTGTTGGCAGTGCTCGACCTCAAAAACGTCTGGCCAAGCTCCGCGCTGGTTTGGAACAACAATTCCGGGGTCGCTACAGCCGTGTCCAATGGTTTCGCCACCGGTAACGGCAGCGGCGGTATCGGCGACTCACCAGCCAGCCCTTGGAGTACCACCTACAACAATGGGACCCAAAACCTTCTGATCGGCTACAACGGCAATGCGACGGTCAGCGGTAGCACGACTCGCACGATCGGTTCGCTACGAATCGGCACGAATCAAGCTAACTCGATCATCGCCGGTCGCAACGGCAATGGAGTGCTTACCGCGAGCGGCTCGATGGGGCTGGTCGTCAGCAGCACCACCGAAAGCTCCGGCGACCTCTATGTCGGCGAAGGTGGCCAAACTGGCACCATGAACTGGAACGGCAGTGGAATGCTCGAAGTCCAAGGCCGCTTACGCGTCGGCCAAGGCGGCACCGGTACGTTCAACCAGGCGGGCGGCGTCGTCATCGCCGGCAACACCGCTGGCAACCTCCGGTTCATCGGCATCGGCGTCGACTCGGGCAGTACCGGCACGTACAACCTCGACGGCGGCGTTTTCCGACCAAGTGGCGGTTTCGCCGGCACGCAATTCCGCCAGGTCCTTGTCGGCGATAATAATGCCATCGGCACGCTCAACGTCGGTAACGATGTCGGCGCGACCGGCTCCGCGGCCATCGAATCGAACGACGATCTTATCGTCGGCCGAGGCGGAGGCTCCGGCATCCTCCGCGTCCGCAACGATGGCCGAATCGAACTCCGTACCAGCTCCAATCAGGCCGAGCTGATCATCGGCGAAAACGGCCAAGGCACCGTGATCCAAACCGGCGGCACCGTCACCTCCGACGCGCTCGTCCGCATCGGCGGCGGCAACACGGGAGTTGCCACCTACACGATCAGCGGTGGCACGCTCGCCACTGGAACCGATGGCGTAGCCCCTTTTCAAATTGCCCGCAGCGGCGCGACCGGTACGCTACGAGTCTCGGGCACCGCCACAGTAACCCACGGGGCCGAGATGATCATCGCCGACGATGCGAACACCGGCTCCATCGGCCGTCTCGAGCTGATCGGCAGTCAAGCCAGCTTCCAAATCGGCCAGCTCGACAACGTTGCTGGCGGAGTAAATGGTATGCGCGAAACGATCCGCTGGCAGGCCGATTCAGCCGGCCTCACGCCGATCGTCGTCACTGGAACGGGAGTACTCACTTCCAACCGCGTTCGCCTGCAAAGCGCATCGGAGTTGGCCGCCAACGCCGGTGCGGGGGTCTCGCTCACAGGCGATGGTGTCGCCCTCGAACTCGACCTGTCCGCAATCAGTACCAGCCAGGTCCTGACACTTATCGACAACCGGTCCACGGACCCCATCCAAGGTTTCTTTGAAAAAGGGACGACAACCAGTCTTTACGCAGAAGGTGCAACGATCCTCGGCACCGGGTTCGACGGCACCGTAAACATCAGCTACGTGGGCGGCACGGGCAACGATGTCGTCCTCAACCTCGTCGTGACCCCAATCCCCGGCGACCACAATCGCGACGGCGTTGTCGACACGGCCGATTACGTCGTGTGGCGGAAGACAGACAGCGCTAACCTCCAAGGCTACCTCGACTGGCGCGCCAACTTCGGCGCCTCGCAGGGCACTGGTCAAGCAGTCGCCGCCACGATTCCAGAGCCTGAGTCGGCATGGTTTGCGGTCGTCGCAGTTGCCTTCTTACTGGACAAATCTACGACAAGCCGGCGCACCAAAAAGCTGATTTCCCAAGTCGCCGCGACGTAGCTGCTTTGATGACATTCCCATCGACAACCGCCACTGAGTCAATTTCCCAATCGGCGCGTCGTCGCCCCTTATGGAGAATCGCCCGGACGGCGGTGGTTGTGTACCTCGTAATCCTGCTCGGCATGATGTTCCTCGAAACGAAGCTCGTTTACCCCATCCCACCACGATCATCGGGCGATTGGCAACCAAAGTCGTTCCAGTACGAAGATGTCCATTTCATCTCAGCAGACGGCACCAAGCTGCACGGCTGGTACTTCCCGCATCCGGCCGCCAAGTTCGCTATCCTCTACTGCCATGGCAACGGCGAAGACATTTCCTCCAACGGCCAGTGGGCGGCGGAGTTGGCCGAGCGGCTCCAGGCGTCTATCTTCATCTTCGACTACCGAGGCTATGGCCACAGCGAAGGCAGCCCGAATGAAGCCGGTTGTATTGCTGATGGAAACGCCGCTCAGCACTGGTTGGCCGATCGCACGCATACACAGCCGAACAACGTGGTGCTAATGGGCCGGTCGCTCGGCAGCGCCGTTGCCATCGCACTCGCCGCTCAGAACGGAGCCCGCGCGCTCGTGCTCGAAAATGCGTTTCCCACAATGCCCGACGTCGCGGCAATCCACTACCCGTGGCTGCCCGTACGGTGGATTATGAAGAATCGCTACGACAACCTCGAACGCATCAAGCA
The DNA here is from genome assembly GCA_964549545.1 of uncultured Planctomycetaceae bacterium. GTDB lineage: Bacteria > Planctomycetota > Planctomycetia > Pirellulales > Lacipirellulaceae > JABDGM01. The sequence goes on along the minus strand of CAZJWY010000060.1, from coordinate 18,093 downwards.
ATACAACGGTCCCTTGCTTCAAAGCCATGGTGCCGAGGACAAACTGATCCCAATTAAATTGGCGCGACGGCTGTTCGAAGCATCTCCCAGCGCGACCAAACGTTGGCTCGAGCTCCCCCGCCTGGGGCACAACAGCCCAACTCCGGACCACTTCTACGTCGAGTTGGCCACCTTTCTCAACCATACTGTTCAGTCAAAGAAATTGCCCGAAGCCCCTTAACCGCCTGTTTTATTGCTTTTCTGAGAGAATCCGGTCCATTCCCTAAACCAAGCTTAAAGATGGGCCTGACTTGCCCCTACTTTCGCAGGTACAATGGCTGGACGCTCGTCAAAGCGTCGATAATGAAGTTAGGGGCGTTATTTGTGCTTTCCAGGCCGAATTTCGTCTATCCTTCCGGTTGGACCAGCGGGCTTGTGTTCATTTTGAAGCGAAGCCCGCCCTGCCATGTCCGACCTTACCGTTCCCCAGGTACTCGCGATTCAGACCATTTAGAGACTTCCCCTCGTCTGAAGTGCTAGCTATCCTGTGATTTGCCTACCTTTCCGCTTCGATAAAGATCCCCTAGCTCTCCGAAACCGCAGACTAGCACTTCCACTTCGTAGCGATTTTTAACTGACGGTCCTTTGGACCTCCAACCTATGCTGATCAAGTTGATTGAGCGTTCGCTGGTGTATCCAAGACCTGCGCGCGAACGTGGAGATTGGCGGCCCAAGTGGCTGCGGCCACAGAACGTGTGGTTCCGATCCGCGGATAACACGAAGCTGCATGGCTGGTACATCCCCAATCCAGACGCCAAGCGACTGGTCGTTTACTCACACGGCAACGGCGAGCATGTGGCCGATCTGGCCAACTTGGTCTTCCGTCTGCAGTCGCATTTGTCTGCGACCGTTTTCGTTTACGACTATCGAGGCTACGGGCGTAGCCGCGGCAAACCGACCGAGCGGGGCTGCGTGGCCGACGGCATGGCGGCTCAACGCTGGCTGGCCGAGAGAGAAGGTGTGAAGACGGATGACATCGTGCTGATTGGCCGCTCGATCGGTGGCGGCGTGGCGGTTGCCTCGGCCGCCGAGCAGGGTGCCCGGGCACTGGTGCTCGAAGCCACTTTTTCGAGGATGACAGACACGGCAGCTAGCTTATATCCCTGGCTCCCCGTGCGGCTCGTCATGAGCAACCGATACAACTCGCTGAAGCGGGTGCAAAAGTATCATGGCCCAGTGTTCCAAAGCCACGGGACGGGAGACGAAATCGTCCCGCTCAAACTGGCTCAAAAGCTGTTTGCTACTTCACCAAGCAAGGATAAGCAGTTCTACGAAATTCCGTATGCTCGGCACAACGACACTCCGCCGCCTGCCTACTACTCCGCTTTGAGTACTTTCTTGGATCGCATCGACCAAGAGCACGAATCAGCGATGCCCGCCAGCATTCGTCGCCGCAACCGCCAGTTGGTGTCGTAAGATAAAGACAGGCGTCCACGAATTTCTCGCGTTTTCTCAGCCAGCGGACATCTGATATAGTGGCCTGTCAGATACAGGTGTTCACAGCCTGCGCATGAATTGTGCGCGCCTCAGGTGCCCTCCACTATGCCTCGCGAAACGATCTACACTGCCGACGACGTGCCCGAACCCGAACTGCCGGCTGCGTCGGCAGCCGAATTGATGTCGCGGCTACACACGGAGGAACCCGCGCTACGGCCTCGTCACATGAACGAGATGGTCGGCCAGCAAAAGGTGGCCGAGCGGCTGGGCATCGCCGTCGACGCCGCCCGAAAGCGGAGCGAGCCCCTGGGGCACATTCTCCTCGATGGTCCGCCAGGCCTGGGAAAGACCACCTTTGCCACCTGCATTCCTCGCGACCTGGGCGTCCCGCTGCAAATCGCTAGCGGAGCGGCTCTGGCGGCCCCGAAAGACCTACTCCCCTACCTCACCAATGCCGAGGCCGGCTCGGTCTTGTTCATCGACGAGATTCATCGACTTCCCAAGGCGGTCGAAGAGTTCATGTACCCCGCGATGGAGGATTTCCGGGTTGACATCACGCTCGGCGAGGGCGCTGGGGCTCGTACAGTAAACATGAAGCTCCGTCCGTTCACCGTGATTGGCGCGACCACACGCACCGGGTTATTATCCGCCCCACTTCGCGACCGGTTTCAAATCCGCGAGCACTTGGATTTTTACAGCATTGAAGAGCTCACCGAAATCGTCTGCCGCAACGCGGCCAAGCTGCAGGTGGAAATCGAGTATCCAGCGGCCGAGAAGATCGCCCGGTGCAGCCGCGGCACCCCGCGAATTGCCAACAACCGCCTGCGTTGGGTGCGTGACTACTCCACAAGTAGGTCATCGGGCCGAATCGACTTGCCCATCGCGGAGCTAGCGCTCCACAAACTGGAAATCGATGAGCTTGGCCTCGATGGCCAAGACCGCCGCTATCTTGAGACGGTCGCCCGGGTATTTCACGGCGGCCCGGCCGGGGTCGAAGCCATCGCCCATACGATGAACGCCGCTCTCGACACACTGGTCGATGAAGTCGAACCTTTTCTACTCCGCTCGGAGCTAGTCGTCCGTACGCCGCGTGGCCGCAAGCTCACGACGCAGGCCTATATGCACCTGGGCACACAACCTCCGCCCGCCGAACCCCAGCTTCCTCTTTTCAAATAGGCTGCAAGCTACGCTCGCTGGCGACCGGACCGCGTGGCGGTCCGGCTATTGGTTGGTGATTACATACCAAGAGAAATTTGCTCTAGCGAGGTTCATGAATGCGTCGCCACCCATTCGCGGATGTCGTGTGGCGTATCGTCTTCGCGGTTCATTGTTGGGAGCACGTTGTGGAGCAGTTGGTCGGGATCGCATAAATCGGCGATGGAATCGACGATCATATCGGGCTGATAGGCGTACTTCACGAGATCTTCGCGGCTGGTGCTGCCGGTAAGTACGAGAATGGTGCGGTAACCCATTTGCACGCCGCCGAGGATGTCGGTCTCCATCGTGTCGCCGATCATGATGGTTTCGCTCGTGGCCATACCTAGTTCTTTGCGGGCAACACGCATCATAACCGGGCTTGGCTTGCCGACGCTGAAGGCCTTGATGCCCGTCGCCTGCTCGATCAAGGACACGATCGCTCCGCAGCCCGGTCGAATACCCGACTGCGTGGGACAGTTCGGGTCCAGGTTGGTCGCGATAAGCTTAGCCCCGCTAATCACCATTTGCACGGCATGTTCGAGCATCTCGAAGCTTAACGTGCGTCCCTCGCCGACGACCACATAGTCGGGCGATTTGTCGACTACGGAGTAGCCGTTGAGGTGCAACGCGTTTAAAAGACCTCCTTCTCCGATCACGTAGGCCGTGCCGCGTGGCTTCTGGCGGGCCAGAAATCGAGCGGTGGCCATCGCGCACGTAAAGATATGTTTTTCCTCGACCGGCATTCCCATCCGCTGCAGCTTGGTGGCCACATCGCGCCGAGTGCGCTGGCTGTTGTTTGTGAGAAATAAAAACGGAAGGTCCCAGTCGCGCAGCATTCGGATGAAGTCGATTGCCCCTTCGATAAACTGGCTGCTGCGGTAAATGACGCCATCCATGTCGATTAAGAAACCCTTTTTCATAACGCGCTCCTATCTGTTTGCCTGTATGCCTTTCCTTGCCACTTGGCGGCGGAGCTGTCTCTGCCTCTATTGCCTTCGATTACAGGTTGGCTCATGCGACGCGGAGCGTCGCGGTCTTGCGTTCCCACGCAGAGCGTGGGAACGAGTTAAGATTCCGGTGCGGCAAATAAAGGTGGGATATAACTCCGCCGCCCAAAGCGGCAAGGAAAGGCATTTCGATGGTATGCATCGGAATGCAATGTAAGCCGCCTGAGTTAAGAACGAATCAAGTTATTGTCAACAAGCCGCGACCGCGACATCCGACGTCACTTCCACGAGCACATCGGTCGTAAGCTCCGCTTCGACATTGTTGCCACGATAGGTGGCCGTCACAGGCGCTGCGTGCTGTGGATCGGCAGCCGCCGCGACAGCAACATGCCGGTCGGCAACCGCCAGGCCGTTGGTCGGATCGAATCCTCGCCAGCCTGCCCCGGGAATGTAGGCTTCCCCCCAAGCGTGCAGGTAGCCTTTTCCCTCGCCAAAGTCGGATTCCTCATACCCGCTCACGAACCGCGCCGCGATGCCGACAGCGCGGCATATATCGACCCAGAGCACGGCCAGGTCGCGGCAGGCGCCTTGGCGTTGTTCGATCGTCGTGGCCGGCGGCCACGGTGAGCCATGCTCGCGATGAACCAACTTGAAGCGGTGGCTGATCGTCTCGGTCAGGCGGGTCAGAAAGGGCACGACTTCGCCATTCGCCGCCCCACGCAGTTGCTCGGCAAGCTCGCGGGCCGGGTCGACATGAATGGGCACCGCTGTTCGCCGGAGAGAAGGCGCAAGCTGGGCCAATTCCCACAGTTGATAGCTGACCGGAAGCCGTAGGTTCAAAGGCGTGACAAGAAAATCGAACGCATTGTCGCGGATGGTTTCCACTTCTGAGGTGGCCCGAATCGACATGTGATCATGCAAGCCACTGAACCATGCCATGGTCACAATATTGCCGTATGCGTCCAAGGACTGTGTCATTCCACTCGGCGCGGGATCAATCTGCAAAGCATACCGCACCAGCCGCTGCGCACCGTCCGACCGTGGGCAAAACCGCAACTGATGCGGCTCGAAAAATACCGGCCGGGTAAACTGGTACTCCGTCGTGTGATCAATCGTGAACAGCATATACGTTCTGAATCCTCCGTTACCCGCCCGGTAACTAACGATCAACCGTTCCGACACTCACACCACTTCAGTGTTCAATTTCAGTGTTCAATCACCGAGAAACATACAGTCCCTGAAGAGTATTTGTCATTTGAAATTGGGTCATTTCAGAAATGGCCAATGACAAATGACAAATTTGCAATGACCAATCCAAACCCTTCTCCGTGTCCTCTGTGCTCTCTGTGGTAAATCCTCGATCTCAACTACTCGCGCTCGCCATCTCCACCGGACGCATGGCGAAGAAACAATCGTGAATCGCCGCGCCGACCTGGTTCAACCTCGTTTGGAAACCATCCACAAACTCGTGCAATCCGCTCGAGATGACTTCTTCTGCTTGCGTATAGGCTAGCTCGGCCCGCATTTGCCCCAGCCGGCGTTCGGCCGGATTGCAATAGCTCCCCATGTACGTGCCGCTGATGGCGTGGAGCGACTCGTTGGCCCGCGTCAGACAGTGGAGCACGGCCCGCGGAAACTCCCGATCGAGCACGAGGAAGTTGACAACATTGACCGGCGCAATCCGGCCATGACGCTGCCGATACATCTCCAGCGCGCTGGCCGAACGCAACAGGGCCAGCCACTGAACGTCGTCATAGGGCGTGCCCACGTCGGCCACTTTGGGCAGCAAAATGAAGTATTTCACGTCGAGAATGCGCGACGTCTTATCCGCCCGCTCAAGCATTCGCCCCAACTGGCAGAAATGCCACGCCTCGCCGTGGGTCATCGTGGCGTCGGTCACTCCCAGGAATTGTTGCCCCGAGGCGCTCACTCGCTCGAAGAACCCATGCGGATTGTCCAGCGCCTCGTCGAGCGAACCACCATCACGAATCGACAGGTAGAACTTGTTGATGTGTTCCCACATCTCGGCCGAGATGATCTCGCGAACCCCCCGCGCATTTTCACGAGCGGCCCGCAAGCACGAGACGATCGAGTTCGGGTTGCCGTAATCAAACGTGAGAAACTGAACGACGCTCTCCTTGGTCGTCGTTTCGACGCGGGCCTGGAATTCCTCGTCGTCCCCCGTGATGACCACCAGCGGCCACCACTGCTGCCCTGCCTCGCCAGGCATGTCGAGGCTTAAATTCAGATTGACCGAAATGAAGCGCGCGACGTTCTCGGCCCGCTCCACATAGCGGCTCATCCAATAAATCGCTTCTGCAACACGACTTAACATTTCGATCTCAGCGACGAACGCTGTCCCGTGGCGAGCGCGGGACGCTCGCGATCGGAAAGCGGATCTTCCGATTCAAACATCCAACCTTCTACATCGAGCACTAGTTTACGAGTCATGACACCACCCAAGTATCCTTACTTCCTCCGCCCTGCGATGAATTCACAACCAGCGAACCCTTCTTGAGCGCGACACGCGTCAAACCGCCAGGCAGCACGAAAATCTCCTTGCCATACACAATAAATGGCCGTAAATCGACATGACGGCCTTCCAGGCCATCGTCGGTCAATACTGGCACACGTGACAGGCTCAGCATCGGTTGAGCGATAAAATTACGCGGATCGGCCTTGATCTGCTCCGCGCAGCGGGCGTGCTCCTCGGCGCTCGCACGCGGCCCGATCACCAGGCCATAACCGCCCGACTCGTTCGCCGGCTTGACTACCAGCTTGTCGATATTTGCCAGCACATGACTCCGCTGGCTATCGTCCCAGCAGACATAAGTCGGCACGTTCGGAATGATTGGGTCTTCGCTCAAGTAGTACTTGATCACCTGCGGCACGTAGGCATACATGACCTTATCGTCGGCAATGCCGGTACCAGGAGCATTGGCCAAGGCAATACGACCCGCGCGATAGGCGTCGATCAAGCCAGGAACGCCCAGCATGGAATCGGCGCGAAATGCCTTTGGATCGAGGAAGTCATCATCAATCCGGCGGTAAAGAACGTCGATCCGCTCAAAGCCCTTCGTGGTCCGCATGTAGACGAACCCGTCGGACACCACCAAATCGCGGCCCTCAACCAGATCGATACCCATCTGCTGAGCCAGGAACGAGTGCTCAAAATAGGCCGAATTGTGCATGCCGGGCGACAGTAACGCCACGGAAGGCGAACGCGTTTGATCACCCATCAGATACTGCAGCGCGTCGAGCAGCCGGCTGCAGTAGTCGTCGACCGGCCGAATCGCCGAACGCTCGAACAACTGCGGAAAGGTCTGCTTCATGAGCTGCCGGTTCTGCAATACATACGAGACGCCTGACGGACATCGTAAATTGTCTTCCAATACGTAGTATTGGCCGTCGGTATCGCGAACCAGGTCGGTCCCCGTGATATGGCACCAAATCCCGCGCGGCGGATTCAACCCAACGCACTGTGGACGAAAACCCTTGGCGGTGGCTACGACGTGTTCCGGCAACACGCCATCTTTGACAATCCGCTGATCGTGGTAGAGATCGTCGATCAGCATATTCAGTGCAGTGATCCGCTGCCGCAGGCCACGCTCGAGCATGCTCCATTCATCGCGGCAAACGATCCGCGGCACGATATCGAACGGAATGATCCGTTCGGTTCCTTGCCGGTCGCCGTAAACGTTAAATGTGATCCCAAGCTGGATCATCGACCGATCGGCCGCTCGCTGGCGACGGATCAGGTCGTCGGAAGAGATGCTGCGAATGCGATTGTAGAGCGGCTGACAATCGGGGCGCGGCTGGCCCGCGTCGTCGAACATCTCGTCGAAGCAGCCGTCGTTCTGGTAGCCAGAAAACGAAAAGGATTGGGATTGGCTCGAGCCGTCCTGTTCCTGAGCCTGGCTCGCAACTTCGCGACGCTTCATTTTCGACATCGCTTGATCCGTTGCCATATACCTCATCCACTTCTGCTAACCATAACGACAGTCAGATAAGTGTAAACCTTGATCGCCAGAGCAAACGGTGCGCCGCAACCTGCCAGCACACATCCTCGTCCTCGCTGCCTGAGCCAAACCACGTTACCACTTCTAGAGATGCGTCAATTCAAAAAGCCGACTAAACCAGGATCTAACCGAACCAAGCCCTAGACCCTTGCCTAAGAACTGAGCATCTCGTGCAATCCCAGTGAAATCTCACTTTGTATTGAAAGCGACATCAATTTAACACTTTTGCGATTCTCCAGCGAGCTTTGATTCCTCATGTCGCCGGGGGATGGATTCATATGTCATGGGCCCGATAATGGTTCCCAGGCGGTACCCTGACATTCTTACGTGCGTTAGAATGATCGACAGCGATATTTGACGCGAAAAGTGGCCTGGTCATGCGGCGGGGATGTGTCGCAATGTGCCCATGCCTAAGCCGTACATCCAAGAGCCCGCCACCATGTTCTCTACCTGCCGATTCCGACGACTGCTCGTTCCTGCTTGTCTGTCGGTGTTACTAGCTACATGCATCGCGCTGCCGGCTCAGGCCGAAATCCTGGCGGGCGACTTCAAGTTCAATGGCGTTTTTCGCTTTGATGACAACGGCGACCCGATCGCTGGAGCAATTCCATCCGAAAGTGCGGGTCTCTTGGGGACCGCCGGTCTCACGATCGGGCCGGATGGAAACATCTACGTTGCCAGTAAGGACTCAGGAGAAGTGCTGTTCTTCGACGGCAAGACGGGTACCCCGCTTCCCTCGCCCCTTCCGGGCGGCCGCGACGGATTGTTCGCCGTCTTGCGCGACGGCTCCCACCCCAACAGTGGCCCCGGACCTCTCCGCTTCGGCCCCGATGGCAACCTGTACGTCGCCGACTATGGCGGCACGACGATCCGCGCTTACAACGGCACCACAGGGATTGAACTGCCGACGGTCGCCACCGGTTTTGGTCCGCCAGCCGGCCTCGCATTTGCGCCAAATGGCGATTTGTACGCCAGTAACTACGGAACGGGAGCCGTTATTAGAATTCGCAACGGCGTAAAAACCACGTTCATCGCATCCGGCACAGGTCCAATTCTTACCCCTAGTTCGTTGCTTTTCCTGGCCGATGGAGACCTCTTGGTCGTTTCGATGTTTGCCAACGAGATTCATCGGTACAGCTCGACCGGCGCCTACCGAGGCGTATTTGCCACGATTGCTCCTGATCCGCCCGATGCGGGCTTTACCAACTATCCTTCCGATATCGCCTTCGACCCAGACGGCAATATCCTGGTTGCCGTCCTTGGCGCGACCAATCCGCCAGACAATCGTGGACAGCTTTTGCGATACGAGCTCAGTCGAGACCACAACGTCATCGCTGGCACGCTGCTCGATACCCTGGTCGACGCGTCGCCGCCGATTGGGAGCGTTGTGTGGACCCCTTCGGCCAACGCCATACCTGGCGACTACAACGGAAGTGGTGCAGTCGAGATCGGCGACTATCAAAAGTGGCGAGCCGATTATGGGCTGTTCGTTGCCAACGGTGGCGGCGCCGACGGCACGGGTGACGGCGTAGTCGACAGTCGTGACTATGTTTTTTGGCGCAAACTGGCTGCTTCCGGCAGCGGCACCGTTGGGGGCGGATTGACGGCCGTTCCCGAACCGTCGACGATTCTCTTGCTCACTCTCGGAGCCTGCTCCCTCCTGTCACGCCGCCCGAGGCGCCGCTGCACGTTCCCATGAAACTCGCGGAAAGGCCACCGATAGTGGCAGCAAACCGTCTCGCACGTCCGGCATTTTCGTTGGTCGAGCTACTGGTTGTCATCGGCATCATCGGCATTCTGGTCGCACTTTTGATTCCCGCAATCCAGGCGAGCCGCGGCGCCGCGGCTCGCACCCAATGCGCGAACAACTTGCGGCAACTCAGCATTGCGGCCCATAACTACGAATCGGCCCACGGCCACTTTCCCTCGGGCTCCGTGTTCAAAGAGTACCCAGGCGAACCCAACGCCCCCTGGAGCCTATTCCGTTGGTCCACACTTGCCGTGCTAACTCCCTACCTGGAGAACACCGCTGTCTACAACGCCCTCGATCTCACCGCGCCGCTCTATCTGAGCTCGCTCAGCGTGAACCCCAAAAATGCCGACCCCAACAAGATTTGGGTCAGTGAGTTCCTTTGCCCTTCGGACGAAGCCCGCGTTCTTTCTCCCGACTTCGCCCCCACCAGCTACGCTGCTTGCGCCGGTAGCGGCATCAACGGCGGCTCTCCCACCGAGGCCGACGGAATCTGCTACGCCAATTCGCAGACGCGCATCGCCAAGATTACCGATGGCACCAGCAAAACGGCCCTGTTCTCGGAAAGTATTCTCGGCGTCCCGCAAAAATCCGCACATGATCCACAAACCGAGTACAAGTTTTCGTTCCTTGCCCCGCTGACCGACGAGCTCTGCAACGGCGCCGTTCAATGGAACATCTCCGATCCGCGCGGCTTCGCTTGGGTAAATGGCGAATTCCGCTGCGCGATGTACAATCAGAAAACAACGCCTAATTCCGCAACTCCCGACTGCATGGGCACGCTTATCGCCGGTCCGCCCCAAGTTCGCTATGCGCCTTTCGGCTGGCGAACGGCCCGCAGCCGTCATCTCGGCGGTGTCAATCTCGTCATGGCCGACAGCTCACAACGCTTTGTTACCGATGAAATAGATCTGACCGTCTGGCAGGCGCTCTCCACAATCGCTGGCAGCGAAGCGCCGGCTCCTTAACCGGGCCTGACGGCAAATCGCCAGAAACTACCGGTCACGTCGACGGAACCCGCCCAGAACGGCCAATCCAATCATTCCCAACACCACACATGATGGCTCAGGGATAAACGTCGAATGCACGATCGCCGTCGGCTCGGTGAAGCCCAGGATATTGGTGCCTGGCGGATTATCGGTTCCATCGGGGAAATTCGTAGCCGTCGTATCCGAAGCCCACGGCCCGCCGCCCATCAGGGCACCGATGAAGCTGTATTGATCGATACGGCTGTCGCCGGTTGTCGATCCCAATACGCCGATTAGGATACTGTTTCCATCCGGCCCCAATGCCAGGCTGGCTGGAAAGGCAAAGTCAGGACCAGGACCAAGGTACCCGTTCGTTCCAAATGACGTATCCAACACGCCGGTCGTAGCATCGAACTTCCCTACGCGACCGCCGTAGCCTGCGGCAACGTACAGATCATTTCCGACCACTAAGAGGTTGCCAACGCCGTTTAATTCCGGTCGCGGGGTGATCAAGTCGACAAACTGGCCAAGCCCGGAATCATAACGCAACACGCCACCATTTGAGAACGGGTATGCGAACGTACCTACCAACAAGTCGCCGTTCGGCGCGAAGGCCAAGCCAGTACGACCTGTGGCAGGTCCGCCAGTCAGATCAGGGCCAGCGCTCGCGCCCGTGGTCGGCGAGACCTGGCCAACAGTGTTGCCGGCCGGCAGCCCGAAGCCGTCGAACGGTCCCAGATTGCCGATATACAACTTCGACGAATCCTGGCTGAATAATGTCCCCGCCGGAACATACAGCGTACTCGGATACGCGGTAACAGCTGTAATGTCGTACAGATGAGAAGCCGAGCCGCCATCGTAGCTATAGACCGCAATACGATTGCTCAACCGATCGCTGATGTAAAGCTTTGTTTGATCCGGCGACAGTGTCATGCCTGTGATGCCGCCGTCATTCGTGCCGGTTCCAACGCCCAAACTCGGATCGCTGAGCAATGTGCCTAGAAACGTTCCACTTTCCGAGTAGCGTAGTACGCGACCTAATGTTCGATCACCGACGAGGTACTGCCCTTCCGCGTTTGCCGACCGAAGACCGACTAAATAACCGACCAGCGCCAATAGAGCGCAAACAAGAAACTTCGTAAGTTTGTTCGAAGTCATTAGCGTGCTCCTCTTCTATAAGTTAAAAGTGTCAAATCAGGAGGGAGAAAGCGTAGCCCAATATTCTAATGACTGTTAGAATGACCAGCAACCACCTAAACCCACGGGTTTTCTCCTCCTTGCTTTTTTCGGGTGCGTGGATCGATAACATACGTGTCTGGTTCCCGCGTAAGAAGCGAACGAAATCTCCATGCTGGATGTTCTGCAATCCGATTACTGCGCCCAAAAGCTGAAGCTTCTGGCCGATCCTGAGCGTCTGCTAATCATCCAGGCTTTGCGGGGCGGCCCCCGAAATGTCGGAGAAATCGCCGAAGTGACCGGTCAAAAGCTGGCCAATGTCTCGCACCACCTCAAGGCCCTTCGCGAAGGCGAACTGGTCGAATGCAGGCGAGAGGGGCGATTTATCTCCTACCGCCTGCTGCCGGGCACGTACATCGAGTCGCCGTCAAGCAAGTCCGATCATCTCGATCTCGGCTGTTGCCGGTTGGAAATCCCCAAGCCAACGAATGGCAAAAAGTAAATTAGCAGCCCTATGACGCCGCAAGCCGCCGTGCAATTCGAGTCCACCGTGATTGAGAACGCAGTGCGCCAGTACGCCGCCAGCGGCTACGGCATTGTTCGCCAACTCTTCTCGCCTGCCGAAATAACCACTCTCTCACAAGAAGCCAAGCAACTTCTCCAGCGCACCGATCTGATCCACACCAACAACCTCCGCTGCCGTTGGCAACAAGATTGCGAAACCGACGTCTGCTTGTTCGACGCCTTCGACCCGGTCGTCGATCTCAGCCCCATCATCGCACAACTGGCCAGCGACTCTCGCATGCTCGATCTCGTTGCCACCATCTACGGCGAACCCGGCCACCTCTTCAAAGACAAGTTGATCTTCAAGCCACCCGGCGCCACCGGCTACGGCCTGCACCAAGACTACATCGCCTGGCCCACGTTCCCGCGCAGCTTTCTCACGGTCGTCGTCCCCCTCGATCGGGCTGACAAGGCCAGTGGCTGCATCGAAGTATTTCCCGGCTACCACGACCGCGGCTGCCTCGCGCCCGAAGATGGTGAATATCATGAAATTCCCGCAGGCGTGGTCGACGAGTCGTGCGCCGTCGAGATCACGCTTTCCCCCGGCGATGTGGCGTTTTTCAGCGGTTTCATGCCCCACCGCTCCGCCCCCAACCGCTCACGCTCCTGGCGCCGCCAGCTCTATTTGAGTTACAACGCCGAAAGCGATGGCGGCGACTACCGCAAACAACACTACCGCGAATTCCATGATTGGCTACGGATTCAATACGCTAAATACGGCCGCCACGACGTTTACTTTGCCTGAGCAGTTACAGATTGAGGAACACTGACCGACGCCGAAATAATGCAACCATGAATGGGAGTTCCAGATTTCTGGCCACAAAAAACACAAAAAGCCACAAAGAATCTTAGCGGAATGCTTCCTTAATCGGTCTATTTTTTGCGTCTTCTCGTGTTTTTCGTGGCTACTACTATCCTCCACAAACTTGGAACGATTGAGTGAGATCGAATGTCTACCTCCAAGTTCCACATCTCGCTAAACGCCCACGACCTGCGAGCGTCCGCCGCGTTCCTCGAACTGCTGCTAGGCGCCAAACCAACCCAACTCCACTCCAACTACGCCAAATTCGAACTCGTTGATCCCCCGCTCGTCCTTTCGCTGATACCGACCGACGTACCGACGAATTCAGGCATTAACCACTTGGGTTTCCGCCTCCCCAACCGTGCTACGCTCGACGCCCTTCAGCAACGGCTCCAAGCCGCCGGCATCCCACACGACATCGAAGAAAGCGTCGCCTGTTGCCACTCGCGACAAAGCAAGTTCTGGGTCCACGACCCGATGGGCAACTTGTGGGAATTCTACGTGCTCGAAGGCTCGCCAACTTGCGATATCCCAGCATCAAACACAGTCGCCATCGCCGACATCCCACCAAAGAACTTTATTGCCAAGGAGCCACCCAACGCGATTTGGGCCCATCGCCTAGGCGATCCGCTCCCGGACCATATTCCAGCGGAAGACGGCTCGCTAAATAAAGTCATGCTGGAAGGTACCTTCAACGCGCGTCTGGAAACTGGCAGCGCTGAGCAAGTTCTGAACGAAGCATCGCGAGTCCTCCGCTCTGGTGGCGTGCTCCTCCTGCACGGCCTCACCGCCAGCCGTCCACTCTCGGCCACGCCCAAACTACCCGGACCCGCTGCTAGGGTCGAGCACGTACCAACGTATCACGAACTGATCAAAGCCATCGAAAAGGCAGGCTTTGTCAGAATTCAACTCATCACCTTCGGCGAGTCTTACACGTTTACTCACGCCGGCGCTGAACTAAGAGAAACAAAGCTCCAAGCCACGCGCAACGGACCAACTGAAAGTGTCAGCGATGACTTCTAAGCCAACTTTACACTGACTACCAACCCTGACTGAGGGAGTATCGCAATTGTGGCAAACCTTTTTGGCGGCTTGAAAACATTGTGCTGTGTTTGGTCCCACAACGTTAGCGTAACTTGATCGCCATTTGAGAAGCGAATGAAAATATCTGGATGTTCGGGATTATCTGCCGTATTCAAAAATGCTTCCGCGACATTACCAGAATACTCTCCGACGACGCCGTAGCTTATATCGTCACGTATCGCGACGATCTGACGGTGACGGGAAGAAATATTACCCCTGGCTGTGTTCGCTGCTGAGTATCCACCAGCTACGCCTCCGAGAATTGTGATGCCCAATATTAATGCGACTGCAATTGGCGTCGAAAATCTCCAAAGAATTGAGACAACACAAAACAACGACACACCTGTAAACACCCCTGCCAGGAAGCTTCCAAAGGCAAAACCAAGCACAAACTCGCGTCGCACCGAGATTCCGCATCCGGCGCACAACGAAGTAGCAAAGTCTAACTCAGGTTGTGTTAGGGGTCGCTTTGTCATTGGAACAACCGCCTGGAGGCGGCAAATCGTGTTTAGGTTGTCTCAATGATGCCTTCGACAGCCTGGAAATAGGTCATTGTTTCGATATATCGCCTGACGTTCTTCAAAAATTACGCATGCGCGTGCAGACCGTCGCCCTTGACTACCCGGCAGCCGTCATCTTAGGCTATTGAGTTCACTAAAAGTTGCAAAAAGAGCCTTTTTAACAGGTGTCCCCATGGGTGTTCCCAAGCGCAAACAATCGAATTCGCGAACCGGCATGCGCCGTTCGCACCACGCTCTCACGGCCAAGCAGCTTCAGGCCTGCCCCAAATGCAGCACCATGAAGCCGTCGCACGTCGTTTGCCCCAACTGTGGCCATTATGCCGGCCGCACGATCGTCGAAACCGAATAGCGGGGAGCGAGGAGCACGGAGCGAGGAGTTTCATACATCCTGCTCGCGCGCCTCGTTGTCGTACATGGCCGACTCCGCGAAAGCCGCGTTCCTCTTCCCTGGCCAAGGCGCTCAGTCCGTCGGCATGGGCGCAACCGTCTGTGCCAAGGTCCCCGCCGCAAAAGCGCTGTTCGACCGGGCATCGTCCCTCCTCGGCTACGACCTCTACGAGTTATGCACCGCAGGCCCGGCCGCCGAATTAGACACAACAATCTATAGCCAGCCAGCCCTCTTCGTCGCCAGCCTCGCCGCACTGGAACAGTTGAAGGAAAACGCTCCGGAGCTGGTAAGTAACTGTGTGGCTGCCGCCGGACTCAGCCTCGGAGAGTACACGGCACTCGTCTTCGCCGGCGTCATGGATTTCGAATCCGGCCTGCGTGTCGTGCAAGAACGTGGCCGCGCCATGCAAGACGCCGCCGACGCGGTCTCCAGCGGCATGATCAGCGTGCTGGGCATGGAACGCGATCAGGTGCAAAAGCTCGTCGATGAAGCGCGGAGCGACCAGGTGCTGGAAATCGCGAACCTGCTTTGTCCGGGTAACATCGTCTGCTCCGGCGAAACTGCCGCGTGCGAGCGCTTGCTCGCGCTCGCCACGGCCGCCGGCGCAATAAAGGTCATCCCTCTGGCCGTCGCCGGCGCGTTTCACACCTCGCTCATGCAATCCGCCGTCGAACGTCTCCGCCAAGCCTTGGCCGACGTACCGATGCAAAAACCACGAATTCCCGTGGTTTCTAACGTCGACGCCCGCCCTCACGACGACCCCCACGAAATCCGCGAACTGCTCATCCAGCAAGTCTGCTCCCAAGTCCGCTGGGAAGACTCCATGCGCTACCTGCTCGACGACCAAGGCATCACCCAGTTCTACGAACTAGGCCCCGGCCGAGTCCTCGCCGGCCTCCTGAAGCGAATCAACCGCAAAACCCCAGTCGAAAACATCACTCCTTAAGATAAACAAAAGCAAATCACCACGGAGACACGGAGGGCACGGAGAAGATATTTATCCGCAGATAAACGCAGATGGACGCAGATAAAAACAAGACGATAGAAAGTTATTCAATTCTTATCTGCGATCATCTATGTGCATCTGCGGATACTTTCTTAAATGTCTTCTCCGTGCCCTCCGTGTCTCCGTGGTGAATTCCTAAACCGGAACCACCAACAATGTCAGAGCAAAAAAACCGCCGCATCCAAGTCGACCTCAGCGGCCAAACAGCCATCGTAACCGGCGCCTCGCGCGGCATCGGTAAAGCAATCGCGCTACGACTCGCCGCTGCCGGGGCCAAGGTCGCCTGCGTCGCTCGCAGTGCAGACAAGTTGAAAGAAACCGCGGATGCAATCACCGCCGCCGGCGGCGCTGCCGAAGTTCATCCCTGCGACGTTACCGATAGCGCGGCCGTCACCAAGCTCGTCGAAGAGCTGGCCGAAAAATGGGGCGCGATCGACATCGTCGTCAACAACGCCGGCATCACCAAGGACACGCTCATCCCACGCATGGAAGACGAAGCCTGGGACTCCGTCATCGCAACGAACCTCCGCAGCGTCTTCTTGTTCACCCGCGCGGCCTCGCTCGTCATGATGCGCAAACGCAGTGGCCGGATCATCAATATCTCCAGCGTCTCGGGCCTGATGGGCAACGCCGGACAGGCCAACTACTCGGCGTCCAAAGCCGGCGTCATCGGCCTCACCCGCACCGTCGCGCAAGAACTCGCCAGTCGCAAGGTCACGGTCAACGCCGTCTGCCCCGGCTTCATCGCTTCGGAAATGACCCAGGCGATGGGTGCCACACTCGACGAGTTCGTCAAAACCCGTATCCCCTCCAAGCGGCTAGGAGAGGCCGAAGAGGTGGCCGACGCCGTCCTCTACCTGGCCAGCGATTCGGCCGCCTATATCACCGGAGAAGTCATCACCATCGACGGCGGCCTGACCCCGTAAAAGCGGGGAGCCGGGAGCACGGAGCGGGGAATCAGAGTTGCCGCTCAAACTCCTGTCTTTTATCGCTATTCCCCCACGCCCAACTCCCCATTTCCCAGTTCAGGCTCCCCGCCCCCTGCTCCCTGCTCCCCGCTCTTACTTCCGCCCTGGACAGCCTAGGCCGGGAATTGGTATATCTTGACCTGCCTTATGGAGTCGCTCTATCTTAAGTGGTTTGCAGCTTGCCGCCGGGCGTGGTAGCACGTTCCATGCGGGCTTTGCTGGTATGCGATTTTGGCAGGCGCATCGGGCCTGCTTCACAATACAACACAATTATTCGAACACTGGATTTGTAGCAGGAGAATCAAGGTGGCCGCCTCAGTTTTGGAAAGAGTAAAAGACATCGTTGCCGACAATCTAGGTGTGGATCGGGACAAGATCACTCCGGAAACCTCCTTCGTAAACGACCTCGGCGCCGATTCGCTTGATACGGTCGAGCTCGTCATGGAGCTGGAAGAAGAATTTGACATCAACATTCCAGATGACGCTGCCGAAAAGATTCAGACCGTAGGTCAAGCTGTTCAATTCATCGAAGCCGGCGCGAACGGAAAGAGTTGAGTACAGCTCAGCTGGGAGCTGGGAGCTAGGAGCAGGGAATGAAGCCTGCTGTTACCTGCCGGTCCCCTTCTTCTTTCCGACTCCCCGCTCCCTGCTCCACGCTTATGAAACGACGCGTTGTCGTCACAGGCATTGGTGCCGTCACTTCGCTCAGCTGCAAGGTGGATGACTTGTGGCAAAAGGTCCTGCGCGGCCAAAGCGGAATCCACGCGCTCAAGGTCTTCGATACCACCGGCCATAAAGTAAAGTTCGGCGGCGACATCTACGATTGGTCGACCGACGGCTATATCGACCGCAAGGAAGAGAAGCGGATCGATCGGTTTACCCAGTTCGCGCTGGTCGCCGGCATCGACGCCGTCTCCGACTCCGGACTCGACTTCTCGAAGGAAGACCCGTTCCGCTGCGGCGTCATCATCGGCTCGGGCATCGGCGGTCTCAACGAAATCGAAACCCAACATGAGCGGCTGATTACCAAGGGGCCAGACAAGGTTTCCGCCTTCACAATTCCCAAGCTGATGCTCAACGCGGCCAGCGGACACGTATCGATCCGCTACGGCCTGCGCGGCCCCAACTATGCCGTAGCCACGGCCTGCGCCAGCGCGACCAACGCCATGGGCGATGCCTTCAAGGCCATCCAGTACGACGATGCTGACGTTATGGTCACCGGCGGCAG
>CAZJWY010000059.1:25314-25969 GCA_964549545.1 uncultured Planctomycetaceae bacterium | reverse complement strand
GCCGGCTGACCGACAGCTTCGGCCGCAACATCGACTTCCGCAACACGATCCTGATCATGACGACCAACGCTGGAGCCGAGGCGATCAAGAACGAATCCGCCTTCG
Organism: uncultured Planctomycetaceae bacterium; assembly: GCA_964549545.1. Taxonomy (GTDB): domain Bacteria; phylum Planctomycetota; class Planctomycetia; order Pirellulales; family Lacipirellulaceae; genus JABDGM01. The sequence goes on along the minus strand of CAZJWY010000059.1, from coordinate 25,864 downwards.
GTTTCAATACGGGCAAGGACCAGGACGCGTCGTACGAGAGCATGAAGACCCGCGTGGTCGACGAGATCGAAAAGGTCTTCCGGCCCGAGTTCATCAACCGCGTGAACGACATTATCGTCTTCCGCCACCTGACGAACGACGACCTGAAGCACGTGGTCGATCTCGAGCTCTCGAAGGTCCGCGATCGCCTCAAGGAAAAGGGCTTGGCGATCGAGCTCACCGAGGATGCCAAAGAGTTCCTCATCAGCAAGGGCTCGAACACCGATTACGGCGCTCGTCCGCTCCGCCGCGCGATCGAAACGTACGTCGAAGATCCGCTGGCCGAGGAGCTGCTCAAAGGCGAGTTCGCCGGCAAAGACCTCATCCAGATCGAGGTCAAGAAAGTCGGCGAAAAGAAACAACTCGTCTTCGAAGGCCGCTCGACCAAGGGCCAGGAACCCGAGCCAGTCGGCGCGGGTGCCGGAACCGAAGGCAGCAGCGGCGAGTCGAACGAGTCGTAACCGCCCAGCAGTGCTAATTTGAAAACCCATTTAGCCCCCGGTCACTGACC
>CAZJWY010000059.1:0-25304 GCA_964549545.1 uncultured Planctomycetaceae bacterium | reverse complement strand
CTGACCGGGGGCTAATTTTATGTATCCATCCAATGCGCACTCTCAGATCCAGTGATGAATAAGAGCATCAAAGATGCCATAAGCAGGAGCGGCCTGGCGAATTGAAAATTGTGCATGGAAAGCGCCTCCCCTAACGATGGTTGGACCTGGACGGAACTAGCTACAGTCACCAAGTTGCCTGTTAACCAAGAGGGGGCTAGTAGTAGTCACTTCGGTTGGCAGCCGACTACGACGCAAACGGCATGTTGCGAGTTATGCCAGGGCCCATCTAACGAGATGACCGCTACATTTAAGCCGGCGTATGACCGGCTAAAGCGGTTGTTAATGGGCAAGCGGCATTCAGAGACGCACAGCCTGGTCGCTGCGCGATCAGCGACCGCCGGCTTCTATGGCCGCCATCGCCTCGTCGGGAATATTGAAATTGGCCGCGATATTCTGGACATCTTCGTGATCGTCGAGTGCTTCCATCAGCTTCAGCACGGCCTGGCCGGCTGTGGCATCGAGATCAACCGTATCTTTGGGGATCCGGGTGATATGGCTCACATCTGTCTTAAGGCCCGCTTTTTCAATCGCCTCGCTCACGTTGGAGTAGGCATCCGGGTCGCAGATCACTTCGAAATTGTCGCCGTCGCGGCGAACGTCTTCCGCCCCCGCTTCAAGCGCAAGGTCCATGAGCGCTTCCTCGTCGACCTGGTCGGCCGGTACGGAGAGCACTCCTTTACGGTCAAACATCCAGGCCACGCAACCAGTAGCGCCGAGCTTGCCGCCCGCAATTTCAAAGATCTTCCGCACCTCGCCGGCGGTGCGATTACGGTTGTCTGTCAGGATATCGCATAGAATCGCCACGCCCGAAGGGCCATAGCCTTCGTACAGAATCTCTTCGAAGTTGACCCCTTCCAGCTCGCCAGTGCCTTTTTTGATGGCGCGGTCGATCGTGTCCTTGGGCATGTTGCCCGCTTTAGCGTCGATGATCGCGTAGCGCAACCGCAAGTTGCCATTGGGATCGCCGCCCCCGGCCTTTGCCGCCACCATAATTCCCTTGGCCAGCTTGCTCCAGAGCTTGCCGCGCTTGTTATCAATGACGGCTTTCTTGCGGGCGATATTGGCCCAATGCGAATGTCCGGCCATGATCAAATCAATTCAGGATGCGAGAAAACGGGAAACAGGAATTGCGGTTCAGTTGTAGAAGTAGTCGCCTTTGGTTCATTACCGTGGCTTCTTTTTCGTCAGCTTTCGCGTGGTGGGCTTTTTGGCCACCTTCTTGGTTAGCTTCTTAACGGGCTTGGCCGGCTTTTTGGCGCCTGCAGCCGGCTTAGCCGGTTTGGCTGGCGGCTTCTCGGGCTTCTTCTTTTCTGCCGCCTTGGCCTCAGCCGCCTTGGCTGCCGGGTCCTTTGCTGCTATCCCCTTTTTCTTAGGCTCAGTCGGCGCGGCTTTCGCAGGTGGCGCAGGCGCTGCGACCTGCGGCGGCTCTGGCTCAGGCTTCGTCGGCCGCTTAGGCAGATTGTCCTTGCAATTGGGGTCGATTTCCAGCATCAGCTTACGGGCTGCCGGGCCGTATGGGTTCCGTCCTACCTCGACGCCTAGTTGATGCAGAAGTGAGCCGACTTCGGCTCCTTTGTTCTTGGGAACCGTTCGTTCTAGGCCGGGCACGACCCCTTGCTTGAACTCTGCATCAGAGATCAATCGCACGGCATGCATCGCGATGAGCGTTCCTTGATTCAATGGGATCGCATGGCCTCCCAGCGCGTTTTGCGTTACGTACGATACGACGAATGGCGTCGAGCCGTTATATTTTTGCAGCAGCTTGATCGCCGCCCCCAGGTTCTGCTTCTTGAGCGCCTCGATATCGAATTCGTAGACCGACTCGAATACGCTGTGGAGCGTTTGCTTAAGCCGTGCGGCTGATACCGCCGGATTCACCAACGGCTTGAGCGCATCGGTCAACTCACGAATCGTGCTGACCCGCACTTCGTTCCAGCCGAAATAGTCGCGCTTAAGCGATTGAAAAACCTGCTCGGCAGCCTCCTGTGTCGAATCCTCCAAGAGGCACGCAAATAGGAGGTGCTCGAGCACCGTACGATCCTTTGGCTGAGGAACAGGTTTGTAGTGCTTTCTGACTACCTTCAATGTTTTGGCAATCAGTGCGGAACGGTTGGGTGTCGCCATTGATTCCTGTTGTTGTTGAGTAGGGGAGGGGGCGGTTACGACCGATGGTAATCTCAAGGATGCCGAATGACGAAGAAGCGTTTAATCGTTACTCGGGTCACCATCGGCCACGTCCGAGTCATCGCCTGTATTATCCGGCGACGAGTTGGTGTCTGGCAAAAGCTCGTGAAGCATCCGGCTGATGGCCAGCGATTTCTTGATTCCTTCGTCGATCTCGAATCGCAAGCGAGGCGTGTACCGCGTATCGATGCGGTCCGAGATTTTGCTCTGCAAGTATCCGGCCGAGTTTTGTAGACCGTGTAGGCACAGCTTCTGCTGAGCTTCGCTGCCCATGATCGAAACACGGACTTTCGCCTGCCGCATGTCGGGTGAAACTTCGACCGACGTCACGGTCACGCCTGCGATGCGCGGATCGCGCAGGTCCGTCAGAATGGCCATGCTCACCACTTCACGGATGGCTTCGGCGGCTTTTAGAACGCGACGTGAGGACATGGCAGAGCAGGGAGCAGGGAGCAGGGAGCGAGGAGTAAATCGACTTGTATTACTCCCTGCTCCCTGCTCCTGGCTCCCTGCTTTTTCTCCTAGCTATCGAACTTCCGTTGGATTTCTTCCACTTTGTACACTTCGAACAGGTCGCCTTCCTTGATGTCATTGTAGCCAGCCAGCTTGATGCCGCACTCGTAGCCCTCGCGGACTTCCTTCGCGTCATCCTTTTCACGACGGAGCGTATCGATCGCATAATCGCCGATGATCGTGCTGTCACGAATAATTCGGGCACGGCTATTACGCTCGACAACACCCGAAAGTACGCGGCAACCAGCAATGGTTCCCACGCGGCTGATTTTGAACACCTGCTGCACGAGTACGCGGCCTTGTTCGACCTCGCGTTCTTCCGGCTTGAGCATGCCTTCCAAGGCCAGCTTCAAGTCGTCCGTGATTTTGTAGATCACCTCGTAGCGGCGAACCTGTACGCCCGTCTTATCGGCCATTGCGCGGGCTTTGTCGTCGGGCACTACGTTAAAGCCGATGATGATCGCATCCGAGGCATCGGCCAGCGTCACGTCGGCCTCGGTAATACCGCCGACGCTCTTTTGCAGGAGCCGGACCTTGACCTCCGGATGATCAAGCTTGGCCAGTTCTTTCTCAATCGCCTCGATTGAGCCGCGAACGTCTGCCCGCAAGATGATATTCAGCCTTTGCGGCTCGCCCGATAGATCTAGCCGATCGAACAGGCTCTCTAGCGTAACGTGCTGATAGCCGGATTCGCCCAGTGCTGTACGGCGCTCGTTCGCCGAACGATGGCTCGCGATCTCGCGGGCCTGGGCAATATCGTCGAGCACGTAGAACCGGCTGCCGGCGCTCGGGGCCGAGTCCAGACCCGTGATATTCACGGGGATGCTGGGGCCCGCCTCTTCGATTCGCTTGTTCGTGAGCGTGTCGTACATCGCCTTGACGCGACCGTATGAATCACCACACACCAGCACATCGCCGACATGCAACGTGCCGTTCTGAACCAGAATCTTGGCCACGATGCCCCGTTCCGATTCCTGCTGCGCTTCGAGGCAAGTACCAGTCGCCGGTCGCTTGGGGTTTGCCTTGTACTCGTGAAGTTCGGCAACCGTGAACAGCGTATCGAGTAGTTCATCAATGCCGGTTCCCTTCGTGGCACTGGTTTTTACCACTTCAATTTCGCCGCCCCACTCGCTCGGCTGCAGCTCATTTGTGCTGAGGCCCGTGTAGACGCGTTCCAAGTTGATTCCCGGCAGGTCGATCTTGTTCAGCGCGACAACGATCGGCACCTCGGCGGCGCGGGCATGGCTAATCGCCTCTTCCGTCTGAGGCATCACGCCATCGTCGGCAGCAACCACCAGCACGGCGATATCGGTGACATTGGCGCCACGAGCCCGCATTTCGGTAAATGCTTCGTGGCCAGGTGTATCGACGAACGAAATCCGCTTGCCATTTTTCTCGATCGAGTAGGCGCGAATGTGCTGCGTGATGCCGCCGCTTTCGCCGCTTACGACGTTGATTCCGATGATGCGATCCAGCAGTGACGTCTTTCCATGGTCGACGTGCCCCAGGAACGTAATCACCGGCGGACGTTCGATCATGTCCTCGGGATCATCAACCTGGTTCTCTAGATTCGAGATGACTTCGTCTTCCAGGCTGACCGCCTGCTTGAACTCAACTTTGATGCCCAACTCAGCAGCTACGAGCTCGGTCATGTCTGGGTCCATGAGCGACGTAATGTTGGTCACCACTCCTTCGGCCATTAGAATCCGTAAGATTTCCGGTGCCGATACGCCCGCCGCTTCGGATAGCTCACGGACCGTGCAGGGCAATTGAACCGTGACAAGCTCTTTGCGCGGTGCGGCTGTGCTCGCCCCACTGCTGACCATCCGTCGCGGCCGTCGGCCGAATCGTTGTGGTCGCTCCTCGCCGTCGAGAGTGGGCGACACGCGACGTCGCGCGAGTTGCCGCTGTTCGCGGCCTCCGAGCATCGGCTTGCCTTCTTCACTTTCGCCTTCGGTGGTGCCGCCCTTGCCACGGCGGCCTTTGCCTTTACCGCGACGATCTTCTTCCTCGCCTGCCGGCAGAGGCGCTGGCGAGCCAGGGGGGCGTAGACCCTTTAAGCCACGCTGCTTCTTCTCTTCGTCCAGCGTTCGTTCATGGCGGCGCAGATGGGCAGCCAGCGGCTTCGCGCCCTGCTTGCTGGCTCCGAGCAGTTCGGCCGGCAATCGCAAATCGGGTTTCTGCGCGGGCGGCTCAGATGATGTTTGCTGCGGGCTGGGTTGCCTGGTCTTTGGCATCGGCGCGAGCTTGACGGCCGGGCGAGAACGCTCACTCTGACCGCCGCCATCCTGCTTCTTGCGTTCGCCCTGTCGTGACTCGACGCCAACGACCGGGATCTTACCGCTCATTGCGCCGGGACCGATGTACCGTTCGCGCCCCATGGCGCCTGCCAACGGCCCCGGACGACGCGATGCCTCCACCGGTGGAGGGCTCGCCTCGGCAGCCGTCGATGTGGCGGCAATCGGTATTTCAACGACTTCTGGTTGTTCAGCAACCGGCTCGAGTTGCTCCGTCGATTCGCCAGGATCGGCCAGTTTCGACCGCGTCGGCAAGGCTGGCTTGGGCGTAACGATTACCGGCATCTTGCCGGTTCGCGCTGGCTCGGTTGGTCGCTGAGGGGCCACTGGCGCTGGCTTGGTCGGCTTGGCTTTGGCGGAGCCTCCGCCCTTGAGGAACTGTTGGACCTTTTCGACTTCTTCTTCCGTCAGGCTCGCAAGCGCAGACCCTTTTCCAGGGACGCCGGCCTTCGTGCAAATATCGACCAGTTCCTTGCTGTCAACTTTCAGCTCTTTCGCTAATGCGTAGATGCGTACCGCCAAGAGTATATCTCCGTTTCGTGCGCCAGTCATTTACAAAACCATGGTGAACTTCTCCACGTTTGTAGGCGCCGCGAGCCGAGCGACGCCTGCCCGGTGACTTATTCCGAGCAATCTTCTTAAAGTCCGGCTCGGCTCGCCGGATCTACATTACGTTTTGCTTTCGGCTTGCTCCTCATTTGAATCTGCAGCCGATTCGCTGTTCTCCTCACCGTCGCTTTCCGTTGCGTCGGCATCCAATTCGTCTGCTCCTATTTCCTCGGATTCATCCATGTCTTCTGCGGAGGCGCCTTCGTCGCCACCCAATTCAGAGAGACGTTCCTGTTCACGCTTCTGGCGGCGGGCATCTGCCGCGGCGGCCTCGGCTACCTCGGCACGCTCTTCCGCCTGCTCGACGATCGTGTTTGCTTCTTCCTCGCTTAAATTGCCCATCGCCATCAAGGCATCTGGCTCGATGATCGAAAGGTCGTCGTAACTGAGGAATCCTTCTTCGACGAGCCGATTCGCCAGCTCTTCGTCGATTCCGGTGATCGAGCTGAATCCTTCGACCGCACGCTCGATCGCTTGGGCCAGCTCCTCCTGAGTCATAATCTCGATGTCCCAGCCTGAGAGCTTGCTTGCCAGCCGCACGTTCTGCCCGCGCCGACCAATCGCCAGCGACAACTGATCCTCGCGGACGAGCACGATTCCGCGCCCGAGCATCTTGCAAAGAATCACTTGCTCGACCTCGGCTGGCTGCAATGCATTGGGGATAAGTACTTCCAGGTTCTCATCCCAGCGAACGATATCGATTCGCTCGCCTGCCAGTTCATCAACAATGTTCTTAATGCGATTGCCCCGCACGCCAACGCAAGCGCCCACGCAATCCACTCGCGGATCGCTGCTGGAAACAGCCACTTTCGAGCGATAGCCCGGTTCCCGGGCCATCGCCCGGATCTGGATCACGCCGTCGGCGATTTCCGGAATTTCTTGCTCGAACAGTCGCTGCACCAGTTGCGGCCGCGCCCGGCTCAATATCACCTTCACGCGGCTGCCCGATTTGCGAACCTCGAACACTGTCGTCCGCACGCGCTCGTTCACATGGTGCGTTTCACCGGGAATCTGCTCGCCACGCGGCAAGATCGCTTCCACATTTGTCAACTGCACCGAAGCAGCACCACCCTCGTACCGCTGGATCACGCCGCTGACCATATGGCCAACCAGCTCGGTGTATTCGTCGAAGAGAGCGTCGCGCTCTGCTTCGCGAATCTTTTGGATCATTACTTGCTTGGCCGTCTGAGCGCCAATGCGACCGACCGTTTCTTCCACTTCGTCTGGCGTCAACTCGCGACCGGCATACGTCGCGTGAACCGAACCGTCTTCACGATCAATCGCAACGGTCACATCGGCTTCCTCGCCGTAGTGCTTCTTAGCGGCCGATACCATCGCCGCTTCAATCCCCTCGAAGACGATGTCCTTGTCGATGTTCTTGTCGCGATGAATTGCATCGACGATTCGTAAAATTTCCTGGGGATTCATGGCTACCTTTCCGCCGCGTATTCGCCCACGGCGACGGCAAATCAAGTTGTTCGTATTGTTCGAATTGTGGAGCTTCGAGGGCACACGAGAGTGGCCGGGCGTGGAAACAATATCTCCACCCCGTTCAGCTGTCGCAGAACGCCAACCCCCCTATCGCAGCGAAACTCATTGCGCCAAACCAACTTATAGCATCTGGCGAACCCTTAAGAGTATCCCCCACGAGTGCTAGTGTCAAGCCGGTGAAAGATCACACCGCAGTGCTTTTAGCGGTAAAACGACGAACTCGATCGAGACTGCCTCGGCGGTTAGCTTTGCAGGGGGTGACGCGATGCCCTGAGTGAGAAAAAAAGAGAGCAAATGCCCGCACCAAACGCGCATAAAATCCAACAACCCGGTTCTGGCACACTATTCAGCGACAGCTCACTGCCACTCCCATTCCCGCTGAATGCCGCACCGAAATTTCCGCGCCAGACGGCAAAATCGGCACTATCGACAACACCATTTCCAGATCCATCTGCCGCCAGTAGCGTTGTGGAATTCAGCGTCTTGCGCCACACTGCGTAATCCGCCGCGTCGACCTTGTCGTCATGGTTGTAGTCGCCGGCTAACAGCGCTTCTCGATTGATCGCGGCCGCGGCGGCAAGCATTTCAGGTCCACTCAGCCCACCATTGTTGATTACTACTAAAAAAGGATCGGACGGCGCATACAGATTAGAAGTCAGCTTTGCAAAAAACGCATATGCCCCATCGTCCGGTAGAGGGTAAGGAAGCAGATACCTTAACAAGTCGTGGTTGTGATAGCCCATGTCGGCCGCGACGGGATCGGCGATCTTGATTTGGGGCGGGGCCAGGTAGGTTGTGGGGGTTAACACAGTATTGATGGCCGCACTCCGACGAATCTGCAATCGGCTGCCCTCCGGCGCTAGTTCGACTTTGTTGTTATTGGGCGACGACGGATCCCAATACCAGAGCGTCTGTGCCTCAACCGGATTCGAGATCCGAACCGGGCGCGAAATCGTCTGAATATATAAGCCGCTATTTTCCTGCAAGCCGAGAATATTCAAGCCGGGAACTGTCCAATAGACAGCCGGACCAAAGTCGGCTGGCTCAAAATAATCCTGCGGATCGCCTGCGCTATCCGTTTCAACGTAAATCTGGCTGGCAAAACCAGTCGTCTCCCCTGCGACGCCACCACTCACGACCAATCGGTTATCCGCCTGCGTGACAATAATCGGATGGCCATGCCCCCCAGCTCGCTCGGTCAGTCCGGCCAGTAGAAATACACAGGCCACGCAGGTGATTACTCTCATGTCGTCATTCCTCATGGTCGCTAGTTTGGCTCTGCGAAGTTAAATCCCGCTGCAATCCACTCCTCGATCTGCGCAGCGGAGATCACCTCGACATGCCCATCAACATACAGGTAGTGGGCCGTGCCGGTGTGTCGATCCAATTGGATGTCTGTCTTCACCGCTTTGCTCACCAGTCCATCATCCTGGTTCGATTTCGAAAACCAGCTCGATGAATGTGTGTGATCCGATTTGGGGTCGGCGTACTCCGTTCGCCGATTCTCTTTATAAGTAATGGGGTTGCGTTCCCGTTTGTCCGCGGCTTCGAACACGATCATCGTCTTGCTGGTCGCTTGGAGCTTGTTGATGTTGCGTACATGGCCGGGCACGTCGTCCGCCGCCAAATAGTCGCTCACCACGTAGCTCGAGCCTTTGACTATCTCACGCTCGGGGAGCAAGAAATCATCTGGGCAGATCCGAACCGAATCCACGCTCTCCATGTGCGGCGCCAACGTGTAGATCCAGCTATGCTTGCCTTCCTCGTCATCCGCAGCGTGCTTCGCGTGGTACCACTCGGGGAATTCGCCTTTGTGCATGTCGCAAAACTGAAGAATTGCCAACCCAATCTGCCGCATGTTGTTTTTACAGGAAGCCGCACGCGCCGATTCGCGCGCGGCCTGGATGGCTGGCAACAACAACGCCACCAGCATGCCGATGATGGCAATCACTACCAGCAACTCAACCAGTGTAAACGCGGATCGTGACACCGCGTGCCCGGAAGATCGGCCGTAGCACGCCGTTGGCAATCTCAACGTCAAGCACTGCTTATTCACGGCTTGCCTCGTCCCTCGCTGCGACGGACCCGCGATCCCAAGATAAGACCAGCACATCCCAGCAGGGTCAGCAGAGCGGCGCTCGGCTCCGGAATCGCCGTTGGTGCGTACTGGATCAAGCTTGAATCGATTCCTTGGCTCGCCGCAAAGCTATTAACCACGGAAGTCAGCTCACCGGAAGTCGCATTCTTGCTCAGGATGTAATAGAACGGACTCGACGTTGCCAAACCCGGCGATGCTTGCGTTCCGCTGAGTTGCAGTGTTGCCAGGTAGATACCGTCGCGACTTGCCGCATAAGGATCGAGCCCATCTCCGAGCAGCGTGTAGCGCACGCTGGTGTGTGCATCTGCCGTGTAACTGGCCTCAATCGCAATCGGCAGATCGGCCCCGCTGGTCGTCGTCTTCACCGTGTCCGGGTTAAAATTCGACGAACTTGCCAGCACGCCGAGCTGTTCTTTACCTACCCCTGTCGGCACAAACGCCGAGCCATCCCAAATCTTCAATCCCTCGACATGCAGGTTGAGATTAGCCGTAAATGGGCGCGTTCCACCGGGATTCACAAACTGGTCATAACCATAGGTAAATCCAGGGCCAAAAGTTTGCGTGGCCAGCGGTTGAATGCGGGAAACCGGTTGCCCCAAAAAAGCCACCGGCAGCGCTGGCATCACGTAAATCGACGTCACAAGCGTCAGCCCGTTCGTCGTCGAATACGAGTTACCCGGTAAGATTTGCCGAGTAACGATCTTGTTGCTGTTAAGGTTATCAACCGTAATCTGAATCTGTGGTCCGTGGGCACTTGCCGTCGATGCGACAATTGCCGCGCAGGCGCAATATACGAGCATGCGTACGCGCATGAGCGAAGTCTCCTCAAAGTAAGCAAAATCAAAAGATCAGCAAGCCGGGATCATCCCGGCGCCGCTATGCAAGCGCAATGAAACCAATTAAGCGCTCTGAGGAGGAGGTGTCGCCGGTACAGATACGACACTGATTGCTTCTTCTGAGGAGAGAGGGCCGAGCCAGTGGAGCAGGGCTATTGTGGTAGTGAGTTCGACCTTTGCCGAGGTTAAAGGCGGCACGGCAGCTACCCAAGTGCTCGAATGTCCTTGGCAATTGAGCGCCTTCCAGCCGATCACTTTGCTCGACTCGCTCTTGCTCTGCCCATGCTCGTGATCTTCCTGGCGATCACAGCAGCCATTCCCTGCCTGACAACACTTCGGAGCAGATGCCACAAGCTCACGCGCACAACAAGCCTTGCCCGGCTCCACAAGCCAACTCAAGTCGATGCGCGCCTGTCGTGCGGCCGCGATCGCAAACTCGGGCGGCCGTACTCCGTGCCGCCGCGCCCAGGCGATTCGTTCCGCTAGCGAATGGCAACAGCACGATCGCCAGCATTGCTCCGCCGAGGCACACCCGCAGGCACAATTCGCACACGGGTACATCTCGCCGCTTTTCCGCACGACATGCCCAACCGGCAGCGGAATGCCAGACATCGTTGCTACATAAACGACCAGCAACATACTGGTTACGCAGCGGTAGCGAACCGACGTGACTGCCCGAAAATTGCTGAGAAAGGCCGGCATGGCTCGATTTCGAGAGAGTTTGCCCAATCCGGACAGGTTAATCATGCGTTTCCAAACCGTCAACCAACCGATTGGCCAGCCGGGCGATCGGCGCCCAGCATTGCAAAACCAACGCCGCTTCCCGCACCTCTACTCCCTTTGCTTCTTCTTAGGCCTCGATCGCCGAGCCGCGCCCACCGAAATATTGCACGGCGCCGCCGAGGAGTCGAACTTGACGGTGCCGATGCGCTGCGCTTCATAAATGCCCGAGTGACCGCTGAACAAGTAAGCCAGAAAACAGGCAATCGCCAGATAGATCGCAAAGCCTGAATCGAAAAGTCCGGTGCTTCCCGGCAAAAAAAGCTCAAGACCCATGATGGTGCAAGTAAGTGGCGTATTCGTCGCGCCAGCGAACACGGCCACAAATCCCAAGCCCGCGAACAGATCGATCGGCGCTCCCAGCAGCCGAGCCAGCGAGTTGCCAAGGGCGGCGCCGATGAAAAATAACGGCGTAACCTCTCCTCCCTTAAAACCGCTTCCCAGCGTAATGGCAGTAAACAAGATTTTCCACCACCAGCTCCACCATTCAGCTCCTCCGGAATGAAAGCACGACTCGATCGTCACGGCGCTCGGTTCATCTGGCGGCGCCAGCGTGCCTAGTCCCAGGTAGCTGCGTGTTCCCAGCAAGTAAGTCAATGCAATTACCAGCAGTCCGCCAATCACAGGCTCCATATGATGCGATTTCGCGATTCGTTTGAAAGCGTGGTGACACGCTTGAGTCACTTCCACAAACACCACGCTCGCCAGGCCAAACGCCACCGACGCGACCGCAACCTTCAGCACGAGCAAGCCGCTGAGTGGCGTTGGGCTAGATAGCAGATCGGGGCCGACCAATGCCGCGACGTGGTAGTGCGAATGCTTCATCCCCCAAATTCGAACGGTGCAGTCACCCACAATGCTCGCCGTCAGGCATGGCATGAGAGACTCATAGCTCAGTCGACCGATCGCCAAGACTTCCATCGCGAAGATCGCCCCTGCCAGAGGCGTGCCGAATACCGCGCCAAAGCCTCCCGCGATCCCGGCCATTAACAAGGTTCGCCGCTCAGCTTTATCGAGCTTAAGCCATCGACCGAAACCGCCGGCAAGGCTGCCTCCCATTTGCACCGCCGTTCCCTCTCGACCCGCCGAGCCGCCAAATAAGTGAGTAACAACGGTCCCCACAAGCACGAGCGGAGCCAACCGAAGCGGTACCCCTCCCCCCGGCTCGTGAATCTGCTCGATAATCAAATCGTTGCCCCCTTCCGCGCCTCGGCCGAACTGCCGGTACATGAAGGCGATCCCAGTTCCCGCCAATGGAAGCGCGAAGAGCAGGGCAGGGTACGCAAAACGAAACTCTGTAGCCCGCTCTAAACTCCAAAGAAACAAGGCGACGGCCGACCCGATGGCTATGCTCAGCGTCGATACAAGAGCAAACCATTTCGCCACATAACGCAAGAGTCGCCAATGTTCGCGCACATCCCAATGAAAGAGCATATCGGTCCCCGCTATTCAGCCGAACTTGGAGGGGAATCGAACTTGCGGCCAGCATCGGCCAATAGAAAGACTCCCACCCAGTGTGGTTAGTAGGAGTCATCAGCACGGCTTGCATCAAGCCGGCAGTTCAGGCGAACTCCATCGCCCTATGATTTGATCTTAAATTAGATGGGGCAAAGGTGAGTGTCAAGCTCGCTGCGGTTGCCTTTTCATCGTCGACAATACGACAGGAGCCAGACCGCTTACCGGTCCGGCTCCTGGACGCAATTGCATGGGCGTTGCCCAGAAATTACCAGAGATCGTTACCCAATCGCTTGCGGCTTAGCGCGATTTTCTGGGCAAAGCCATTACGTGGGAACGCTTGAGCGGTGCATTTCCGTAATCGTCCTACCAAATCTTCAACTTCCACCCCAAGACAAAACCCAAGCCAAAGCACCACAGCGCCGCCGATTCCGGATTATCGCGGGCATACTCTCGCAGATACTGGATCATATCGCGACCCATTTCCGCGGGCTCAATCTCGCGCAAATCCTCCTGCAGCCGTTGAACGCTCTTTCGCGTCGATGTCTGAGTAGTAGCCATCGTAAGATTCTCCTTAACTGAAGTAGTAATTCTCTTTCCCTTAACGCGGATTCGACGGTGAATCCACCCGATCTGACCTATTGAAGTCGGCCGGGGCCGCTGGTCGATTTCGCAAGCTCGATTTGAGCCAAGCAATATTCCGACTCAACTCTTCACGCGAGCGATCAAGGGCGCTTATGCCCGATTGCCATTGTCGCCACGCCACTGCCAGAATAATCCCCCCCAATCCCACACCGACCAGAGCGGTGACAAGGTCGGCAGTTGATTTATCCCATTTAAGCTCTTCCACCAACAACTCCGCCAACGCGAATAGCCCAACCGAGATCGCACTTAGCAAAAAACTGGCGCCCACAACAGTCAACACGAAGGCCCCGCGCGCATTCAAGCTCGTCTTCTTCACATCCAGCGCAAAAAGCTGAGCTTGTAATTCACCCAGCTCGATCACATCATGCGCAAGGCCCGAAAAACTCGTCGCCACGTTGGGCTCGTCGTCTCGAACTCGGCCGTTGGTAGTGCTCATCGTCGTTTCACGATCCAGGCTAGCGCGATGCCAGCGGCCGTCGCCGCCAGGATCGCTGTCTTCGGGTATTCTGCCAAAAACTTTTCGAAACTGTTTTCCATCGACTTGGCTCGAGCGCTCCAGTCCGTTGGCTCGCGGTTGGCGATCCCTTCTTGGGCTTCGCTTTGCGACCATATCGATTCCAGCCGATTGATGGGGGCAGGCATTCGTTTCTTCCTCTACACATTAACGTCCGTGGGTTCGTCCGCCGCGGGGGATGACGCTTCGCTAGGGGCCTTTGCTTTTGCGGCCGCGTTGGTTGCCACCGTCGTCAATTGATCGACGATGTAATTCATTCCCGCCCTCGCCGCCCAAGTAAGCCCCATGACTGCCAGCGTTTTCACTACTCCCGGCGACTCCTCCGCCTTCATCGTGCTCGCGTTCAACTGGTTCTTTCGGAGCAACTCCGCCAACTCCTCCATGTTGGCTGGTGGGGCTGGCTTCCTTTTCGGAATCAGCATGTAGCCGATGCCCGCCGCCACGGCCAGCGTGGCCCAGGGGAACTTCTTCACATAATACGATGGCGACGTCATCGCCTTCGCACTACGACTTACGTCTTGCACGTCATGCGTCAACTCACGGCGCAGCTCCGCCATCCGCTTACAAATCTCGTCAGCAGAATTCTCAGGCATGGTCATAGGCATCTAATCCCCTCTCCCTACTGGGAGAGGACTAGAAATTCCCTCTCCCTATGGGAGAGGGCTAGGGTGAGGGTGCTTGGAATTTCCCAAGCTACTTCCCCCGCTTACTTACCAAAATGCTCCGCCAAGGTCTCGGGAATCATTCCTTCAATACGATCGATCAACCGTCGGCCGATCCCCTCGGCCGCCGAGCGATAACTGCGCAACCGCGGTTCCGCCGGCTTCGCTAGTGCTCGGCCCACTAATAATCCAATGCCGAACCCAGCTACCAGAGAAACCATGACCGATTTGCCGCTATGCTCGCGGATGCATCCTTGCGCGTGGGCCGCACTCTGAGAAATATAATCCGTGGCCCGCTCGGCCATATCGCCAGCGGCTTGATAAGCACTCGCTGCAATGTCTTGCTCCGGCTCCGCGCGCCGTGTCACGGAATGGCTCGAGCCTTTGCCGTTGCCTGATCGACTCCGATTCGAAGTTTGATTAGCAGCCATTTGATTTCCTTCCTGCAAAAAAACGTGGGGTAAATGCGATCTCGATAAGTCCTAGCGCGGCTTCTAATCACGCGTCCCCACGACAACTCCCACGAGCAAGCCTACGACCAAACCGGCTCCAAACGCCACGGCCACCGACTCGGCCGGACGGCGTTTAACCATCGCCTGTGCGTCTTCCGCATAGCCCTGGGCCTGCTCCCGAATCTGGTCAGTCGCGCCACGCAACTTCTCGCTGGCTTGATCCACATACTGGCGAGCCGTTTCTGTGACCTCCGTAAAGGCACCGCCCGCTTGATGACTTAGCTCATGAATCGCCCGCTCAACTTGCTGGCGGGCTTCGCCTGTCTTCTGTTGCACCAACCCAACGAGTTGGTCGAAATTGCCTTCAACTTCGCTCAGTTCGTCGTCGGTAAGCTGCCCCCATCGCTGCTTTACCTTCCCCTTGAACTGGTTCCAATTGCCAACGAGTTTTTCCTGAGTGCTCATGATATTTGCTCCGAGCGATGAAGATCCGAACGAAACGACCCGTAATCCGATGCCGTTGGAGTTGAGATAGGCCCAATCCAGCGGAGTGGCATGGCGGTCACTCCCATGTCTCGCAATCGGTTGCCTGTAAAAAGCAACTGCCGACGCAACCGGACTTATCGCACCGCAAATCAGATGCCGTTTGAGATGAGCCCGGCAACCTACATCATATCTGCCGTCAAGTTGGACAGGCCAGTAGGCCGCCTTATTTCCAGTCTGGATACCTAGCGACCAGACCGCAACATCCGCTGCCACGAAATAGAATGCCACGCGAAATGGCTATGCCGATTATTACTGGGAGACAGGGGTGTTTACACAGGGCAGGGGGCTAAGGAAACCAAGCCCCCTCAATCCCATCGCTTGCGGCTTAGCGCAATTTACTCCAACGTCGCCACGTACAAGACCGCCGCTTGGCCCTGCGGCGTCACGCTTAAATTCAAGAAACTCCGGCCAGCCGGAATCCCGTCGGTTGCTACCACGGCTAAGCGGCACTCCGGATCGGGCGTGGTGTAGTTCAACACCCGGGGCAATTTCCCCTCTCGCAACGCGAGGACGCTGCCGATCAATTCAACCACCCCACCACCGGCGCCCAAGTTGCCAAAATAACTTTTAAGCGCCGTCACCGGGACATCACTTGCTCGAGCGCCAAACACGCTGTGAATGGCTCGTGCTTCCTCGGCATCGCGTTCAGTGGCGCTTAGGCCATGCGCGTTGATATGCCCCACCTCTTCGGAGGATCGGTCCGCGTCGCGGAGCGCGGCCTTCATCGCTCGCTCCAGTGCCACGTCGCACTTGCCATGCAGGTTCGCATCGGCAACGTTTGCGCTTCCTAGCCCCAGCACCTCGGCATAGATCGTCGCGCCGCGAGCCTTGGCCGTCGATAGTTCTTCGAGTACGACCATCCCCGCCCCTTCGCCCGCCACCATACCGGTGCGCGTTTTATCGAACGGCCGGCTGGCCTTGGTCGGATCGCAATTCTCCGCCGCCATCTGCTCGGTCTGCAGCGCGTGGATCGCCTGCATCGGCAGAACGCGTGTCCCCGTCGCCCCAGCAACCATCAGGTTCGCGTGGCCTCGTTGGATTGTCCGGAACGCTTCGCCAATCGCCAGGTTGCCTGCCGCCTCCCGCATCGTCAGCGAGTTATTTGGGCCCCGCATGTCGTTGTAGATCGCAATGTGGCTGGCCGGCATGTTGGGCAGGTACTTGAGCATCCATAGCGGCGCCATGTCGCTCAAACCTTCCTTGCCCCATTTGTCGTATTCGAACTCACCCCCCGGGGCACAGGTCTTCATGCCGAGCGAGTAATCCTCCGGCATCGTGAGCATGTAGTCGCTGCCTAACACCACGCCCGAGGCTTCCGGATCCATTGGCGTCTCGGTAAACCCAGCATCGGCGATCGCAAGTTGCGCCGCGGCGACCGCCATCCGCGTCTCGCGGCACATCACCTTGAGGCCTTTCTTGATGGCCTTCTTCCGCTCTTTCTCGAGCGGGCCAAAGTCCTCAATCTCGCCGGTAAACTCGCGGGCCTCGGCCGCATATTTCAAGGGCTGGCGATCGGCCGGCATGATCGACGTCGTCGCCACGCCACTCTTGCCCGCCACCAGCGCGCTCCACAACGCGGCCGGCGTATTTCCCAGCGGTGAAATCAATCCAAGCCCGGTAATCACAACCCGGCGTTTATCATCAGATGAAGCACTCATGGACCACTCAAGATAGCACGTGACGCACGAGAGGTCACGGTCAGTGCCAATGCCGCTTCAGGCCCGCGAATCCCGCGTTTTTTTAATCCGCAATCCGCAATCCCAAATCCGCAATCTCTAGTACCTTCCCTGAAACGTCTGCTGCGGCAAATTAGCCGCCCGCGTCGTGGTTGGCTCCGGCTGCGGCGCCACGGTGCCCGCACTCTCAATAAACATAATTGCATCTGCCCGCGGCGGGCCAACAAACATCGGCATGGCGTCTGCAACCGCATCCGTAATCGGATTGTCCTTGGCCTTCCCCGGCGTGGCCACCACGCCCATGCTCAGCAGCAAAACCTTGTCCGTCGGCCAGCGAAAACGCTCGTGCAGGTTCGACGACGTCATCTGCGGCACATCCACTTGCACTCGCTGGTTCGGCGCGATCGTCGTCGGCAAATCGAGCTTCACCGGCAGCATCTTCTCCACTTGGTTCAGTCGTAGCTTCACCACCGCGTCGGCCGACGCTAGATCGAGCGCGAGCAGCGGACTGAACTCCAGCGAGAAACCTTCCTCGATGGTTCCCATTTCCGGTTGATAGCCAGGCCATGCCGTCTGCGTCACTGCCGCGCTCCGAATGTACGATCGAGGCCGCATCGTCGACAACAGGATCGATTGACCGTTGCTCACGATCTGCTGCGGCGAATTGTACTCGCGATAATCGGTCCGCCGACTCAACTCGGCAACGAGTAGCCGCGCGTTTTCCTTCGCCAACAGCCAACCTTGCACGCCCGGCGACTGGGTCGGAAGCGGCGTCATCATCGTCAGCGCCTTCGCACGCCAATTGGGGTTTCCCACCGTGGCCACACGCAGCGTAAAGCCGTAAGCACTCGCCGCCGAGTTCACAAACCGGTCGGCAATATCAGCAACCACCGCCTGCATTTCCGGCGTGTGATACACACGCAGCACTTCGCGGTTGGCGCTCAACAGCCCCACGGGTTCCGAGTGCCAGGCCTCATAACCGGTTTCACGCAAGATCCAGTCCACGATCGCTTGCTCGGGCCGAGCGGTTGACGTCACTCGTTGCGTATAGGGGCGAATATCATACTCGCGCCAAACCTGGTTTTTGTCGTTCGGCAAGGTGGGGTTGCCCTTGGTAACTTGTGCTCGTGTCACGCCCGGCGTCGTGACCGGCCTGGCCTGAGCACCTTCCACAGGCGTGACCTCGCCACCGGGCTGCCCATTCGGCGCAGGAGCCGCAGCAGCGGGCGCGGTGACCAGTTGCCCATTCGGAGCCGGTGCATCGTGGCGCGCGTTTCCACCGCCACTCGATGGCTTCCAACCCGTGCCGCCAGCCGGCACCACGCCTTGCGCGGCTAGAGGCAGCGCGGCGAACGCGACGAACAAAACAGTTAATAGTCCGACATTGCGAGACAGCAGATTCATTTGCCAGCCTCCTTGCTGACCATGTCCCGGCGAATAGATAAATTGGCGGCGAAGTATAAGCACCCGCGGGCCGCACCACAAGGCAGATGACCGCCCATGCTAGCGTCCAGTGATCAGTTAGCGGCGGCGTTTACGCCGCCATCTACAAATCTCAACAAACTACGACCGCAACCCGGCCAACACCGCCAACCCGCGCTCAATCGTCGCATCACTCGCCGCGTAAGAAATCCGGAAATGCGTATCCCGCCCGCTAAAAATCCCGCCCGGAATCACCAGCAATTCCTTCTCAATCGCCCGTCCAACAAATTCGGTGCCCGTCACCCGCGTGCCACCGCTGGCTTGCCCAGCAGTGCCTTGTTGCTGGGTGCCACTGGCTCCGCCAGTACTCTGCGGAACCTCCGGAAACACATAAAAAGCGCCTCCGGGCCGCACCACCTTGTACCCCGCCTCCGTCAGCCCGCTTACCACCCGATCCCGCTTCCGCCGATACGCCGCGATATGCTCGCTCATATCCACATCAAGCGCCGCCATGGCCGCCCATTGCAACGGATGTGGCGCACACACAAACGTATACTGCTGCAGCATTGTTATCTTGTCGATCACCGCCGCCGGCCCATGCATGAACCCCAGCCGCCAACCGGTCACGCCATACGTCTTGCTGAACCCATCAACCACGATCGTCTGATCATTCCACTGGGCCGCGCTCACCAGCGGCGCGTCGTAACAAAACTCGCGATAAATCTCATCGCTCACGAGTGCAATGTTGTGCTTCGCCGCCAGCTCGGCCACCGCCTTCAGATCCGCTTCGCTCGTCACCACGCCCGTTGGGTTGCCTGGGCTGTTAAGCAAAATCAACTTAGTACGCGGCGTAATCGCTGCGGCCACCTTCGCCGGATCGATCCGAAAATCCGGGTACGTATCGATCATCACGGCCTTGCCACCGACCATCTCGACGAGCGCCGGATACATCACGAAGTAGGGATCGAAAATAAGGACTTCGTCCCCCGGATTCACCATCGCCAGCACCGCGAGCACCAGCGACCCACTCGTCCCACTCGTCACCAGCACCCGCCGATCCGCATGCCGATACCGCTCATCGACCACTGCTTGCAGCTTAGCGCGCAGCTCCGGAATCCCCTGCGTCTGGCTATACCCGTTCTTATCGCCCCGAATCGCCGCGATAGCCGCGTCCTTCACAGCATCCGGCACGGGAAAATCCGGCTGCCCGATCGACAGATTGATCGGATTCTTCATCTTCGCCGCGAGGTCGAACACCTTGCGGATGCCCGAACTATCAAACTTCGCCGTACGATCTGCAAGCCAAGGATGCATAGACATATTCACGTAGGACGGACAATCCTGTCCGTCTGTTGAAACCGCAAAGAGGTAAGACGAACCATCACGGCCGTCAAACCGATCGCATAAAAAATCGGTACAGTTGCAAAGAACGGCCGACGGACACGATTGTCCGTCCTACAATGACCTCACGCAACCTGCGATTCCGCCTGCACCGCCCGCCGATCATTCAGCGGAATCTCCCGCATCGGCAGCGTCACCAGCTCAACCGGCATCTCCACCTCCCTCGCCGCTTGCGGCTTAGCGTCAACCCCCGCTTCCTTCGCCCCCTTCACCTGCACCAGCGCCACCATCCCCAGCACCCCAGCAATCGCCAGCGCCTGCTGCTTGCTGATCGCCTCCTCGTCGAGCGTCCCCCACAACAGCGCGATCACCGGCACTACGTAAGTCGTCATCCCCGCAAACAACGGTCCACGCTTCAGCACCAGCCAGATGTACGCCATCGTCGACACACCGCTCCCCACGATTCCGAGCAGCAGCAAATACGTCACCGCCCCCGCAGATACATGCGCACCCACCGGGGGAGCAATACTCAGCGACGCCATCAACCGCGGCGCCGCCTGCAAGGGCATCAATGCCAAGGCCGACACGACGAGCACCGTCGCCGTCAGCGGAGCCGCCGGCACGTGGGGCAGCTTCCATTTGTAAAACGTGTTGCTCACCGCCGACGACAGCGGAATGATCATCGTCAGCGTGAGCAATCCCGCCGACATCCCGCGCTGCATCCCTTCTTCCACCAGAAGAAAGATGCACGCCAGCCCACCAAGCACGCCAAACAACTCGCGCCCCGTCGGCCGCACGCCCAGCATCGGCACCGACACGAGGATCGTCAGCAGCGGAATCACCGCCACCATCGTCCCGAAGAACCCGTGCCCAAAGCCTTGCTCGAGCACATAGGCCTGAATGATCTGCGGCGGAGCCGTGAACAGCAGCGACGCCCCCGCGATCAACACGAAATCGCGCACTGTCATCCGGTACTGATCGCGCTGCGTCCACCAACACGCGCCGACGACGACCGCCCCACTCAGCATCCGCCAGATGCCGATCTCCACCGGCCCCATCACGTGCGTCACGCGCTCCAGCAGAATAAACGAAGTGCCCCAAACAAAACAACAAAAGCAAAACGCCAGATGTGCCACAGCAGTGCCACGTGTTCAAAAGGTAAAAGAACAATCGCCGAAAAAAACCACTTCGTTTTAGCGTCGGCGGCCACGCCGAATCTCCACCAAACGGCGTCGCCAAAGTTCCACCGACATCCCGGCCACATTCATCAAAGACGAGTAACCCGCCCCAAGGTTCGGGGCGAAGATTCTAGCAATCGCCCACAACCCACGTCAGACCAGATTCCCCCTCATTTTCTCGCCGCTTGCATCCCCACCGCTTGTGGCTTAGCGCTCTCCAGATCCCTCCGCCAATCCCGCCGCCCGATACCGCACCAAAAACCACTCCGGCCTCAACCGGGCCGTTCGCCCAACCTCATATTTGGTGTTTAGCCCCCCCACGAACGACCGCGGCTCGCTCCCATCCCCGCGCCATTCCAGCCACGCCCCCGCCTCCGCGCCGGCGAGTTCAAACCGCATCGCGTTCTCGCCCGTCTTCTCCACCGCCGAGAAGGCTAACTGTGTCTCTGGAAACGTAGCGCGTCCCAGTGTCATCAGCGTCGTCGGTGCGCCATCGGGATACGCCAGAAACGGCCCGATGTCCGGCAGCGCGCTATCACTCTTCGGCCACGCGCCGCGCAACGCACTCACCATCGAGTCCGCGGCCGGCAGCGCCGGCTTCACGCGACGTTGTTGTCCCAGCCAATAGATCGTCTGCCAACCAACTATCAGTCCCAGCCACCCACATGTCACCGCCATGAACACCAGCCACATTCGCGTCGTGCGAAACCGCGCGCTTCCCGCAAACAAGCTCCCCAGCATCACGCCCCAGGCGCACGTGGCAAGGCCGCCAGCCACGAGCCCAATCACCACACCGCTGCCCACTCGCCAGGGATCGAGAATGACTATCCCCGGTGAGGCCGCCGGCGCAACCAAATGCGTCATCAACTCAACGACGCCACGCGACTGACCAAACAGATAAACCCAGCCAAACGCCACCACCAGGAGGGCGATGTTCAGCGCCCACGAAAAGCCGACGCAATAGCGAGCACCCCGCCGCAGCCCCGCCCGCAACGACGAACAGCGCGCCGCCGCTTCTGTCACAGGGAGCCCAGCGTCATCAACTTTACTTGACACGTGGCTCACTAAATAACACCCAAGAACACAAGACATTTAGCGTCGGCCGCAAGGCCGAATCTCCACCAACACGCTCAATGACTACGAAAAGCAATCTGCTCTAGTCCTTGCAATGCGACAGCGCCAACAGTGCAAACGCCGTACAAAGATTCGGATCGTTCTCCATGAACTGCCGATTAGTATTCACCCACGATCCATCCGCCTGCTGAGTCTTGGCCAATTGCGCAACCAGATCAGCTCGCCAATCTCGCTCGCCCTCCTTTGTCGTAACCCTGTCCAACTGCGACGCAGCCAGTGCGCTACCGAACAGTTGGTAGTAATAAAACAGTCCCGCGTCACCTTGCCCAGGATTCTTGGTCACGGAGTAGTTATTGCCAATCCACTTCAACGCCGCTTCGGTCCGCGGATCGCTCTTCGTCAGCCCCGCGTAAACCAAGCTCTTAAATCCGGCGTACGTCATCGACCCCGAGCTGCGCAACCCGCCATTCTCGGTGTAACGATCGGAATCCTTCGGATCGACCTTCTCGGTCGGAATCAAATAATAGAACCCGCCGTCATTCACTAGCGGCCCGAATTTTGTATCGTTCCATTGTCCCTCGAGGTTCTGGCAGCGCGACACAAACACCAGCGCCCGCTGGATCGCCGGATCATCCGCCGGCGTATCGAGCGACTTGAGCGCTTCGATAAAGAAAGCCGTGTTCGACAGGTCCGGTCGTTCCGGCCCACCATATCCGACACCACCATAGTTCTGGTTGTCCTTGTCAACGTCGCCGGCCACGCCAATCTGCAAGCCACGCAAAAACTTGTCGGCGTTCTTCAAGATCGTATCGTAACGCTTGTCGCCCGCCTTCTTGTTCGCTTCGCTGAGCGCAAGAATAGACACGCACGTCTCATAATTCCGCAACCGATCGTTGCCATAAATTCCGCCATCCGCTTGCACATACCCTTCCAGCGCCTTGAGCGCCTTCGCCAGGTGCGGCTCATCCAGTGGCACGTTATGCCGTGCCGCCGCTGCCACCGCCAGCGCCGTCACACCAGCCCCGATCCTCGGCGAAAACTGTCCTTTGTCGTTCTGCGCGTTCGCCAAAAACTCGAATCCTCGACGGACAACGTCTTCCAACTTCGGCTCCGCCGCCCGCACCATCGGCCCCATGCCAAGACCAGCCATCACCAATACACAAGCACCGATCAACCGAACTCCAACATTCCCTTGCAACATAACGTGCCTCTCGATCAAACCGCGAAAATACAGGAAGCCATTAAACTACCTACTCTATTCTTCCCCTCGCGAACTCCTTCCGACAAGCCACATCTTTCTCCAAATGTCGAAATAAACACCATCCAAGTCGACCATTCCGACATTCATTCCGCCGCTTGCGGCTTAGCGCATCCCCGCCGCAAACGCCGCCTGCTTGCCCCACCCACTCCAGAAGTGTATCGTTGAACCATCGGACTCCCCAATTATTACTAGCAGCCGAATCTAGCATGGGTTCAAGTCGCTTGATCGCCATCGGCGACGTTCACGGCTGCTTCCACGCGCTCGACGTCGTCCTCCATTCGATCGCGCCAACCCGGGATGATCGAATCGTCTTCCTGGGCGACCTGGTCGATTCCGGCAAAGAAACCCGCGAAGTCCTCGATCGCATCATCGCCCTCGAGCGCGAGTGCCACGTCGTCCTGATCAAAGGCAACCACGAGGAGATGATGCAGGCTGCCCGCGAGAACGAGAAGGCGCTCCGCTATTGGGAGAACTGTGGCGGCGTCGCCACGCTCAACTCCTACCGCTTCGGCGCCACGCTCGCCGACATCCCGTCCGAACACTGGGCGCTCCTCGACACCTGCGTCCCCTACTACGAAACAGACCGGTTCATCCTGACGCACGCCAACTACGTGGCCGACCTCCCAATGGCCGATCAGCCCGAGTACTCACTCCGCTGGGAACTCTTCGACGCGGCCAAAGAGAAGCCGCACATCTCCGGCAAAACGGTCGTCGTCGGCCATACCGAACAAAAAGACGCCGAAATCCTCGACCTCGGCTTCGCCATGTGCATCGACACCGCCTGCTGCAAATACGGCTGGCTCACCGCGATCGATCTGTCTGCCCGAGACGTTTGGCAGGCAAACCGCTGGGGCGTCATGCGCGACGGCGACGAGTCGAGCCACCGCCATCAACTCAAAGAGCTGTTCAAGCCAATCGCACGGGCCTGAAATTAGACAGGATAACAGGATTTGCGGGATTAACAGGATAGTATTCTGCACTTCTTAATCCCGCAAATCCTGTTATCCTGTCCTGTTGATTCACTTCTTCAGGTGTTTGTCAAAGAAAGCAATCATCGCTGCCTCCGCCTTCTCCTCCACGTCTCCCTTAAACCCGTGCATCGATCCCACCATCGGCAATAGCTCTGCCTCCACACCCGCCGCCTTCAACTTGTCGACAATCCACTCCGCCTGCGCGAACTCCACGTATTGATCCTTCGTGCCGTGGATGCACAGCGTCGGCGCGGCATCCGGCGTCACCCAATACAGTGGGCTCGCCTCAATATGCTTCTTCCGCGCCTGCTCCAAGTTGCCGCCTAAGAACAACGGCAACACCTCCGCCGCATCCACGCTCTTCCCATACGATTTCGTAAAATCGCTCGGCCCATAAAAATTCACCACACATGCCACGCGACTCGACTGCTCCGCGTTCCCGCCGTCCCCCTCGAACTCCTTCACCCCGCCGGTCACTCTCAAAAACTGCGCCAGGTGCCCGCCCGCCGACCCGCCAGTCGCGCCAATCCGCTCCGGATCAACGTGATACTTAGCCGCATTCGTTCGCAGCCACCGCACCGCCGCCTTTACATCATGCACCGCCGCCGGAAACGGATACTTCGGCGCGAGCCGATACGACACGGTCACCGCCACATATCCATGCTCCGCCAGCTTCTTGATCAGCCCGTCGTACCCTTCACGCGTCCCGGCCCGAAATCCGCCCCCATGAATACAAATCACAGCAGGGAAGGGCCCCCCGCCACGTGGCCGAGCCATGTCGAGTTGCAAATGCTGATCATCCGGGTTCGAGTACTCGATCCCCTTTTCAAAAACAACGTCGCCTGCTGCACACGCCGTGCGCCCCCACGCGGCAGCAGCGATCACCAAAGCGACAACTCCAATTTGCTTGCTCAACGTCATATGCAGTCTTTCATCTTGTAGTCGTGATCGGGTTGAAGGCAGGCACTCGTAATCTAAGTGGTGGGACAACTATTTCTTCCGCTTTGCAATCACAACGATAAGCCCAATCATTGCGCCGACCATGATTGGGAACCACCATCCCATGTAGTAGACCTTAGCGAGAATCATCATTGGCGCTGCCCCCGCTGTCTCAATTAGTTCTTTGATTGTCCACACGTCAGCCAGAGCTCACGAGTTGAACGCACGAGATCGCAAAATGAACTGAGTTCTGGCACTGGTCGGCTACTGTCCCTTAGATTGATCTATGCCTAACTGCCGAAAGATGCTTTCTTACGT
>CAZJWY010000058.1:0-26101 GCA_964549545.1 uncultured Planctomycetaceae bacterium | reverse complement strand
GGACAGGTAGCTCAGTTGGTAGAGCACAGGACTGAAAATCCTGGTGTCGGCGGTTCGATCCCGCCCCTGTCCACTTAATTCTCCCATCCCCCTTCCCAAGTTTTTCGGGGGGGATATCTTGTTGAGGCTCCTCTTGGCCGCTGTCTGTGGATCGTCTTTCCGTATGGTCCGTCTTGGGACGCTGGTTGGGCTTTTTCAGGTTAGCTGGGTTTGGGCCTGACGGTGCTTTCCAGAATTAGCAGTTGTCCAGCGAAAGAACATTGCAACCGGCGCGAAGAGGAATAGGGTGGAGGCGCGCGGTTCGGGTATAGGGTTAGAATTAATGGAAGCGGCGGATGCCGAGGTGGTGGCGCCGTAACGCATACGCCAAACGGTGTAGTCATCTGGCATAGTGCCGGGAATCGGATCGTTGAAAAGCGGCCCTTCTTTCCGCCAGACGATGTAGTCCGCCGCGTCGACGATTCCATCGTTGTTGTAGTCACCGGCCATGGCAGGAGAAGGGGCAATTTCTCGCAAGCGATAATAGCTTTCGATGTCGATGCCTACGCCGATTTGTGATTCAACGCTGACCAGTGCGCCAACGAAGTCGTTATAAGTGGCCCATTCGTCACCCAGTTTGCTGCGAAGAGCCAGAATCGCGTCGCTACCGAATGATGTTCGTTCGTAAGACGTGCTGCTGAGAATCGAACTAATGCTGGAGGTTTCGTAGGCCATAAGGCTGATAGTGTCGAGAGAAGTATTGATGTCTGTGAACCACTGGTCGCGGTCCAATGGGCTTATCCAACCGATGGTGCTGCTGCTGTCGAACCAGGTCGGCAGCGCGGCACTCAGTCGCGCTGTTCCATAGCCGCCCGTGAGAAGTTGTTGCCGAACGGTTGAAAAAGCATCGCGGAGGTTTAATAGCAACGTTCGGCGATCGGCGTTGGTCCCGGCGTTCCATTGGGCGAGCGTGTGAGGTTCCAAATCTAATTCGACTCCCGCGAATCGTTCCTGTGGATCGCCGCGACCGTTGTTAAAATTGACAAGTCGCGTTGTGATCAGATTCTGCAGGTTGGCCTGTTGGGCCGGGAGGATCAGATTCGCGTCGGAAAGGACGACAAACGACTCGATACCTGCCAGAGAAAGTTTCTTGTTCCAGGCAGCGATCGTGGCGGGGCTGGAGGTTGGAAGATTCGAATAGCTGCCGTAGAGTCGTGTGATTTGCCATTGCTGCATGAAGGCGATGGCTTCGGTTTCCTTGGTGCTGTTGCCGACGACATTGGCGGCGCCATTCGGGTCGGAGGATTGATACCAGAACCAGGCTCCACGTTCGGTAGCCTGTGCTGGGATGGCGAACCCGCTGACGATGGCGACGAACACAAGCAGCCGGGATTTCAGAATGGTAACGCTTTCTTTCATCGGCAGCAGACTGTTTTTGGAGCACGCCGCGGCATCACTCCGAAAACCAGCGCCGCGAGAAGCACGAGCGTCGATGGTTCGGGCACTTCGCCACCGGCGAGCGAGCCAGTGCCAGGCGCGGTCTGACCGAAGTGGGCGCGCCAGATGTCGTAGTCGGCAGTGGTGACGGCGTTGTCGCGGTTGGCGTCGGCTGCCAGGCCGGTGCCGACTTTGCCGAGCGACTTTCGCCACACCAGGTAGTCGGCCGCGTCGACGACGCCGTTCGAGTCGAAGTCGCCAAGCAGGCGATTGTCGACGAACAGCGTAAGTTTGGGGGCGATTCCCGATTCTTTCATGAGCAACTCGACATAACTAAGTGATGGGTCGGCGTCTCCAATGAAGCGCTCTTCACGCACTAATGCCAACGTAAGTGAGCCATCGTCAACGAGTTGCGGGTGTTGGCGCAAGAAATCGGTCAGATCGAGTCCCCATTCGGCTTGGGCGTTGTCGAACGTCAAATGACCGACAGGGAAGGCGGAAGCGCCCACGCCCGTGACTTTCGGGTCAAGATCTCCAAGGTTCGGAGCATTGTTCCAGGTGATCGTGTTTTCGCTCCAATTGTCGTCGGTAAGGGCGTACACGTGAAATAGGATCGAACCAGGCGCGCCATTGTTGATATTGGTGCTCTTGCCGGTGATTTGAAAGAGGGCGCGGGAAAGCTCGTCGGCATGGTAGCCACCCATTCCGAACTTAATGTACGTAGCGTAGTCGAAGCGGGCCGAGTTGGGCGTGCGCCCCACGTAAGCATTCGTCAGGGAACCATAGTTTTTGTCGGCGTACACTTCGCCGCTGGCGCTATCGCTATTGCGGACTCGGGCATCGTCAGTCGGCGTCAGCACAACCTGCTGCTCTGGTTGACCTTCAGGCACGGTCATGAGCCATACGCTTTGGCGGGGTTGAGACAGCGTAATGGTTTTCGAGGCGGGCACCGTGACGAGTCGCGTCACCTCGCCGTGATGAAAGGCGCTGACCTCCTCGACCGACACGACCGTGCCAGGCTGAATGTTCCAATTACTCAAATTGATTGTCAGGTCGTACGTTTCGTTGGTAGTTTGATTGGTGCTGAATAAATAGTAATTGCCCGAGACGGCGTCGTAGCTCGTGGCGGCCTGAAAGTTGGAAGGGCTGGCCGAAATGGAATTGTTGAAACGGGGGCGAGCGCCTTTGAAGGCTTTGGCTGCCAGTCGGACGACGCCTGCGCCGCGCGTAGCGCCCGTGATGTCGTCTGTTCCGCCGGTGCTGTAATCGTCGTTGACGAAGTGGAAGCCAGTCTTCTGTGGGACTTCGGGCGTGGAGCTATTGCTGTCGTGGTCCCACAGTGTTTGGCTGAATTTGAAGGCGTACATGCCGGTGACGCCGCCGCTCATGGCGCCTAGGTACTCATCAGCGAGGCCGGTGAACATCGTGGGCGTGTCGAGCGTATCGCTCGAGCCGGCGAACGAGCTGCTGTTGCGGCGGTTGAACTCGGTGTAAACGACCGGCATCATCTGGTCGCTCGGGTTATATTGTGGAATTTTCGTCTTGAAAGTCTGCATGTCGGCAGCGAACGTTGCGCCTGTCGCGCCGTAGCGATGCACGTCGTAAGTATTAAAGATGTCGTAGTCGACCGTGTTGCCTTGGTAGTCGGTGCGGTTTTGCTCAAGGGCCGCTTTGCCCCAGGTGTCGATCGAGTTGGCGCCGTTGATCGTGACCGGGGCGGCAACATTGGCGACAAGCTGTTTGCCGAAATCGCGGTTCACGTCGGCAATCGCGGAGCGGATCGCGTCGGACGAAATTTTCAGGCGCTCGATCCATTCGGCTTGCGGAACGGGCGATGACGTTTGGTCAGGTTCGTTGTAGGTTTGATAGCGCTCGATGTCGTAGTGTTGGCCCATATAGTAGGCCATCGCGTAATAATGTTGCCATTGCTCCCATTTGCCGCCCCAGGTGGACATTGACCAAGAGGTAGAACGCGACATCTCGATCACTGGTGTGATGCCGCGGGCGTGCAGGTCGCTGAGGATGGTGTTGGCGACGACCTGATTGCGGCCGTTCTGGACGTAGTTTTTGAAGCGATTGTCAAACTTCGAGAAATTGATGTAGAGCGGATTCGTCGGGTCGGCGCGAAGGAGTGCTTTGCGTGCGTTGAACGTAGCCAGGCTAGTGACGCCATCGCCCAGCGGGCTGATATCGTCGGTCGGCTCGTAGTCGCCAGCGCTCAGCCAAACGCGAAACGCGTTGACGCCGGAGTAGTCGACCCAGGCCGAGGTGTTGCTGCCAGGCAGATAGTGGCCCATGTTGTAGCCGATGTACATGGGCGTAACGCCGATCTGCGTCTGAGTGACAGTGATCAGGGCGGGCGCGGCAGCGGCTCTTTGCGAAAGAATCGAAAAGGCGAGTAGGAATGCAACGATCCACCAGTGGCGCAGGAGGCATCGATGTAGCTGAATCGTCTCTGTTCCGGCCGGCGAATTCGTCATAAGCCTATTGTAAGAAGAAACCGCCACGTTGGGCCAGTTTTGAGTCGGCTCAGAATGGCATGCCGATTACAATCTAGGGCGGTTGTTTGAGAAATGTGACCGAAAATGCGTCGAATTTACAAGTTGTAGTTATGCCCGCCTCAGATAAATCAGCCCATTCTTACGACATTGTCGTGGTCGGTGCGGGAGCCGCGGGCCTGCTGGCGGCAACGCGAAGTGCTGAGCGCGGACGCCGAACTCTGTTGGTGGAAAAGAATCGCAAGCCGGGCGTCAAAATACTGATGTCGGGGGGGACGCGTTGCAACATTACGCATGATTGCGACGTCGCCGGCATCATCGCAGCGTTTGGTTCGGCTGGATCATTTTTGCACTCG
The DNA here is from genome assembly GCA_964549545.1 of uncultured Planctomycetaceae bacterium. GTDB lineage: Bacteria > Planctomycetota > Planctomycetia > Pirellulales > Lacipirellulaceae > JABDGM01. The sequence goes on along the minus strand of CAZJWY010000058.1, from coordinate 21,831 downwards.
CCGTTGGCAGCGCTAGGGCCGCGAGAAATGATTGCGTTGCTCGAAGAAGAAGGGCTGGCTGTCAAAACGGAAGCAGGTGGAAAAATCTTTCCCGAGAGCGATCGGGCTTTGGATGTTCTCAATGCCCTGCTCTCTCGTCTTCATCGCAGCGGTGCTGAACTGGCGCTTGATGAGCCGGTTGTGGAGATCGTGCGTGGTGCCGAGCGGTTTGCTGTCAGAACCTCGCGCCGCACGATCGATTGTGAACGGCTTGTGTTGACCACCGGGGGCAAAAGCTATCCCGGTTGCGGTACGACGGGAGACGGCTATGCGTGGCTTGCCAGTCTGGGGCATACGATTCGCCGCCCGCGGCCGGCGCTGGTACCACTCATTAGCGACGAGCTATGGGTGCGCGACCTTAAGGGAATCACTCTGCCCGATGTGAAGTTGCAAGTCGTTGATCCGAGCATTACGGACAGTTCGCCATCGAAAGGCAAGCGGCGGCGCAGCGGATTACCGCCGGGTGTGCTCATCGAGCGGTGTGGATCGATGTTGTTTACCCACTTCGGGTTGTCTGGGCCGGCCGTGCTGGATGTGAGCCGAGCGGTAACGGGATCTATCGAGCCGCGAAAGCTCTTGATCGTGGCCGATTTTCTTCCAGGAGTTGCCGAGGCGGAGATCGATCAGAAGTTTCGAGGTCTTGCTACGATGGAGGGAAAGCGGCTGGCGGTGACAGTAGTTGCCGATAAATTGCCGCGGCGACTGCTCGATGCCTTGTTCATTCGTGGTGAAGTTACAGCGGATCGACGATTGGCGGAACTTTCTGCCAGCGAACGTGCGAAGCTGGTGGAACAACTGAAGCGGTGCAAGATTCACGTTACGGGGAGCCGCGGATTTGAGAAAGCGGAGGTGACCGCAGGGGGCGTTGCGCTCGATGAGGTCGATTCGCGCGATATGCAGAGCAAGCTAGTGCCGAATTTGTTTTTGGCCGGAGAGATTCTTGATCTCGATGGTTTTATTGGTGGCTACAACTTTCAAGCCGCGTTCAGTACGGGCTGGTTAGCAGGGGAAAGCGTTTGAAGAACGATTAGTCAAAGATGAGCGGCAGCAGCCACCAGCAGTAGAGCGTCACAATCGCGGCGCCGACAAGATTCAGCCCGAGCCCCGTTCGTACCATCTGGCTCATTCGGACATGGCCAGTGCCATACGCGATGGCGTTGGGAGGCGTGCCGACAGGCATCATGAAAGCCAGGCTATTGGAGAACGTAGCAGGGATCATCAATAGCGCAGGATTGATACCATTAGTTTTGGCGACTGCAGCTAATATCGGCATGAGGATCGTGGCGGTTGCGGTATTGCTCGTGAACTCGGAAAGGAAAGTTACGGCAAGGCAAACCGTGGCGATGATTCCTAGCGTGGGCCAAGTGCTGATCCCTTGAACTAGATCGCCGACTTTGCTTGAAAGCCCAGTTGTCTTGAAGGCAGAGGCAATCGTCAGGCCGCCGCCGAAGAGGATTAAGATTCCCCACGAAATGTTGCCGGCCGTTTTCCAATCGAGTAGCGCTCGGCCTCGCTCGCCGTTTCCTGCGGGAATCAGGAACATGGCCAGTGCGCCGGCAATAGCCACGAGCGTGTCTCCTCCTTCGCCCGAGGAACCAATCAAGGTCTGCCAGCCACCGGCGGGAACTTCGCGCGTGATCCACGCTAAAGCAGTGAGCCCGAAGACGAAGAGCGTGCGAATCTGAGGAGGCGTCCAATCCTCCTGTTCTTTTAGGTCAAGGGCTGGAACTTTCCCCATTCGCCAAGTGAGCAATATCCAAGTGACGAACATCATGATCAGCGCCAGTGGAACGCCAAACAACATCCATTGAAAAAAGGTTACACCCTGATTCATTGTCTCGCGATAGACAAGAAGGAACACGCCGTTGGGCGGTGTGCCGATTGGAGTAGCGATGCCGCCGATGTTGGATCCGTAGGCGACGCTTAAGAGCAATGGCACGGCTAGCTTGCCCGACTTGTCACGATCGACGAGCGCAATGGCAACGGGAAGCATCATGACCGCGACGGCTGTATTCGACATCCACATGCTGATGAGCGTCGTGGCGGCGAGCATGCCGAGAACGATGCGGCTGCCGCTGTGGCCGCCGATTGCTGAGATCATCGCACGGGCAATGTGGCGATGCGCCCCCCAATGCTCGATTGCTTTGGAGATCATAAACCCACCCATGAAGAGCAGGATAATGGGGTCGCCATACGAGGCTGCCGCTTGTTTTTCGTTCAGCACGCCAGCGAGTGGAAAGACGATCATGGGGATCAGTGCTGTGGCAGCGACGGGGATTGGCTCAAGGACCCACCAGACTGCGCACAACGCAGTGACAGCAGCCGTCCAGGCTTGGGCGGTGGTCAGGCCATAGTGCTGTGCTGCGAAGAAGGCCACGATCGCAATTACAAGGCCTCCGGCAACTGATAATGAACGGGCGGGCATAGGGCGAGTGGAGTCCGGCCTGTTTGAGTGAATCAGCCGCTTTCGCTAATCGATATGCGGCCCGTAAACTGTTCGGTAACCAACCGTTTGCCAGGGTTTTGTTGACAGTTGGGCTGCATGTTAGGCTACGGTCGAATCATTCGCCAGAGGGAAGGTCGCAAAAAACCAGCAGCGTTTTCGTAAAACAATCAAGAGCGTACTTGGTTGGTCAGCTAAAGCCTGCCAGGGCATTACTTGGTCTGGTTCTCGGGAGCAGGCTTCGGCTTCGCTCTGAGGATGGCGGCGCGCAGCTTATTGCCATGTTGCTGAGGTGACTTATCCGCCTCGAGCAGCTTCGCGGCGTCTTCGAATTTGCCTTGAGCTTCGAGCGCACGAGCCAGGTTGTAGGCCGCGCCAAAGGCCCACGGAGAGCCTGGGACCGTTAGCTCGGGGCGGCTCAGCCAACTTTGAGCGACGCTGTATTTGCCGTCGTCGAACGCCATCAGGCCGACCCAGTAGCCGGCGCTCAGTTTGGACAGTACATCGACACGCTGTTTGTCTTCCGACCCAGATGAGACGATTTCGTTCATAGTGGGGCGGACCGACTTGCTGAGGTAGCCGTCGGACGTTTTGCGATTGTCTTTCGGTTTGCGATCGAGGTTGTCGCCTAAGGCTTCTTCGTGCCGCCCTTGGAAGTGTCGAGTGCGCCCTTTCCACAAACCTGGACGCATGGCAAAGGGCTCGAACTGCAACGCATCTCGATGACGGGCCGATTTGCCCAGCGACAACTGCTCGGCAATGGTTTGGAGCGGGAAGTTCCACAGACGAATGGAACTGACGCCTGGAATCGATTTTAGACGCTCCGCAAGCTGGCTGGGCTGGGTGGCGAGAATCAACCGATCGTCGCCAGAGAGGCTAGCTTCCAACTGGCTGGCACGACGAGAGAGCGTGAACGGATCTGCAATCAAGTCGATTTCAACATTCTTAAGCGTTTCGGATGTCTCCGGATATTTTTCTCCATCGAGATCGAGCTTTCGTAGGAGGGAGTCGTCCTTCCGAACCTGTTCCAGTGTGGCCACGCCCTTGCCATCGGGGCCTGGTATTGGCAAGCCGAGACGTGTATCGAAAAGGTATAGCTGGCCTTCAGAAAGAAGGGCCGGGACCCAGAACTTCGCGGGAAGCGACTTTTCCTCTGCCTTGTCGTCGGCAGGCGCAGTGGTCGGGATCGAGAGAATAACGACATCAAGGCCTTGTTGGCGAGCAAGGCGTGCGAAGACCCAGGCTCGCTGTTCGGCTGTGCCGCGGCCGTGTAGCAAGGCTTGCCACGGGCGACGCGGAATCGCGTTATCGCCTGCTTCAAGCTGAAGGTTACGCACCGTCCAATCGAACAGCGCTGTGGCACGGGAAACGTCGTCGAAGCCTTCGCCATGCGCCCAGTGGGAGATGTCGCGGAGCCAAATAGCTTCCTGAATATGGCGGGCATCGTCGAATACGCCTAGTTCGAAATTGGGGTCGTCGGATTTGAATACGCGCGCCGTGAGTGAGGGAGTGTCCAGCAATTTGGCAAGTTCTTTATCGTTCTTCAAATTGGCGTTGAGCGTATCAATCAGCGCATCACGCTGCCAATCGGTCTTAGGATCGCTTTGGCGAATCCATTGATTGAGCCACGTCATCACCTGGCTCAAGACCTGGTCGTCTGGGGCAGGCTCCCAGCCGATCGCCGGCCGGCGATAAACTTCGTACATAGCGAGCTTGTCGTGAATCTCTTGCAAGCGTTCATTGGCATAACGCCAAATCTCGATCTTCCGCGCGGGCACGACCGGCTGGTTCAACCCGGCTTCCAGGAGCAGCGTGTTGTCGTCGATGACTTGCGCTATGGGAAGATCCATGGCGAGTTGGCGTGAGTAGCCAGCGCTGCGGCTATCGGCGTCGACCGTCTCGTCTTCCTTGACGTAGTATTTGAGGATATCGCCCGACTGGACGCCCAAGCTGCGAAAGCGGCTGTTCGCGGCAGGCACTTTGATCACGTTGTACACGTCGATCGCCTTTGGGTTAGCAGTACACGTAGCGAGCACATCCTTGCCATCGGAGCTTTTTCGCGAGTCGAGCAACACCACCGGCGGGCGCAACTCGGTATCGACGGCTGAAGGCAGATCGCCAAGCTGAGCGACGGCAGCCTTGAGCACGGCTTCGCCGCGGTCGGCTTCGCGCAGCTTGTTCTGCTGCAATTGTTTGGCGGGGGGCTTCTTGTCTTCGCGACACCCTGCTAGCGCGAGGCAAGCCATGGCTGCGAGGAGGAAGGCATTTGTCTTAGTCAGAGGTTTCAATACTAAGCTCCCCATGCCGCTATGCTCCCCGATTCAATTGGTCGGTCAGGTTGCGAATTTCAATCAATCGACGCAGGAGCGGAGCAAAGTCATTGAGCGGCACCATGTTGGGGCCATCGCTGGGAGAACGGTCGGGGTCGGGATGGGTCTCGCAGAACAAGGCATCAACGCCGATCGCCATCGCGGCCCGGGCCAGAGGCTCGACCATCGCACGATTGCCGCCCGTGGCGCCGCCCAGGCCACCGGGTTCTTGGACGCTGTGCGTCGCATCGAATACGACCGGCACGCCCAGCGATTGCATGACGGGAATCGAGCGGAAGTCGTTGACTAATCGGCCGTAGCCGAAGAACGTGCCACGCTCGCCCAATAAAATGTTTTGGCAGCCGGCCGCCGAGAGTTTTTCGACGACGTATTTCATGTCGCCAGGCGCCATGAACTGGCCCTTTTTGACGTGTACGGCCCGGCCCGTGCTGGCCGCGGCGACCAGGAGATCGGTTTGACGTGCAAGAAAGGCGGGGATTTGCAGCAGCGCGCAGACCTGACCAGCCATCGCTGCCTGAGACGGCTCGTGGATGTCAGTCGTTACTGGCAACCCGGTTACCTCGCCCACTCGGGCGAGCACCTGAAGGCCGGCCTCGATTCCCGAGCCACGGAATCCGCTCGCACTCGTCCGATTCGCTTTATCGAACGAAGCTTTGAAAACCAACTGAATAGGTAGTTCACGGGCAACATCGGCCAATCGCTCGGCAATGGTCAGCGTCAGCGATTCGCTTTCGATAACGCATGGGCCGGCGATGACCAGTAGCTTTTGGCCGCTGCCACAACGATAGGGACCAATTTCAGCGGGGTTGTTGGGCACAATAAGCCTGTTCGGAAATGAGGTGGGCAAGCTATCAAGCTCGCGTTACAACTCGACGGAAAAGCCAAGGCGGAGGGCGGTCTCGCGGGAGACCAACAGCCGTAGCTGACCGGCGAGGACTTCGACGTCGACTGGCAGCGTGCCGCCGAAGTCGCCATCAATCTGGTACGCAACGTTGGCCGAAGTGGTTGGTTCTACGCGAAAACGGCTGACGCGGGAACGGCCGGCATCCGGCAGAGAGTGATGGGAATTTCGCATCACGTGCCATAAATACCGGGCTACACTCCAGACCGCGCCCCGTTCGAATGTACACAAATCCAACAGGCCGTCCGTGGCCACGGCACCCGGCGCGATCGACAGTCCCAACGCATAGAGCGGGAGGTTAAAGCCGAACAGCCAACGACAAAGCCGTGGCGGTGTCGTGTCGTCGTCGGAGTCCAAATATAGCCGCAATTGGGGATAGGTGTAACCGCGGATGGCCCGTAGCGTGGGTAAGAAGTAGGCGGAGCGACGGATGTTGCCCCGGCGGTTTTCATGCAGCGAGCGGACCACCTCGGCGTCGAAGCCTACACTCAGCATCAGCAGAAAGATTTTGTCGCCTGCTTTGCCAAGGTCCAGCGAAACAACGACTCCTTCCTCGACCGTGCGGCAGACAGCTTGTGCGGTGGGTAATTGCCCAACGTAGCGACCCAGCAGGTTTTCCGTCCCCATTGGAACGTTAAGCATCGGTATTGCCAGGGGAACATGATTTCGCACGACCGAGGCAGTTCCATCGCCCCCGATGGCCAGTACCGTTCGCAAAAGCCCCAATTCGTGGCTCTCGTTGGCCATTTCGCGTAAAGCAGCGAGATCGGTCGTCATGAGGACTTCAAAGCCACGGTTTTGCAATGCCGCTTTAATTTCTGATACATGCTCATGTCGATTTCGCGACCCGGCTTTGGGGTTCATGCTGATGAGCACGCGCCGGGCATGAATGGCTGGGAGCGTCGCACGACGTAGAGAGAGGTTAGCCGTCTCAGGTTGAGATACGCTCATCATGTGGCGTCTACGACGGTTTTGTTGAGCTAACGCCAGGCAGGCTACATCTGCGTAGGAACTTTGGGCAGGAACTTATTGTAACGGAAGAGTTTATGTCTCGGATACCCGCCGGCTTGTCTCAATTTGATACGCTCGTCGAACGGCTAACGGCACAAGCAACCGTATACCAAAACTGCTGCACGTTGCCACAGTTTGGGCAATTAATGTCGTAGCATAATGCAAGAATTACCCAGCAGTATATAGGGTTTGTCAGGCTGTCGGGGGCCTGTGGAGGCAGGTTTTGTCTCACTCTAACTGCTTATCTTAAGACAACTTAGATTGTACGACGCTGCCTAGGATAGCGGGACGACGACGTGAACGGTACGACAGATGCGTCCACATCGGAGTACGTGGCTGGGTCTCGATTTTCATGTTTGAGATTGAGATTTGTCCACAATCAGTCTGCTGGCCCGCGGGGCCTCGAATGGAAGTGGCATAGTGGTTGCCTTGCCCCTGACTGCTGTGTCGAGTCAATATTGTGATTGGCTCATTCGAGGCCCGCTTTTTTGCGCAGGCACTTGTCCCACCGGGTAGCCACTCTCCGTTCTTCCCACGCAAGATAATAAGGGAAATTGCGCAGGAAATTTTTGCACGGCGGGGTTACACGAGATTGCGGCGCACCGCCCAAACGGCTGCTTGTGTACGGTCGGAAACGCCAACTTTCCGAAGAATATGCTGGACGTGTTCCTTAACCGTTTCGTAGCTAATGCCCAAGGATTGGGCTATTTCTTTGTTGGTCAAGCCGAAAGCCAATTGCTTCAGCACTTCGCTTTCTCGCTTGGTAAGAGATACCTCGTGCTCCGCTCCACTGCGAGGTGCAGCAAGGGCTCCGGTGACTCGACGTAGTTCCTCGCGCGACCAGATATTCTCGCCGCTGGCAGCCGCGTGAATCGCATCGATCAATTCCTTGCGGCCAACGCCTTTGGATAAGTAACCAGACGCACCCAACGCCACCGAGCGGGCGACATAAGTCGGATTATCCGAGCTGCTAAACATCACGACCGGTATTTCTGGCAGGTCAAGCTTGATGCGAGCCAAGCAATCCAGGCCATTTCCATTGGGCATCCTGATGTCGAGTAGAACAAGGGAGGGCCGGTGCTTTTTTACGAGCTTGAGCGCCTCATCGCCGCCCGTCGCCTCCGCAATGATTTGGATGTCTGTTCCTTCGAGTAGGGTTTTCAATCCCGCGCGAACGACCTCATGATCGTCGGCAATAAGCAATTCGATCGACATTGTGCAGTACACTCCAATCAGTAAAAGTATGAAACTCTGTAGAGAACCGATGCGCAAACGCCAGCGCCCGGCTACTGCCAGTAATGTCGAACGCGATGTGGAGTTTGCCCCAAACTTCCTGTTGCCGCATTCGGCGATGTGTGCTGCACCACACATCGTTGCTCCAGTGAACTCGTCTGGCTCGAGAATGTTCTGGATTCTGCAATAGATCCACAGGTAAATAGGCTGTTGATCTCTTATTTACTCTAGTCGGCACAAGAAGCAGAGAAAAGCAAAAGGGGGACTACTTTTCCCCGCACAGGGGTTAGTCCCCAGGCTTTTCGATCAATCTTGTGGGGATAAACCCGCATTTTGATTCATTGAAAACGAGGCGTGATGGTCGATCTGTGATCGTGTTGGTCATTTATGAGCCAAATTGTTCCCTAGTCCAACGGTTTTTAATTTTGTGACTATTGGGAATAAGCTCTCATTCGCTTCTGAATGGAATCGCACGAAGTGTCCACCCGCAACTCGAAACAAATTGCCTCGCACCACAATGCAATTCAGTAGAAACAAACGGCTTCACCAAGCGGGCGGTAGTCGACGCCCCCTTTGCATCATTATTTGTTGGAACCGTAACGTTGGCTCTTGCGAGATAATGTATTCAAGCTATTCCGGTCGGTGGTCGCGGGAGCGATGCAAAGTCCCGTTCGTGCTAGCGATGGAGAAGTCAAGCGTAAATTAGGCAAGAATTTTTATCCGGGAATAGCTGAGAAATACCTGGTTTGCGTCACCGATGTCGCCCAGATTTCGTACTTTGCACGTTATCGATATCTCAGCTTTACATGTGCGCCAACCCAACGCATACTCTTTCGCTGTTCGCGATCTAGCGAGTGACGCATCACGTTGTTTGGACAAGGGGATTGCTTCGTATGTCACTTCTCTCGATGAACCAGTTAACGACCTATCGTTGGTCGTTGGGGCAAGATTTGGAAAACTATCGAGAGGCCGGGTACAGTGGAATCGGAGTCTGGCGGCAAAAGCTGAGTGACGAAAATGAAGACGTCGTGGTCGAGTTACTTCAGGCGAGCGGGCTGAACGTATCGAACGTTTCTTGGGCGGGAGGATTCACTGGCAGCGATGGCCGCTCACTGGCCGACAGCATCGATGATGCGGCCTCGGCGATTCGTGTGGCTGGTTTGGTCAACGCGGGCTGCCTAGTGATTTACTCAGGTGGCCGAAATAATCACATCTTTCGCCATGCCGGCCGGCTGCTACGAATGGCGCTCGACGAGCTGCTGCCCATCGCCGAGATGTGGGAAGTGCCTCTGGCGATTGAACCAATGCATCCGGCCTGTGCGCAGGACTGGACATTTCTAACTAGTCTGGAATCGGCGATCGAATTGGTCGAGCGAGTCGACAATCCGTTTCTCAAAATCGCGTATGATACCTACCATTTTCCGTTGCAAATACGCCGACGGCAACTGATAGAAGCATTGGCTCAGCATCTCGGCATCGTCTTTCTTAGCGATCGGCTGCAGCCAGCAAGCGTTGAGCAGGAACGATGCCCGTTGGGGCATGGTCGGCTGCCACTTGTGGAAATCGTTACCATGCTGCAAGACGCCGGCTACGCCGGTGCGTATGATGTGAGGCTGATGGGGCCAGATATTGAAGGCTGCGATTATTGGACTCTGTTGGAGCAGTCGCAGGCCGCATTTGGAGAGCTGGTGCCCGTGACCATACAGCGTTCAATTGCATGACCGATTCGCGGATAGTTCAGGTCAACGCCCAGATCGCGATCCCGCGGCGTGAGATTCAGTTTTCGTTCGTCCGCAGCTCTGGTCCTGGCGGCCAGAACGTCAACAAGGTCGCGTCCAAGGCTGTCCTTCGTTGGCCTGCTGCCAGTAGTGAGGCGATTCCGGAGCAGTTCCGCGCTCGCGTAATTAGCCGCTTGGGGCGGCGGATGAACGATCGGGGTGAATTGGTTTTGTCCAGTCAGCGATATCGCGACCAGGCCAGGAACATCGACGACTGTCTTCAGAAACTCTGTGCAATCATTGCCGACGCAGTTAAAGTGCGTAAAAAGCGTAGGAAAACAGCCCCACCTCGGTCCGCACGCGAAGCGCGCCTCAAGGAAAAACGGTCTGTTGGAGAAAGAAAGAAGGGACGGCGGCGCCCCCTGGCAGACGATTGAGTCGCGAGAATGTAGTCATGCATCGCTTGGCATGACAGTTGCTGCTACATACTTAGCTTACTTGTCTTGATTTGTAATTATTTCGTGTGGATTTCTCGAATTGAGGCATTATATTGAGGGCTGCCTTTTCGCGCGGATACCGATCATCTCTCCTTTTCTTCATCCTGCCGCGTTGTTCGGTTAATTTACGACGATCGTAATCGTTGAATCGTTTTGTTGTCCGTGATTTCCGGAGGACATACTATGTCCGCACTTCGCGAATCTCGTGCCTCGATGGCCTGTATGGAGCAACAGATTTTTGACCATATCAAGCAGGCTGTGCTGGTCACGCTGAACTGGCAAGCACCGGCGGTCAGCATGCCGCGAAAGCTGTCGAGCCTGCAGTTTACGATTAAGTCGTTTCAGCGCCATTTCGATCGTGTGGTGTCGATCGAGAACGAGGGGGGCTATATGACCGACGTCGTTGAAGCCAAGCCTTACATGGAAGAACGAATCGAACACCTTTCGCAGGATCACGTTCGTTTTCGCGACCGGTTGCGAAAGCTCATGCTCGAATTGGACGAGATCAAAGAATGGGACGAGCCACGCTTTGAGCGAGTCTGCGACGATCTACGATCATTGATCGCCGAAATCGATCACCATAACGAGCAGGAAGTCGAGTTGTTGCAGGAATCGATCTTGGTAGACGACGGCGGCGAGGGTTAGTGTAAATCGCTCTTCGTTGGCTTTTCATGGGAATTCGAACCCCTGCTTCTTAAAGTGAACCGTGATGTTCTGTTTCCGTCCCCACGGATAAAGCACACCTGGCCGAGACGGCTAGGCTATATAGCCGGCCCGTCTCGGGTCGATCGCAAGGTGTGGCGTTCGCCGTAGAAGACAGGCCCGCGTTGCCTCTACTGCTGCGTCTATCGACAACTGTCATTCTGAGAGGGTGCTGATAGCGTTTGTGGTTGGTACCGAACGCCGAGTTGTCTGTAGGACGGACAATCCTGTCCGTCTTTGGGAAATCGACGGACAGGATTGTCCGTCCTACGATTACCGGAAAACGCGCTTGAGGCTGAACCTAGACCCTTCTCCCCCCGACATCCAATCAGAGTTGGCAGGACCACTACGTCGTATCTCCTCGCTTGCCTTGGAGGATCTGAGGGTGTCCTGCAGCAGCGTATAGCCGCTCGCATGTAGCATCATCGAGGCATTGAATCGGTCGCCTCGGCGCAAATTTGGCCAATCCTCAATGTACCTTTTTGCAATTTTTTGTGTAAACGTTCACTGCCAGCAGTGTACGTGATTGTGCTGGCATTTGTCGTTAAGTAATTGTCAGCACACTAGTTTGGAAAACTCTTGATATTTTTGCCGCACCTTGGCACACGGGCTGCGTAGTAAAGACGCAGAGCCAAACGAAAACTGTGGCTCGCAGGTCCGCCAGATGTTGCTAGCGGATTTGAGTGGGAGGGTGGATTTCTAGTCTTTAGTCAAAACGGTTTCTCTAACCAACCAAGGGAGTGTTTCTATGTTGGTCTTAACACGGAAGTATCAGGAAAAGATTCGAATCGGCGATAATATCACCATCACCGTCTTGCGGACCAAGGGCAAGGCAGTACGGCTCGGTATTGAAGCGCCAGACAATGTGCCAGTGATTCGTGGTGAGCTCTCCTTCATTCAAGAAGGAGATGAGGAAGCCTCGGAGTCAACGATAGAACTGGCCGAAGCAAAGCCAACGAAGCGTTTGGCTTGTGTCGGTGGTGTTGCTGGAGCAAGCCGTTGGGCGACGTCGCAAGATGTCGAGCCGAAGGTCAGCTTGAGCCGCGTACCTCGTAGTAAGGTTGTAGGGCTGATGCCCAAGCTGGTTTCGGGCGACGCGCCGCTTCGATCGATGATGGAACACGGCGCAACTCGGTAAGTCGGTTCCGTGGGGTAGACGCTCTTTGTCTGCAGGCAGGCAAGCATGTCTGCCCCGCGGGCTATTGAGATAACTTGTCTTTGCCTTGAGCTACTTGCTCACGGTATGAATTCGGGAAGTCTTGCAGTTCGGCCAATTGCTCGAAGAGAATGCGCCGTACTTCAAGGATGCTTTCCGGGTGCCGATGCACGTTGCTGTGGTCGGATGGCACGATGATTTGCGACTTTAAGTTCGGAGCATCATCGAGCCTGGCGCTGGCCAGTGGCACGACACCATCGCCTTCACCGACAATGTATTTTTTCCAGCCGGGGTTCGGGTCGCGGCCTACCACGTTGTGGTACGTTACCCACGGTCCCGGCGCCGCGGCAAGCAGCGGCGGGAAAATCGGCGAATGTGTCGACAGCGAATCGATGCTGGTTTTGATTTCCAGCGGAGCGTTGTTGCGGAAATAATTTTTGTTCGCCGCGATGAGCTGGTCCTGGTTATCTAGCATTTTTCGCGGCAGCATGATCAGCTTGTTGCCTGCCCAACGGGTAAGGTCGTTGGAAAATGGGCTGCCTCGATGCGGTGTGCCCAGCGTAACAACGCGACGAATCGACGGATTGGGACGGAAGAAGTAGGTTGTTGCGAGAGCCCGCACGGTGTCTGGATCCGTCTTCAACTCGGCAAACGCATGATCGGTATTGGTCTTCCAGAAGTCGTCAGCGCTTTCGACGGTTTGCAGCTTCGCGATCAGGCCGCCCATGCTGTGGCCGACTAGCACCATTTCGTCGAGGGCCGGATGCCGCCTGTCTGGATCAACCTCGCGCCGCACCATGGCGAGATCTTCGCGCATCTGCGTGGCACTGGTCCAAAAAGGTTGGCCGGTCGGGTACAAGTAGAACCAAAACTGGTAGTTCTTGCGCACCTCGGGGTCGCTGCGGAGATCGTTGTACATCTCCATCCAAGTGATCGGGCTGGACCAAAGGCCGTGGACCATGACGACAGGCATTTTGCTGTCGTCGAACGGCTCGAGCATGTAGAGGCCTTGTAGCTTTTTGACCTCGCCGGGTCGGAGCAAACCGATCGTGGAAAGATCCTGGTCTTTGAATTGTGGCTGGTTTAAGAAATATGCCAACGGTGTGCTTAGGTCGGCTTCAAGTGGGACGCCGCGATTCGCTACTTCGATCGATTGTCGATCGAGGGAATCGTAGAGTTCTAAAATAAAATGCGGCGCCGAAGGGTCGCCCATCGACGGTATGGGGGCATCTCGCGGTATGAATGAGCCGATCGGCTTGGCCGCCGTGACTTGTTTGTTGGTGTCGCCGGCCGGGCGCTCGACGCGGAGGAAGGCCGTAACCGGGAAGCAAATGTTCTCTGGATAATAGTGCTCCGCTGCCCCATTCCCTGGGTGGCCGCGACGAACCGCGATCAGCGGCACTCCTAGGCCATACGAATGGTAATGGTTTTGCAAGCCTTTGATTTGGTAGTCGCTGACGAACTCCAAGCGGTCGATGTCTTCAGCGTGCCAGCCGGTGCTGTGCATGCAAACTTCGAAAGAGCAGGTGTTGTTGGCTGTCGTGACGCTTCGCGAGATGCCGGGACGAAGCTCTCCTTCTTGCCGCACAAGTCGAATCATTCCTTCCAGGGATTGATTGTAGAGGTCTGACGCGCCACGGAACTGCGGGTCGTACGGATTGAGCGCCAAGGCCTCGCGTCGACCAGGCACGTCATCTTTGTAGTCGAATAAATATCGATAGGCGTGGATCAGCGAGGTTCCGTAGAACTGAAGCGCTCGCCGGCGATGGAGCTTTTCCGATTGCGTGGCAGTGATGTACGCGACTTCGGCCATCGCGTATTCGTGTTCGCGATTTGGCTCACGTCGTTGAATGTCTTCGAGACGAGCCAAGAGCGAGGCACGATCGCCGTGAAGTTCGCTTTCCAGGTCGTATCGACGGAGAAGTTGCATCGTACGGTCCGTCGGCTTGGGACCACTGCGGGATACAAGGTTGAGTGTTCCGGCGAGCGGATTACGTGGCGTATCGCGTACCTTCACCCATTCGTTGGATGCGCAGCCGCCGGCCAGCGCCGCAGCCAGGAAGGCAGCGACAAGCAGCAGGCCGAGTCGCAGTCGATGTTCGTGGTGCAGGCGCAAAGGCTTGAGCTTCTACCCAGCGGCTTGCGCAAACGTGATCGCGGCAATCCGGCTGGTAAGTAAGTGCGAGGAGACGTAACTGAAGAGCACCGAGGCGACAACTCGGTGGGTCGAAAGAATAGCGAACCGGCCATCTCGCGGCAATGCGGGGGCCTTGGTTAGTGACAACTATCAATTTTGATAGCGTTCACCATCACGTGGCAAGCCGAACGAGGATATTTGGGCGGACCACGCTATTCGTGCGCACCATTTGGGCACCACCACTAGCGCAACAAAAAAGCCAGGCTACTGCTACTCGCAACTGCTGCAAGCGATCAGTGGCCTGGCGTGGGCGGAGCTAGTTGAACGGGGGATGAAAATTATGAATAAGTCCCCGACAAAATAACGATCAGGTGACCAGGTGCCGTTCAACTTGACCCGTCGGCAGTCCAGCTAGCACTGAAAGGTGCGCGGCCGTTGCCATTGCCTCTGCCGATTCCGACCCCGTGGGCTCGGATGTCCGAAACTCTCGTGCCGGACCCTCTAGCTCGCCTCTCAAAATCCGTACATCACGCGGCGCTTCGAGTGCTACCGTCACTCGGTTGCCCGCGATGCGGCGGATCTCCAGCACGATATTGTCCCCAACATGAATTCGTTCGCCGACTTTTCGACTAAGCACCAACATGACCAGTAACTCCTTTGTTCGTCTTTGAACAGCGTGCAGCCAAACGGGCCAACCCGTTAGCAGTGCGATCGCGAGATGCGATTGGAACGGTTAGAATGCAAGGGGCGTGCCGGTCGTATCTCCATTCCAACTGAAATAGTTGAAAGGATATAAATCCTGCTTATTTACCGTCGTTTTTACATGCTTTCAAGCCCTTTTGGCTCGTTCAAAGAGCCTAGGCGAGTCTAAATTGGAGTCCCAAATTATCTCGATTCGGGACGGATGTCTAAAAATGAGACGCTATGAGTTGGCTGCCATTACAAGCAACTCTAATCAGCAAATATACGAGCTGGCGCGTGCTAGCTACTGAGGCGAGTTGAATCGCGGCTGAGGCAGAGCTGGAGTGTCAGCGGGCTGTAGATAAGCCGACTTGGCCACATCCGATTTGGCTTGGTCGACATTTGTTGAAAGAGTTGTCGATGAGCTCGGAGGGACTGCGGCAGGCGCATTAGTGGCTGCTTGCGATGGAGTAGGAGTCTTGGGAGGTGTAGCGGCCGTTGTCGTGGTTGCGGGTGTGGGGGTAGTAGGAGTGCTGGATGGCGCTGTAGCAGGCGCCGCGGGTGTTGGGGTTTCGTGGTTCGCTTGAACGACCTTTTGATCAGCGGCCGCTGCCTTCTCAGTAAATTGCTGGGGCGGCTTGAACATAGCTGCCTTGGTCAAGTTGGCAGGAGGGAGCCGCTGAGGCTCAGGTTTTGACTTCGACTCGCTGTCTCGGATTGTGGACCCGGCGAATTCGGTCCCCGAGTAAATCGTGCCTCGTTGAAATGGACCCGTGCCTAGAATCCAAACGTCGTTGGCCGAGCTTTCTTCGTGTATGAGTCCTGATTGCCAAACCGGCGCGCCGGTTTGGCGGTGGTAAGCAAACACGGCGATTTTCGCGACGCCCCGCTGGTCTTTCCGCTTGGCGATTGGAATTTCCGGGATCGCGGCCGGAACCGGCTGCATAAGGGCGATTTGTGGCACATTCATCGATGGAATGCCGAACAGCAACTCGCTCCGGTCGGTGCCAACGGCACCGGACCGAGCTTCAACGACAAAATCCGCATCTTCGCGCTTCTCACGCAGGCTGCAGCCGTTCGACAGCAGGTATTGCCGCATCGAGCTGATTAGATAGTTCTTGTCGACGGTATCGGTGAGCTTGGTATCGTCGAAGTAAACGGATTGACCGGAGAGGGCATGCAGATCCATCGATTGCAAGGCACGGTCGATCGCATCGGAAACGAGCAGTTGCTCGGTGGCCGTTCGATTGGTATCGGTCGAGCGGGTGGTTCCGCAACCCACGAACACCAACGCAAAGAGGGCGATAGGCGTAGTCAGGATGTAGTGTGGGCGAAACCGATGCATCGGAAATCAGTCGGATGGAAAGCGGCGGTTTGGGATGGGGGCAGAGGTGCTGCTATCGCGATGTCCGCTGCAGCGGAGCGGGGATTATAGCGGACAATCCGAGTGGCCCAAGACCAGAAGCAACTTGGATGTGAGTCGGCTCTATCGATGCTGGCATCGATAAAAAAACCCAAGCCGACGGCGATGCGCCAGTTTGGGCCGATAGCATTAGTAATCACACGTTACCGGGGGGCCGGCTTAAACCCTTCGTCCCGACCGGCAGTTTGGGCGTTGCCAGCGTCTGGAGTTGCCTCGTCATTGTAAAACCGAGTGGTTTCCTCGGCCGCGAGTTTGATTTCCAGATCGCGGCAGAGAACCTCGGCTCGGAAAATGTGCGTGCCTGGTTGGAGAGCATGGGCCCGAATCTTCAGCGCAATGTCTTCTCCCGCCGCAATGTCGACTGTTTTGAACGACACGCGTCCGTCGGCCACCGTGTACATAGCGCCTTCGGCCTGTTCCGGCTCGATGCCTTCGGAGAAGAGGCCGACGACAGTCACGTCCTTGGCAGCGCTCGCTCCCCGGTTCTTGATATGGATTTCGTACACCGCAGGCGTGCCGACCGCGACCGGGCCGCTCGGATCGGAAACGTCGAGCTTGAGATCGGCGATCGCGATCACATTGGTCGAGGCGGTCTTCGTATCAGTTAGATTACCAGTCGCTGTAGCGGCGGTGATCTTCAGTTGGTTGGCGCCGGCAGCCTTCAACACGCACTTGAGTTCCATGTAGTTGTCGTCGCCTGGCCGGAGCGTGCCGACATGCCAGGCGACTTCGCGAGTTTTCGTGTCGAAGGCCTGACCTTCGCTCGCGCTGGTGAACTCGGTGCCTTCCGGCAGCGCAACCCGAACCGTGACATCGTCGGCCGGAGCCGTGCCAGGATTACGAACTCGCACAAAGAAAGTGGCCAGCGTGCCCGAGTACTTGGTAGCCGGGCCGCGCCAATCGACTTCCAGTTCCGGTTTGCGACAGAGGACTTCCTTCGAGGCGTTCGAGGTAAGCCCGCCCTCGGCCAAGGCGATTGCTTTGACAAACAGCTTGCCCGCTTCGCGAGGGGTCAGCTCGACCTCGACGGTCTGGCTGCCTCCAGCGGGTAGATCGCCCAGGGAATGACTTGTCGTGGCCTCCGGCGTGGCCGTTTCCTTGCCGCTCGGAGGCATAAGCTCGATCCTCACGTTTTCAGCAGGGCCCGTGCCGGGGTTACTAATTGTCAGCTTGAAGACTTGCGGCTTGTCGAAGAAGACTTCGGTCGGACCGGCAACTTCGAGTTGCAGCTTTGGTTCCTGCACTTCGACGATGGCCCGCGAACCGACCGGCGTGACGGTCCAGTTGACGCCCAGCTCAAGCGGCCGATTTTCGCGAGGGATGATTCGGATCTCGAGCGTTTCGCTGGCATGGCGATCCATGCGAGCAATCTGCCACTGCATCTGCCCCTTGGCTTGTGCGTCTTGCGGTGGTTGCACCGTACCTTGCGAAGCCGTGGCATTGACCACATCGGCGCCAGTAGGCACCGTCACGGTGGCGACGATGCCCTCGGCGGTAATATCGCTTTGGTTTTGCAATCGCACGCGATACACGGCCTCGCGACCAATAAGAATTTGCTTGGGGCCACGGATGTCTGAGGTCAGGATCGGCGTTTGATTCGAGGCCAGCAGGTTAGGATCACCACCGCTCGCCACTTGCAGCGCTTCACCAAAGGCTTCTTTTCCACGAGTGGTTTGTGGGCCTGCCATTGGAGAATTCGCATAAGGAGAGCGGACAAATTTGCTCGCGCCGACGCTCGCACGGGGTTCCGATTTTATGCTGAACGCATCGGCAGCGTTTTGCGGCTCGCGCTCGGCCGGCTGTGCCTCCGGCTTGGGTTGTTCAACTTGTTGAGGAATGGTCGCCGACTTTTCCATTGCCGGCACCGGCTGGTCCTTGATCGGTGTGATTGCAGGTGCGATGGAGGTACTCGATGGCTCGGTTACGGTCGCTGTTTTTTCTTCATTTGTCTCTGTTTTGGAAACACTATTGCCCGCGCGGGCCGTGCGAACGGTCGGCTCGCCCATGTCGACGGGAGTCGGGAACGAACCGGAGAGTTCGTTGCGCAGATCGTTCGGGTTGAGGTGAGTAGCTGTTCGACGGCTCGGAGATTGTCGCGGAGCGGCCAGAGGCGGCGTGGTCGTGCGGTTGGCTGGAGTCGAAGGCGCCGCTGACATGTTCAGCGAATGAGAAGGGCTCTGGCGAGGCGACTGGCTCGGCGGGTTTTCCTTTTGGATGCTGTTTTGTTGAGTCGACGGAGATAAACTCGGAGCGGCCAGACCGTTTTTGCCGGTCGGGTTATTGGTCGATGGTGTCGCTTTCTTCGGCAGTGGTGATCCGCCAAGACCAGGTAGCACCTCGGTGCCGATAGCCGGGTCTGGTGGCAATTGATTGTTCGCCTGCGTTGCTGATTGCGACGGGGCGTCGGTGATCCGTGTTTGATAGCGATTGTCTTGCTGCGAGGAGGAACTCTCCTTGCGGCCAAACCAATTTCCAAAGAGCGAACGAGCAGTCGAGTTCTGTGCGGCTGCCGTGGTCGCAAGAGTTTGGCAGAGCAAGAGGCTAGTTACGACTAGAAGCCATCGACGAGACATGATCGCATCCTTGCGAGCGGAGGGATCGGCGAACGGCGTAGTCGCTTTGGGGGGCGGGCGCGCGGTCCGACGTTGAAAAGTATGTCCAACTGTCGGTCGTATATCGGATCGATCTTTTGTGGAAGATTAATCCGATTTCGAAAAGATTACCGGTAAAGTTGACCTAGTAGTCCTGGTTGAATAGGTTGAGTGCGCGACCACGAGCTAGCAACTCGACGATTCGGAGTTGCGAACGACTTCAAAGCCTAAATCGCGGATCATTTGATAATCGGCCTCGGGAGCTTGGCCTTGCGTCGTCAGATAGTCGCCAACAAAGATAGAGTTGGCAGCATACAGGCCGAGTGCTTGCAAGCTACCAAGGTGCAACTCGCGGCCGCCCGCGATCCGAATCTCACGATCGGGGTTCACGAACCGGAACATGGCGAGCACCTTGAGGCAGTAGCGAGGGGTCAGATCGCTTTGGCCGGCCAAGGGCGTACCCTCCACCGGGTTGAGGAAGTTGACCGGGATCGATTGCACACCCAGGTCGCGAAGCGAGATGGCCATATCGACGACATCGTGACGCTGTTCGCCCATGCCGATGATTCCGCCGGAGCACATTTCCATTCCCGCGTCGCGCACAGCGTGCAACGTCGCTAGTCGATCAGCGAACGTATGGGTGGTGCAAATTTCGCTATAGTGCGCGTCGCTGGTGTTGAGGTTGTGGTTCACCCGGTCGACACCGCAATCTTTGAGCGCCTGAGCTTGAGCAGGCGTTAGTAGCCCCAAACAAGCACAAATCTTCAAATTATATTGCTGCTTAATCTGCGGCACGATCGACGTAACGGCGGCCATTTCGCGCTCGTTCGGCCCGCGGGCCGAGATCACGATGCAGTACGTACGGGCCTTGCGTTCAGCGGCTAGCCGGGCACCGTCGAGCAATTTGTCGCGGCTCAGTATGTTGTAGCGAGGAATCTCCGCCTCGGAGACCTTCGATTGCGAGCAATAGCTGCAATCCTCTGGGCAGAGGCCGCTCTTGGCGTTCATCAGGAAATAAAGCTGCACTTGGTTACCAAACGACCGGCGACGGACCCGATAGGCGGCCGAGAGAAGATCGAGCAGGTCCTCATCCGGGCATTCTAGCACCGCCAAGGCCTGTTCACGCGAAATCGTTTCGCCTGCCAAAACCTCGTCGGCCAGTTGCTGCCAATGGTTCAGTGAAATTCCAGATGGACTTTCGGTGTCGATGAATGGTGCTGTCACGGGGCAATCTCCTGCTGCTGTGGATGATCCGTAGTATCGCTGCCGAGCCATTCTATGCAAGGGGAGAGTTTCGCTGGGGATAGGAACGAATTTTTGCATTAATAAATACCATTGCGGAAGTATGGGTACGTTGCCCTCCCGGCCGGAACGGCCGGGCTATATAGCCGATCCGTCTCGGATCGGTCCTAGTGCTGCCAACCGCGTGGTCTGGCTGCAAATCTATACTGCTCACGTTTCGTCTTACAGCATTCGATGGAATCCTCTCGCGGAGCGAGAGAAGTACATTTATAAATGGGGAATATGTCGCATCACCATTTAGTTCGCGTGGGGGCCATGGGCCAGGTGGGCCGCTTTACGGCGGTCGATGCCGTGCGCTACCCACGACGCAGTCGGGTAATCGTGCGAACACGCCGCGGACTCGAACTGGGCGAAGTCTTGAGTCCGCCCGATGAGGACGATGATGACCGGCCATTCTCCGATGGCGACCTCCTCCGCGGCATGACCGTGCAAGACGAACTTCTTCACGCTCGCTTGGAGAAGAATCGCCAGGATGCCTACGCCGCCTGCGCGGCCATGTTGGCAGAGGCGGGAACACAGGCCGTGCTCGTCGATGTCGAGCACTTGTTCGATGGGCAGGGACTGTTTTTCTACTTCTTGGGCAACGTCCCTCCGGAAGTTGAGTTCTACACTGAGCGTTTGGCCGAAGCTTACGAGGCGAAGGTGCAGTTTCGCAAATTCACGGAAACGCTCATCGAGGGATGCGGCCCGGGCTGCGGCACCGAAGAAGCCAAAGGCCAAGGCGGCTGTGATAGCTGTTCGTCGTGCGCTGTAGCTAGTGCTTGCGGTACGAAACGTGCTTCCTAACGGTTCGTGATAGCTGCTTTTCTTCTCCGTATTTCGCTATTGCGATAAGCATAAACGAGCGGCAAAATGCGCCGATTCGACTTCCTCAACCACTAATTCGAGTGAGTGCCATGGTTTTCAATCATCGCGTGTGGTATCGCTTCCGCCTCGCTGCTGTGTTGGTGCTGGTTCTCGGAATTGGAATCGGTATCGGATTCATGCTGAAGTCCGCGTCGTTACAGCTTCCGTTTAGTGCGCCGAACGAAGCTCACATGGCTACTTTGCCGGAATATACAATTGAGCCGCCCGATGTGCTTGAAATCTCGATACAGTCGAAGTCATCAACGGGACCATCACCGACATCGTATCGATATCTGGTTTTTCCAGATGGCAAGGTGGATTTGGGCGCGTATGGTCGCGCTTACGTTTCTGGCCTGACGATAGAGCAAGCTTGCACAGCGCTTGAAAGTCATTTATCGAAATATCTCGATACACCTACAGTTGTGGTTGATGTGTTCGACAACAAAAGCAAGACCTATTTCATCATTACGCGAGGGGGCGCGGCCGGGGATGAAGTGAATGAGATTTGCATCACAGGGAATGAAACCGTACTTGACGGGCTCGCGCATATCGGTGGTCTGAAGATGTCAAATGCAGCCAAGATCTGGATTGAGCGGCCAGCACTTAAAGGTCACCATCCGGAGGCGAAACTGACGGTCGATTTCGACAAAATTGCGAAAGGGAACGCGGACACGAATTACCAGCTATTTCCCCGTGATCGACTATATATTTCCCAAGATAGCTCAACAGGGATGACGAATTGACAGCGCTCATTGGTTGGTGGCAGTGACCAGCTTTAAATTTCTGTACCAGACGCTATGAAGGTATCGGTTAGGGTAATT
>CAZJWY010000057.1:1378-26221 GCA_964549545.1 uncultured Planctomycetaceae bacterium | reverse complement strand
GGCATTGCCCACCATCGTGGCGTAATCGCTCTGCTTCCAGGGGATGACGCGGATCGCTTCATCCCGAGCAGAACGGCTCGAGGTGGCATCGGAGCCGCCAGCAGTCGACGTCGCCGACGCGTTCTCTCCGCCCAGAGCGGCTGACTGTACGCAAGTCGCCAGGAGTGCCAGCAAGATGTATATCTTCCAGCAGCGAATGCCAGTAACCGTTCGCGCGTACATAAGCGCAGCGCCACTTTGTATCTGTTTCCGCCCCGTCATCAGATATCCCCCCTTCCGACACGCTTACGCGTGATCCATGCCAGCAACGAGTTAAGCTGTGTCGGTCCCATAAATTCTTTCGGTCCGACAAGCATTACGGCGAGAGAAAAAACAGTGTTCGACTGGGTGATAGCATGCAGTGACAGTTCAGTGGGAAGTGGGCATAGAGCAGGCTGGTGCTAGTGCTCTTGATGCGCATGGGCAGGTATGGGGAGAATCCGCCGCTTTCTTTTCACCAATTTCTTCCCTGAATTGTCGCTGGAGTTCGCACGTGTCTTCGCATTCGAAGCATCGAATGTCGCTATTGATGTTGCCGATCGTAGTTGCGGCAGGGCTCGCCATTGCGCTCAAGGCAATCGAGTGGCGGCAATCGATCCGCGTTGCCGAATTGTCTGGTCGCGTCACACAAGGAGACGCTCGCGAGGCGATCGTCGCGGTACAGGAGTTGGCCGCGATCGCGAATCCACCTGTCCGTGCGCTAGTATCTGCTGCCGCATCTGATCAACGCGAAGCGGCTTTGGTGGCACAGGCCTCGATCGATCGTTTGCTGCGTCGTTGGCAGCGAAGCATCGATTCACAAAATCGCGCTAAGGCCGTTTGCGATCAATTGAGCGAGTTGGCTCAATCGCTTGATGAAACAAAGCCGAAGTTCGTGAAAGCAGATCATGCTTGGCTTGTTTCCACAGTGCGAAAGATTCTACGGATTGCCAACGAATTGCCCACGACAGAAGTGCCGCTTATCGCTCTCCATTGCGACGCAGTGTTGGTGGCGATTGGGACTGGCGATTTTCACGAGGAGCCGGAAGCGTTGCCGGGGGCAGTGATGATCGATGATTCAATAGCCTCGACTCCTATGCAGGCATCTGTATCTGAGGCGAAGGATTTGCCGGTCGGTATGCAGCAACTGGCCAGTCCCGTTGCTGATGACAAAACGCTGCAGGAAAGCGCACCAGCTCCGTATGCTCCTCCTCTCTCGGCAGAGCCTTTGGCAAAGACGGAAGATGCAACTGCGAACCGTTTGATGGACAGCACCACTTCAAACGAATTGCGCGTCGACGCGGATAAATCGGACAGCGGTGGCGCGAAGGATAAGCTCTCGCCACGAACAGCCATAGCGCCACAGATCGGTGGCACTTCGCCAGTCTTTCGCATCCTTCCGACAGTGCCCTCCAATGGCTCTTTCAACGGCGACCATTCGAGCCGCCTGCAACACGATTCGCGCATATCCGCGGAAAGTGGCGTTGGTACAGCGAACAATCCGCTTGGTGACATGGCAACGAGAGATCTCCTCAAGTCGTGGCTGGAGTCAGAGGGTGGCGAAGGTCAGATGCTCGCGCGCGAGCTGTCGCGGCGTGGATTTGGGAAACTCTCGAAGTCGCTGGTGAAACAGTATTTCTCCGAAGATCCCCAGGATCGCATCCGGTTGGTCAACCAAGCTCAAGCTCAACGCGGCGGAGGAGCCGAAGCGTGGCTGCTATTATTGGCGAGCGATTCGGACGCTGACGTGAGGCTCTTTGCCGTCACGTTCATGGCGACGTCAAACAACGCAGCCCTGATGGAAAAGGCTTGGCAGATCGCGATTCGCGATCGTGACCCGCGAATTGCGGACTTGGCCGGACGGTTGCGCGAGCGGCGCGATGGCCGCATTCGGCGCTAAACCGTAGGACAGGCTTTAGCCTGTCACGTCTTTGGCAGACTAAAGTTTGCCAGACTCGTAAAGAATCGGGTTGAGGGGATCGGCCATCACCTCTCCGACTTTCGTCGAGGGTGTCCAGGTTTCCCAATCGAGTTGCTGGTTCTTGTTCGCCGGTGCGGCAAGCCGCATGTCGATGTCCATATAAATAATCGTAAACACGCGGCGGGGCTGCGCGGTTTGGTTGGGGCCGGCGCGATGCAGCGTCCAACCCAAGTGAAAGCTAACATCGCCCAACGCGTAAGGCTCCTGCACTTCATCAATCTTGGCCTTGCGCACTTCATCGCCGATGTGGCGCTCGCTCTCAGCACTAATCTCCAGGTCGCGGCCGATTCGCTTACGCTGGCTCCCCCTGCCAAAACATAACGGTCCCATTTCGATGGGAACTGGCTGCAATGGAATCCACGCGGTAATTGAGTTCGGCCCGGTCATTGGCCAGTATTGCTGATCCACGTGCCATGGGGTGAATCCGCCAGATGGTTCCTTGTAAAGCGCCTGGTCGTGCCACATCCGCACTCCGCGCGTGCCCATCAACTCGGCCGCGATACGAGCCAGCCGCTTGCTGAATGCCAATTGGCGCACATGCTTATTGCGAGTCCAGATATTCATGACTTGCACGAAGGCCTGGTCGTATAGCGTGCGTTCTTCGAAGGGGATGTCCTTTAGCCGGTTGTTTTCATCAACGATGCGGGTGATATCGGGAGAGAACTCGGCAAGCGTCTCGGGGCTCAAAACGTTGGACAAGCGGATGAATCCATCCTCTTGAAAACGGCGAATTGTGGCGTCCTCCAGCGGATAGACAGCGTCGAGTTGAGTGGCGGTCGTGGACATGGGTGCCCTCAATGAAGAACTACCACAGAGACACAGAGGACACGGAGAAAAGCAAAAGTAAGATTTGTCATTTCTGAAACGATCAAATTTCAAGTGACAAATTTGCAATGACCGATTTTCTTCTCTGTCATCCTCTCCGTGCCCTCTGTGTCTCTGTGGTTGTTCCTATCCAAATTATTGATGCTTTCATTGATAATGAACGGTTGGACGGGGGCGAGGACGCCCCGGCTCGCGGGCAATTGTTCAATACCAATGCAAGAGTCAATCGTTACCCGAAGGCGCAAACTTCATAATGCCGCCTTGCTGCGTAAGGAAATAAGTCTCGCCGGCATCGTCTTGGCCGAACGAAAGTAGCGGCATGCCTTTTGGTTGAATCGATCGATTGGCGGTCACTTGCTTCTTGTCACGATCGTAAAACAATGCCCAGATTTGGCCGGTGACATAGTCGCCGTAGAGATAGGCGCCAGCCAACTCGGGCACTTGTGTGCCGCGATACACGTTGCCGCCGGTAATCGACTTGCCGATGTCGTGGTGGTATTCCCAGATGGGCTCAACAAGGTTGGGGATCGGGGAACTGCTTGTTCGTGTCGGTTTATTCTTTGGTGTGAATGGGTGCGTTCCTTCGCGCAGGTTCCAGCCGTAGTTTCCACCGCGCTCGATGATGTCGATTTCTTCCCAGGTGTCTTGGCCTACGTCGCCAGCCCACAAGTCGCCGGTCGCGCGGTCAAACGCGATCCGCCACACATTACGGATGCCATAAGCCCAAATTTCACCACGAACGCTGTTACCATGGTTGGCAAACGGATTGTCTTTCGGAATGGCATATTGCAAACCGGGGTCTTTGCGATCGACGTCGATTCGAAGAATCTTACCGAGCAGCGTCGATAGATTTTGGCCGTTGGCATGAGGGTCGCCCCCCGCGCCGCCATCACCAAGGCCGACGTACAGGTAACCATCTGGGCCGAAAACGATCGTGCCGCCCTTATGATTCCAGTACAGTTGCGGGATGGTCAGCAGCACCTCCTCGCTGGCCGGATCCGCGCGGTTGGGGTCGTCTTTCGATACGCGGAATCGTGAGAGGACCGTAACGTGTGGCTGATCTTTGGTTGGCTTCTTCGAATAGAACACAAAGAACTGCCCGTTTTCTTTGTATTGCGGATGGAAAGCCAGACCTAAGAGTCCTTCCTCGTTCTGGCTGTCGGTATACTGCACTCGATCACGGATATCGAGAAAAGTTTCCATTTTGTCGGCCTTAGGATCATTGGGCCAAACATGAACGGTGCCATATTCCGTGCCGACGAAGACCCGATTGGTCCCGTCGCCAGCGCCCATCAATAGCAGCGGCCGAGGGTCGCGCGGCTTGCCTGAGTCCAGATCGCGAAGCCAATCGGGCCATTCGAGATCGGGGAAGGCCGGCACGACGTTCACCGAAAGCGGTTTCAGGTCGACCTCAGCATAACCCCATGGGGTCATCGTGACGTTCAGGAGCAAGCAATAAGCGGCAAAGCGAAATCTCACGAAATACACCCTCCAAACCAACGGTAAAGACACGTGCGAACATTCTAATGCGAACGTTGCCGCAACGCGATTGATGAGCAGGCCAGTTGGAGATAAAATGCCAAATTCGCCCTACGGGCAAGTTTGCCAGCGTAGCTTCAATTGGCAGAGCACCGCATTCGTAATGCGGGGGTTGTGGGTTCGACTCCCACCGCTGGCTCTCGTATAGAAATTTGAGTTTGTGATACTTGAGGAGTTTGGCGTTATGTCGATTGGCACCGAGTCCGTCGTGAAGCAAATTGTCCTGTCGCCGAGTGCGTTCGGGCCAAACGAGATCGTGCAGATCGTCTCGGCGATTAGCAAGAGCTACGGCAACTATCGTGAACTGCGCGAGGCGGCTGCCGAACTGGAAGCACAACCCAATCGCAGTCCCGCAACATCGGCCCGTTTGGGAGTTTGCCTCTATTTGCTGGGCCGTTATCGTGATGCTATCGACACGCTTTCCCATAGCGACGGCGGCGCCCTAACCCACTTTTATTTGGGCAAAGCTTATTTGGCGTTGGATAAATACGCCGAGGCGCTTACGGCTTACGAATCGGCCGAGCGAGCTGGTTACTCTCGTGATCATGTGGCGCTCGCCAAGGCGGAAGCGCTCCGATACAACGGCCGGCCGCAGGAAGCAGTCGAGGTGCTTAATAAATTGTCTGGTGCGGTCGAGCAAACAGCCGAGTATTTGTACCAGCGAGCCGTGACGGTTTCGGCCATGGGTGGCAATCCGATGGAAGTCGTGGCGCTGCTCGAGCGAGCCGTCGCCGCGGATGGTGCTCACGCCGGCGCGCTCTTCGGCCTGGCGCTCGAAAACGATCGGCATGGAAACGACAGCTATGCCCGCGACCTGTACGAGCGGGCTGCTTCGCAGTTTCCGACCCACGTCGGCACGCTGCTGAACCTTGGCGTTCTGTATGAAGACATGCAGCAGTACGAGAAAGCACGGCAATGTTACCGCCGCATTATCGACGTGTTCCCTGATCATCCGCGGGCGCGGCTGTTTCTGAAAGACGCCGACGCCGCTCGAGATATGTACTACGACGAAGACGCTCGTCGTCGCCAGGATCGACTTAGCCAGGTGTTGGGCATCCCCGTCACTGATTTCGAATTGTCGGTCCGCAGCCGAAATTGCCTGCAAAAAATGGGTATTATGACGCTCGGTGACCTTACCCGTTGCAGCGAGCAAGAGCTCTTAGCGAGCAAAAACTTCGGCGAAACGTCGCTCGTCGAGATTCGCGATATGCTGCAATCGAAGGGCCTGGAGCTGGGTCAATTCGCGGATCAGATTCGCGAAGAAGAGCCGGCCTACGATCCGGAATTGCTGTCGGCCGACGAACGGGCACTATTGGATCGGCCGATCGCCGATTTGAACCTCTCGGTGCGTGCTCGTAAGTGCATGGTTCGGTTGGGATTGTCGACCGTGGGTGAATTGGTTCGCCGCACGGGTGATGACCTGCTGGAGTGCAAGAATTTCGGTGTGACGAGCCTCAACGAAGTTCGCGAGAAGTTGACGCTGCACAACCTCAAGCTCCGCGGCGACTGATTCGGTTTCCGAGATGGCATCCTCGAAATTCGGTTTTGCGATACTGCACGAGGATCGCCATAGTCGCGCGCGAACAGGGCGATTCAAGACGCCACATGGGGTTGTGGAAACCCCCGCGTTCATGCCCGTGGGAACACAAGGCACGGTTAAAGGTGTCGATCCTGGTCGGCTGCGCGAAACCGGCGCCCAGATGATTCTGGGCAACACTTACCATTTGTCTCTTCGTCCGGGCGAGCAGGCAGTCGCCACGCTGGGTGGTCTCCATTCGTTCATGGGGTGGGACGGGCCGATTCTTACCGATAGCGGCGGCTTTCAGGTGTTCAGTCTGGCCGATCGGATGACGATCGATGAAACCGGCGTTCGGTTTCGTTCGCATATCGACGGCGCCGCGGTCGAGCTGACGCCGGAACGCTCGATTGCGATTCAAGAACAGCTCGGCAGCGATGTTGCCATGGTGTTCGACCATGTGGTGGCGCTGCCCAACTCGCGTGAGGTAGTTGCCGACGCCATGCGGCGCAGCGTGCGGTGGGCCGAGCGCTGCCGTGCCGCCGCGACCCGTGAGGATCAGGCGCAATTTGCGATCGTTCAGGGTGGGCTCGACGCCGAGCTGCGGGCAGAATCGGCCGAGAAGCTGGTTGCGATGGACTTTGTGGGATATGCCATCGGCGGGCTAAGCGTCGGTGAGCCCCCGCCCGAGATGTACGCTGCATTGGACATCACGACGCCACTCCTCCCACGTGATAAACCACGGTATCTGATGGGGGTAGGAAGACCCATCGATCTGCTTGAGGGCATCAGCCGCGGGGTCGATCTTTTTGACTGCGTGATGCCGACCCGCAATGGCCGCAATGCGCTGGCCTTTACCGATTCAGGCCAGGTTCGGCTTCGCAACCAGCAACATGCTCTGGACCGTGAGCCGATCGATCTCTCCTGCCCTTGCCTGGCGTGCCGGCATAGTCGGGGGTACATTCGCCACCTGTTCCAGGCCAACGAGATGTTGGGGCCGATGCTCGTCTCGATACACAATCTGACGTATTACCAGAAGGTGGTCGCGGAGGCACGCCGCGCGATTGCCGAAGACCGGTTGGCGCCTCTTTTGGAGGAGCGCCGCCGTGGCTGGAATGTAGGTCAGGCTTTAGCCTGACTTGGCACCTGTCAGGCTAAAGCCTGACCTACGTGCATCGCCCTTGTCCGTTGTGGCGCTTGACCTTATGATGATTGCCACATTCGGTGCTACCGCCGCCGCCGGTGTCTATCGGCAAGTTCTGGGGCCTTCGAGCTCCTCCTCGTTTGGGGATTTTTGCTCAATTGTTTGCGTATCTATTTCATTTAGCGATATTTGCGGCGGACGCGGCGCCCGCGCCTGAAAGTCCGGACGCTTTGTTTCGGTTCTTGCTCCCGATGTCGATCGTCATGGTGTTGTTTTACCTGATGATGATTCGGCCTCAGAAGCGGAAGGAGCAGGAACTGCGCGATCAGGTGAACGCTATCAAAGAGAACGATCGCGTCGTCACGATCGGCGGTATTTACGGCGTGGTGACGAATGTGCAGCGCGATGCCCAGCGGGTGACGGTTCGCGTCGATGAGTCGACGGGCACCAAGCTGCGGCTCAACATGTCGGCGATCGCTCGCGTATTGACGGCAGAGGATCAAGATAAGAGTACAACGGCAACCAAGACATCCTAGGCGACGGCCGCCACGGGCGCCGTTTGGTGGATTGAGGACGAAGATGAATAATAGCAATACAAAGTTTGTGGAATGTTGGTGGCTAGTGATCCCGGTCATGCTGAGCGTCGGGCTATTCAGTGTGCCTGCCAGCTACGGCCAGGAAACGAAAACGACTCCACCTGCTGAAGCAGCGAAAGCAGACGTGACGGCGGAAGCTAAGGCCGACACCGAAGCAGCGAAGGATGCCGCCAAGGACGCGGCAGCGAATGCCGAACAGGCCGTGGAGAAAGCAGCTGCACCTGCCGAGAAGGCGGCAGAAGAGCCCCCTGTTTCACCAGGGGCCCCTGCCGCAACCGCGGCGCCTCCTGCCGACGCCGCGCCGCGCACGACAGCCGCCGAAGCCGCTAACGAGGAAAAGCCAACTTCCAAAGAATCTTCTATGCCGGTGGGCAAGTCGCAGCCCTCCGTTGCTACGAAGACGATTGAAAACCTGGGGCTAGAAGAGCATGCCAAATCGGGCTGGAGCCCCTGGTTGCTTGGCCTGGTGATTCTCGCATTGTTCATCGTGCCGATTTTGATTGGTAACTATTTAGCCAAGATTTGGCGGATGCCTGATCACGCTTGGAAGATTAGCCTGGTCCTCGGCACAACGGCCGCTTCGTTACTAATCGTTTTTTTTGGAGAGATTAAAAAGGGCCCCGATCTCGCCGGTGGTATCACCCTGATCTACGAGTTAGCCGAGCCACCCACGGTTACCGAAGACCCGAATCATCCGGGCAATCCGGCAGACGCCAAGCAAATAAAAAGTGGTGCGCGCGAGTTCACGCTCGACAAGCTCGTCCAGGCTTTGAAGCAACGCATCGATCCAGACGGCACCAAGGAAATCACGATCCGCGGCTATGGCCAGTCGGCGCTGGAAATCATCATCCCGGAAGTAGGCCAGGATGAAATGGAGTATGTGAAGCAAAAGATCACAAAAATCGGCCAGTTGGAGTTTCGGATCACAGCCGATCCTTCGATGTCCAGGGACCACGACATTATCGAGTTGGCCAAACGCCTGCCCACGACCCAGACCGACGTGATGCTCGGTGAAACCAAAAAAGCCGAGTGGGTGCCATACGATGTGAAAGCGTTTGGGCCGGTTGATCGTCAGGACAATATGGTCAAACGCCTTGCTGGTGATACGCCGCAAGTGCTGGTGTTGATGGACCCGTTCAATGTGACGGGCGACTATCTCAGTAAAACTTCGAAGGGCATCGACGAGACGGGCGGTCCGGCTGTGCATTTTTCATTCAAACCCAAAGGAGCGCGACTGTTTGGGGAGCTTACGAATGCGAACAAGCCCAATCCGGCTACTCCCGAGGTCAAACGGCAACTGGGCATTATTCTCGACAAGGTCTTAGTCAACGCCCCGACCATCAACTCGAAGATCGAAGGCGATGGCATGATCAGTGGCCGCTCGATGACCGACAAAGAAGTTGAAACAACGGTCGAAGTACTCAACGCTGGTAGCTTGCCGGCAGCGCTCAACAAGACGCCGATCAGCGAAGACATTATCAGCCCGACTCTCGGCGGTGTGACCGTTCAAAAGGGTAAAGAAGCAATCACAGCGTCGCTGATCGCAGTCATCATCTTCATGATCATCTACTACCGGTTTGCCGGCGTCGTCGCGTCGATCGGTTTGGCGCTCAACTTGATCATGGTGCTGGCGGTAATGATCCTCATCCGCGGTGCCTTCACGTTGCCAGGTTTGGCCGGTTTGGCACTCACGGTTGGTATGTCGGTCGATACGAACGTGCTTATCTACGAGCGTATTCGCGAAGAGTTGGAAAGTGGCGCCGCCATGCGCATGGCCATTCGTAATGGCTTCGGCCGCGCGATGGTGGCCATTATCGATACCCACCTCACGACAATCATCTCCGGTATCGTGCTCTTCTATGTGGGCACGGATCAGGTGAAAGGCTTTGCCGTAACGTTGATTCTCGGTTTGATCGTAAACCTGTTTACGGCTTACTTCTGCACTCGCGTGATCTTCGACGTGGCCGAGCGGCAGGGCTACATCAAACAGTTGAAGATGATGCACCTTTTCCCCCGCATGAACTTCGATTTCCTCAGTCTTCGATGGCCAGTCCTGGTGGGATCGTGGCTGCTGATTCTGATTGGCATGGTCGCGGTTTACTATCGCGGCGCTTCTCTACTTGATATCGATTTTACGGGTGGTTCGTCGGTGTCGTTCACGCTGAACGAGCCGCTTGAGCTAGGCAAAGTCCGCGATACCTTGGGTGAGTCGATTCTTGAAGACAAGAACTTGTTGGTCGTTGAGCGCGGCATCGCGAACACCGATTTTACGGTCGACACCAGCGAGCAGTCGGTCGACGTTGTGAAGGGCGTAATCAGCGAGAAGTTCGGAGATAAACTAAAGAAGTACACATTTGAATTCACCGACCTCAAGCCGGTACAGGAAGGCGATTTCACCGGCATCGAGGTCAGGCTGTTGATCAATTCCGCTTCAAAAACCAAGGATAGCGGATTGGCCCATGACGCCCTACGCGACCAAATTTCACAACAGCTTGTGAAGAATGGCCACACTGGCATCCAGCCGGTTTTGGGCAACCCGAACTATCGTCGGGGGAGCAACGCTCGCTTCAATGAGTGGACCGTCCGGATTCCGGGCATTGACGAAGCGGGCGCCCGCGCGGTTCTGGAACCATTGCAAGCATCTTTGCGGACCACGCCGATTTTTCCGTTGGCCTCGAAGATTGGTGGTAAAGTCTCGGGAGATATGAAGAGCAGAGCCTTTTGGGCCATATTCTTTAGCCTTGTGGCGATGATCGTCTATCTGTGGTTGAGGTTTGCGAACCCAGCGTACGGAATCGCGGCCGGTGTGGCGCTGCTCCACGACGTCTTGATTACGGTCGGCATGATCGCGCTCAGTGCGTACATTGTCCAGGCTGTTCCCGCGCTTGCCATGGCGCTGCGTATCGAGGCCTTCCAGATCAATCTGACCATCGTCGCGGCACTTCTGACGATCATCGGCTTCTCGGTGAACGACACGATCGTTACCTTCGACCGCTTGCGCGAAATCAAAGGCAAGTCGCCGAATATCACCGCCAAGATGGTCAACGACGCCGTCAACCAAACCTTGAGCCGCACGATCCTTACGGTAGTCACCGTGTTTATCGTGGTGGTCATTCTCTACTTCTTCGGTGGTGAGGGGCTGCACAGTTTCGCATTCGCGTTCCTCGTGGGTGTCATTACAGGGACGTATAGCTCGATCTACATTGCTTCACCAGTTGTGCTCTGGCTGAGTGGTGTGAGCGCCGCCTCGGCAAAAGAGGAAGCGCCGCCAGCCAAAGTTCGGGGAATGCAGCCCGCTCGTTAAAAAGGCCGGATTTATCTCAGTTCCCCTTTTCCGCAAAGTTTATCAGGACCAAGTTTTCTCATAAAACCGGTTCCTCCGAGCGCGTGCGCGTAAAAACCGCGTGCCGGCAGCAAGCCACAGTGAACTGGCAACCATGGTTGGACGAAGTAAAGGCTAGGAGGCGCAATTCTCGCGCTGTCCAGATGGCTGTTCACGGACGAACCCGTCGCACGCTGGATGCTGACTCTCACCGGGCTGGTGGAGCAGCGTTCGCTCGCTGTTGAGGTTACTCCGTGTCTCGTTTCCAGAAAATTTTTCTCGCTTCGGCGTTTGTGGTTGTCGGCTTCGGCGTGGCCAAGTTTCTTGGCCAGCCGGTGTTACCAAAGCCCTCTGCGTATTCACATAGCTTGTCGCAATCGCCAGTTGTTGCTGCGCCCGCAGCTGCCATTGCCAGTCAGAGCAGCGGCGTCCGTCTCTTGCCAGAAGCGCCGGTATCGCAGTTCGGCGCCCCAGCAGCAAATACGCGGGGCGCGGATTTAGAACTTCCTCGACTCGCGGGAACGCTCGCGCCGATGGCTGATCAGGCGACGAGCACTTCACGCAACTTCGACTTTGGCCCAACTTCGCCCGCGCCTATTGGCAATGCCGCGAGTGCGGTCGGCCGATTGCGCAATGAAGCGCCGCGCGTGGTTGGCATCGATCCCCAATCGCCTGCGGCAATTCATCGATTGCCGCCAGGTGGCTTGGCTGCACAGATTCAAAGCTTAGACCCGTATAAAGTTGCCGATCCTAAAGCCATCAGTTCCGAATGGCCTGCGCCGCAGCTCTTGAATAGTGGCTATACGGAAAGTTCACCTGCATTTGCCTCGGCAGTACCAGCTTCCTACGTGACCCCCGCGCACACTCCATCAGGCACGCTGGCTACGCCTCCGTGGTCAGCCCTCAATCAACCTGAACCAGTCGAATCACGAACGCACATCGTCAGCGATGGTGACTCACTAGAACGGCTAGCCAGTCGATACTTGTCGGATCCGCGACGGGGGAACGAGATTTACGAATTAAATCGGGATGTTCTGTCGTCGCCCGATATGCTGCCGATCGGCGTTGAGCTTAGAATTCCAGACCGAGTGTTGACGAGCTTGGTTGATCCAAGAGGTTTCCAGCCAAACACTGCGAACGTTCAGCCGATCGGCAATGTCGTATCTGAGAAGACAACGTCGGCAAATGCGGCAGATACTTCGTCAGTGAAGATCATCCCTCGGGCTCAGTTGGCGCCACCGATGATGGTTCAGTAGCACCAACGCCCGCGCCGAAAAGTCTTCAACTTTTCGGACCGTTCGCATGCTAGGGCAAGCGTACTATGGCAAGCGATTGCGCCGTGCGAGCCATTCCTGTTGCGTATTGCCGACATTCTCGACCAGAAACTTCACGATTTGTTCTTCTGCCGATCCGCCAACCTGGGTTAGCAACGAATCTCCCTGCAACCGCGTGTTAAGCTTCAAGACCGTCAGGCCTCGAACACGTTTGGCGCCAGCCGCATCGGTGGCTGGGTGGAACTTTTCGAGTTGGCGTTCGATTTTGACCGCGTCGGTTTGAAACTTGGAGTCCTTGTCTCCATAAACGAGCATCCAGGCCACTTTCTCTTTAAGCGCGAGTGATTTCATGGGCGACTGCATAAGCAAACCATTATACGTCCAACGGGGCGAGATCATGGCAATCGCCTTTACGTCCTGTCCCTGTTTGCCGACGGCGAGCGGTGGGTACGACCAATCGGTCAGGGCCCAACTGGCCGCGACATTCGCGCCCATTCCCGAGCCCACGAAGCTGAGCTTATTCAGGTTCAACTCGCCTTCGTCGTTCTTTTGAACCAAGAAGCCGCGCACGGCGTCGAGATCGTAACTTGCCATCGCAAACAACTCTTCTTTACCCAGCTTATTAGCGTTGAGTTCGATCTGTGGATTGTTCGCGACCTTGGTGCTTTCGCCATGCCCGCGTAAGTCAACAGTTACAGCGGCAAACGAGGGGCGATTCGCATCGCCTTTATTGGCAGCCTGGAGCTTCTGCACCAAAGAGCCAAATACCGCCCGTGAGCCTTTATGATCATGTAGCAAGACGACTGGAGCCGTCTGCTTGGCTTGCGGCGTTCCCTTGCGGGCAGTGCCGGGGAAGTAGGTGATTCTAAGCTGCACACCGTCGCCGGTGGTAAGCGTCAATGCCTCGGCAGCCGTTGCGGTACTGCATAATACAAGACCGATAAGCAATGAGTGGAGAATGACGAGCAGAACGAGCCAGGGAAGATTCCAACGGTTGGCCATGCCAATTACCCTTTAGCAAGTCGCAATGAGAACCTGATTCATCGACCATTATAGGCAAAACCATAGCCAACTGAATTGGTCTCTCGCGAAATGTGGTAAACCGCCGGCTTCATCCGTTACCTCGCAGTTGCCCAAACAGTTGATATGATTGAGAATAAAGGAAAGACCCGCATTTAGGGCTGTCCTGGCAAATCGATCTGGAACGCAAGCGTGTCGACGGTCGCAAAAAAGCGGATTTGGTGGAAACCCACGACTTGGCTCGAACAGAGGGCGAGGCTCCGCGATACCTCGGCCTGGTTCGTGAGCCTAGTGGTTCATATTGTCATTATTCTGCTGTTGGCCTCGATTACGCTTTATACTCCGCTTCGCGACAAAATTTCCTTATCGATTCTCACTCGGAATAATCAGACTGACGAAACGATCGTGCCCCAGGCGCTCAGTTTTTCGCCAGAGGTTCATACCACAATCGGCGCCCTGAGCGAGCGCGGCTTGGGAGTCGCTCGACTATCAGCCCCCGTGCAGGGGCTTGAGTCCAGGATTGAGATGGACATTCGGTCGACGACGCCAACCACAACGGTTGCCTCCAATATCCAAGTTCACGATTTCAATCGCACGATCCTACAAGGCCCCAATCTGCCAGACAATTTAATCATCAAAGGATCGGGCGGGGTTGGAACTACCGGAGCAGCCGGAGCTGTCGACCGTATCACCCATGAGATTCTCTTGTCACTCGATGAGCGACCGACTTTGTTGGTTTGGCTCTTCGACCAGTCGGGCAGCCTCAAGCCCGATCGTGAATCGATCGCCAAGCGGTTTGACCGCGTCTACAAAGAACTCGGCATTATCGAAAAGTCCGGCAACAATGCGTTCAAACAACATGGTCAGCAACCATTCCTGACCGTGGTTGCAGAGTTTGGCAATTCCGTCAATTTGATTACTCCAAAACCGACTGACGATCTGGATGCGATCAAAGCTGCGGTCCGATCGATCAAAGATGATCCGAAGGATAATGGTAAGGAAAACGTTTTCCAATCGGTCGGTTTCCTGGCCGAAAAGTTCCGCCATTATCGGTTGGCGTCACCGCGTAGGAATGTGATGATCGTCGTCTTCACCGACGAGGCAGGTGACGATATCGAAACGCTCGATGCCACGGTCGACCTCTGCCGTAAGTACGAGATGCCGGTTTATGTTATTGGCGTGCCGGCGCCGTTTGGTCGTGAGTTGGCCTATGTCAAATGGGTCGATCCCAATCCCAAATTCGATCAAACTCCTCAAAAGGCTGCGGTCCATCAGGGGCCGGAATCGCTAATGCCCGAGCGAATCATGCTGCTGTTCGGGGGCAAAAAAGAGAACGAAGAGCAGATGGACTCCGGCTTCGGCCCGTTTGGGCTTTCGCGCCTGGCCTATGAGACGGGTGGTCTCTATTTCACAGTCCACCCGAATCGCAAAACCGGAAAAAAGATCGAGTCCTGGGAAACTGCCGCGATGGCGTCCGAACTGTCGATGTTCTTCGACGAGCGCATCATGCGCAACTATCGGCCGGAGTACGTATCGATCAAACAGTATCAGGATTTACTCAAATCGAACAGAGCGTGCGCGGCATTGGTCGAGGCTTCGCGGGCCTCGGCCATGTCGGAAGTGGAAAATGTCCGTCGACGATTCCCGCGGAGCGACGATGCCCAATTTGCACGCGATCTTTCCAATGCCCAACGCAGCGCGGCAAAGCTCGAACCGAAAATCGACGAGCTGGTCACGATCCTGCGACAAGGCGAGCATGATCGTCCTAAGGTTACGACCCCGCGTTGGCAAGCTGGCTATGATCTTGCCATCGGCCGAGCCCTGGCTGTAAAGGTCCGCACCGAAGGCTACAATGCGATGCTGGCTCTCGCCAAGCAGGGGTTGAAATTTAAGGACCCCAAGAACGACACCTGGGAGTTGAAGCCGACCAATTCAGTAACAGTTAGCAGCTCGCTAGAAAAAGACGCCGCGGACGCCAAGAAATACCTGAGCCGCGTGCTCACAGATCACAAAGGAACTCCCTGGGCCTTGGATGCCGAGCGAGAGCTGCGCGAGCCGCTAGGTTGGGAGTGGCACGAGTCGTTTAGCGATGTGGCAGGCCGAATTGCCAAAGCTCAAACGGTTAAAGATCGCTTGCAACCGATGCGTCGCGACCCGCCGCGCAAACCACGCCGTGATCCGCCCCCACTATGAATTTGTCTGATTAACGCTGCTTAGCGATTTGCCATCGCGTCCATCGCGAAGGCCTGGTTCGGATCGTGGCGATAAAAGTTCGTGGCCACTCGTTCGGCGATAATTTCGACAAACTCCCGTTCGAATTGTTGGACGGGCTTGTCTTGTGCCGGGATGCCGCTGTTGACAGGGTAGAGCACTTCGCCAAGCTTGCGATCCCAAACAAGCCGATTGCGATTCTTGACGTCGTACACTGAAACGGTCACATCCGAATGGCCTTGGTACAGCGTTTTGCCCTTATACAAGGTGAAGTCCTCAAGCTCGATGTGGACGACGGTATCGGAGTGAACCGCCTGGGCCAGTTCCCGGAAATCGCCCCAGTCGCTTTCGTCGATCCACTTATCAACTTCGCGTGGATTGACGACATCAATGTCCTTAACATTCTTCACGAGCAATTCGCTGACTCGCTTGGCAATAGCCCGCGATGCACCTGCGTTGCGGTATTCGTTCGAAGTCGGCGGCTTGCACAACACGACGACCCGATGGCCTTTCAGCGCTTCGCATTCCGCCGGGATCAGATTGCCGCCTTCCCAGATATAAACTCCGGTTGCCAATAGCGCAGGGCAACCGCTCGACGAGATCAGCGTTCCGGCAGCCAACAATAGGGTCAAAGCGTATTTGGTCCAAACAACTCGAGCGTGAGAACGGTCCATCGTTTCTCCTTCGCGAACAAACGCCGGGCAGCGAATAGGCCATGGCGTAGATAAGGTCGCGGAGAATACCGATCGTCTTGCGAGAGAGCAAGGCGAGTTCACGCTAGCACCGAGAGCCGGCTTGCCGCGTTGCACCATAACCAATAAAAAAGCCGCCGCTGAGTTGTCCCCTGCAGGACGAACGAAGCGCGGCGGCTTAAAGAGGCGTCGGTGGGAGTCGAACCCACGATGTCGGATTTGCAATCCGATGCCTTAGCCACTTGGCTACGACGCCGTGCGAGTGATCAAGAAGATCACCGTAAGAGTTTCGACCGTTACAGGCCGTATTCTTGCTTAAAAGTTAAGCGATTAAAACGGTTTGGTCAAGTTCAGTCGAATGGGTAGGTGGTGTAATGTCGGCCTTTAAGAAAAACTTTTCCGGCGACTCCTGGGATGCTTTCATTCGCGAAATCTCCGAACGGTGTGCATCCGCCACGATCTCACAAATGAGCACCGCGGCAGAGCAGATGAGCATTCCTCAGCTACGTGGCTACGTGCGTGCCCACGCCTGGCCACAGGTATGGTCTGAAACGCAGTCTGCCGTGGCACAGGAGCAGATCGCCGCAGCCGAGGCAAACGCACACGCCGCGCGGGTGCTCGAACAAACCGTGCATTTGGTAACTTGCGAATACAATTCGGCACCCGTGATTGCGATGCCAGCACCCCATATCAGCCGTCGCGCTGCGTGAGCATTGCATTAGCACTAACGAGACGTCGGCTGCGCCTCAGGCCGGTTGGTCCAACGCTGAGGCTCACCCGGCGCCGGAGCGTACCGGTAATAGACCTCCAGGCACATTGCCGCGAGGGCAGTTGTATAGACCCGGCCGCCGTACCCACCCCACAAGCAGTTGGTGTTCCAACTGCCTGCTTGGTCCCCGCTGGTCACTTGGGTGCTTAAGAGCGCGGTCGTAAGGGCGTCGTTCCAAGCGTGCCATGCTACTGCCGCCGAGTTGTCGACTTGCTGTCGGTGATGCAGTGCCAGGGTAGCGTAGTACCAATAGTAAAGGTTCACCCGCTCGGCCGTTGGCAAAACAGTAAGGATTTGGTCTGTCGCCTCATTTGCTGCCGGCTCGGCGAAGTGGAGCCCGTTCATTTCTTCCAATACAAGATGGCAGTACAGCGACTCGGCCGTCATCGAAGTGCTGAACGGGCTATCTGGCCGGTAGCTGGCGAGTCCCCCAAAGTTTCCACGTCGCACAGATCGCAAGAATCGGTCGATGCGGTTCCACGTTTGATCGGGAATGCGGATGCCGGCCCGTTTCGCGCTGGCCAACGACATAATTTGCCAGCCCATTTGGCTGGTGTCGCCCGTGTCGCCCGGCCGGTACCGCCATCCGCCCGTCCCCGCATTTTGTGCGGCGAGTGAATAATTCACTGCCTTGGTAACGGCCGGCTCAAGCCGCCGGTCGCCGCTCATGGCCTGGGCTTCGGCCAAAGCGAACGTTGCCATCGAGTGACAATACATTTGGGCATACAGCGTAGAGTTGCCAAACAGGCTTCCGTCGGCTGCTTGAGACCGGAGTAGGAAATCAATTCCCCGCCGAACGGTATCGCGATATTCGCCCTGCACATGCGAATGGCCGGCGCCGAGAAACGCGAGTAGTGCCAAAGCCGAGATGCCAGTGTCGGCGTTTCGACCCGCGCCGCCCCGGTCCTGGCCCAATACCATCTGTTCTTGTCCGGCACCAAATTGATTGGCGCTCCAGCGGCCGTCTTGCGACTGTGCGGCAACAAGCCAATTTAGCGCGGCGACCACAGCCGCTTCCGTTTTGGCGTTGCCCCCCTGCCCTTCGATCAGGCTGAGGCGATCCGAAACGTTACGGAGCGAATAGGTGTCGGCAGCTATAACTGCTCCCGGTTGGTTGGCCGTAGCGGCTGGCAGATCGCTTGGTGGAGGCGAGGCAGGAACCGTCGGCGTACTCGCACTTGGTTCTGAGGAAGCGATTGAAGCCTCGGATTGCTTTACCGCATCTGCCGCCTTGTCGGCACTGGCCGTTGCTATAAGAGCCGGAGCCATTAAATCACTTGGTTTCTCCGGGGCAACCTTTGGAGGCGGTGAGGCAGGCTTTTGGTCCGCCATTTTTTCAGGAGCCGATGGCGGAGCAGCCAATAGTTGTGGTGCGGCGATTTCGCCTGCAGGTTGTCGATCGGTAGCCACGCTGGCAAAAGCCGTTGCCTTGCCTTGGTCTTGAACGATTCGCACGCGAATGGGCACGCCAGTCCCGCCACCCCCGCCTCCTCCATCACCGGAGACGATGCGAACCGTCATCGTCAAGAAGGCCAGGATCAAGTGGACCAGGAGCGAAAGCGCGGCGCATTTTTGCAGTGGTTGCGACTGCCCCCACCGCGTCCACATCAGTGCCACGAGCGCAATGCTTAAGGCGAGCGACCCGCCCCAGGCCAACCAATAGCCAAGCTGCACCGACGCTAAGCAAGGTGAAACAGCGTTGGCGAGCGACAGTGCAGGCATGTATCGAACGCCATATCGAAGTCAGGAAGCGTCAGCGGGTGATCTCGCCAGTACCGGCGATCCGCACGGTGATACCTAGTTCGGAAACGCCAGCCTGCCGACAAGCGCCGAGCGCCGTCGCCACGTGTTGAAAGGGGCAAGCGGCGTCGCCGTGAATCACGACGGTCGGCTCGGTGAGTGGCGTACGGGCCGCCGTCAGCCGTGAGATCAACTCCTCGCTCGTCACTTTGGCGCCGTCCAATTCGAGATGCCCATCGGAGGCGATGCTTACAACGAGTGGTTGCTTGGGTGGCACGTCTTCACCCGCTTGAGCCACCTGCGGCACATTGACCTCGATGTTTCGCTCCATCTCATCGAACTTGGTTGCCACCATAAAGAAAATGATGAGCAAGAACAGCACGTCGATCATCGACGTGAGGTTGATCGCCGGCATTTCATCTTGTTGAAGTTTAAGAGGCATGGGGAAGCTGAGAGTCGAGGGTTAAGAGTCAAGAGCCAGAACTCTCAAGCCGCTTTCCTGCGTGCAATTGATAATCGATTTGTATTGCGATCTTCCAAGGCTTCGTGCGAAATCAGGTTGACGAGGTCCTGGCCGTAGCGATCGATGTCCATTACCAATCCATCCACCCTGCCGACGAAGAACAGGTAGAAGATCAATGCTGGAATGGCCACCAGCAGACCGCTCGCCGTAGTAACGAGGGCGATGCTAATGCCTCCGGCCAGCATTTCCGCTCGCCCCATCGCCGGGCTCGTCGCGATTACATTGAACGCCTGGATCATGCCTCCCACCGTGCCCAACAGCCC
Source organism: uncultured Planctomycetaceae bacterium (assembly GCA_964549545.1). Lineage (GTDB taxonomy): Bacteria > Planctomycetota > Planctomycetia > Pirellulales > Lacipirellulaceae > JABDGM01. The sequence goes on along the minus strand of CAZJWY010000057.1, from coordinate 6,788 downwards.
GAGCAGGGGCGCCACGGTCGACACACCATTTAACACGCGCAAATACCGACGCAGTTCATTGGCAACGCGTTCTCCTTCGTCGATCACGGCCTGTTCGACTTCAACCGCCGATTTTCCCCATTTGCGAACGGCAGCAGCAAACACGCGAGCCACGTGGCTCGCGTTCTCTTCGCAGCGTTCGAGCGCTTCGTTTCGATCAAGGGCGCTTTCGCGAAGTTGAAGTAGGAGTCGCTCGACGAATAGCCGCGGCACCACTCGCCGGCGACGCAGGCAAATCATCCGCTCGAAAACGACGAGCACCATGATGAACGATGACAGCGCGATCGGGATCATGACCGGACCGCCCGCGAGCAGCATTTCGAACAGGCTACGCGTCGGTATCACCGGCCCGACGGGTCCTGCAGCACTCAAGATGATCGAGTTTAACAACATAGGACCCAGCCCCGATCTATGAACGAGGCAAGGAGACAGGGAGATAAGTAGCTTCTCCGTGTCTCCTTGCGTACTGGCTTTTCGTCTACGTCGTCCTGCTCGACCCGAGGCTAGAACTTTGCGTTCGCGCCCGTATCGACGTTGCCAACCATGTGCAAGTGGTTGTGGTCGATGTAGATGACTTCTTCAGCCTCTTCGTCCCGTAGCGTGTGTGGCACTGGCCAGCCGATTCGGCGGACGTCTTCGTAGTAGATCGTGCATTTGTAGTGAGCGTGATGCTGTTGAGCGGGGCCAACCAGCGGATAAACCCGTGGTGGATCGACGTAGTCGGCGATCAGCTTCTTGACGATGCGAACGTGGTTGCGGTTACGCTCCCACATGCAGGGCACGCCACCCTCGACCGGGTGGACCTTTTCTAGAGCACGCATTACTTCATCATCGCTCGGGGGATCAAGCGCCACCGGCGGGCCGCCCGAAGTGCATGGGCCCAAGATCGGCACACGCTCGTACCGCTCATGTTCCCAGAATCTGTCTTCCTTTTCATCCTGGAAGAACGGGCTAACCGGAATGGGAATAGCGAGGATGCCCAGGCTTGGTCCGCCGGTGGTTAATCCCCAGAAGCACCCGCTTGTTGTCAGGCACCAGGTGGTGAGCAAAATGCCAAAGGCGGTGGTCTTCATCCGTGCCATCGCTCGTCCTTTTTCCGGCAGTCGAAAAGTGGTTTGTCCGTCGCAGTTGCCCTTCATCCGTGAAGGGCCAACCGCGGACATGCGATGCCAGGCGCATACCTAGCAACCGCTAGCCGTAGTTATCGAGTGAGTTTGGATAAAACTTGCGGGTTTTTCCGATCATGCCGAAAAAAGCCTCTTTTGCGCTAGCGTTGCAACCAATCATGGACCTTGTCGTGATGCCAATGCGCGCATGCAAAAACCCCGTCGCGAACGAGTCGCGACGGGGGCCGTGTCTTAGTCGGAGACTTCGATTTCTCGAACTCCGTGCTCGCGTTCTCAAGCTTAGTGGCTTGAGTTGTGCGAGCTGAAGTCGAGGAACCACCAGCCGTCATCCCATTCCAGCGACACTTTCCGCCATGCCAACGGAACTTGTGGGTAAGGATAGAATGGGCCGATGTAAGGCCAAGCCGTCGGCGAATATTGCTGCGGATAGCTCAGCGCGGCGTAGTTCGGGTACGAGGCATAGCTGGGCCACGCATAGCCAGGCATGCTGGGGTTTTCATAGTTTGGACCGCTGCCGCCGCCACCTGGGACAAAGCCCATTGGCGCGCCACCACCCATCGCCATGCCAGCACTGCCAGGGCCCATCATGCCCCCATTGTTGCAGCTTTGGCAGCTTGCTTGGTTGACACCCATCGCACTTGTCTGACGGACAGGCATCATGCTTGGCATCTGCCGGGATGGCAGCGGCATGTTGCTGCGTTGAGCACTCATGCCGCCCATTCGGCCGCTGTTGGCCATGCGTAACTGCTGCATCTGTTGCTGGCTGGGCATGGCAGCCGGTTCGCGGTGCTGGTAGTTCTGCAACGGTGCCGCCGACTCGCTCGACTCGCCTTGGACGTCGTCCGTCGATTCGTTCTCTGTCGCGGAGGCGAGTTGGAGATTCTCTTCTTTGTTAGCTCGCGAATCATTTACGACCGACAGCTTGCATTCGACACGAGCCACGCCTTTGATCTTTTGAGCCAGGCGAACGGCCGTCGAACGCTGTTCTGGACTGGCTACTCGACCGTCTAGGCTGGCCACACCATCGTGATATTTCACACCGATTTCGTAGTTATGCAGTTGGCCGCTCTGCTTCAGTTGAACACCGATCCGGTGGGCCATTTGTTCGTCAGCGGGCGAATCTGCCATCGCTGAGATTGCCGGCAGGGCAGCCGCCAGCAATGCAAGAAACACTTTGCGCATTGAAAATCCCCCCTAAGACAAGAACTCGCATTCACGCTCACCATTGCGGGCGCGAGCAAGTGAAAGAGCACTCACGGTCCGAGCCAGGAGACACCATGCTCCCGGCTACGAGGCGCGGTCGCCCGTTTGGTTGTTTCGGCAGCCGGTCATGCGGAAAGGGAGTCTTTTTCCGATTTTACCGATGGCCCGGTCGCGTCCCCGCAAAATGGGAAAATTTTGCGGCCAATCCACGGGCTAGCAACCACAAACAGCCCGTGGGACGGACATTCCTGTCTGCCAAAAACGGAACTAAGTGGTCCAGCGGCAGATCCGCTCTACATCCAAAACCTGCCGCTGCGACCCACTAATACATCTGCCCAACCGACCGATGCTCGCCGAGTCTACGGAAGTCGACCACCGCTGTCAGAACCATCGCGATGAGCGTCACAGCCGAAAGGCCCCAAGTTCCTGCATGGGTTTGTTGGCACACCCAAATCGCGAGCCCCATCAGAAGCATCGTGGCGTAGAACGCCACTTGTGTCAGGCCCTCTAAGCATGACCCAGCCGCCACACGAGTTCCATACGCTACAGCCAATGCGGCAAGGTGGAGTGAAACCCAAACAGCAATCCAAGTGCTTTCAGCTTCCATGCGGGGCTTTCCTTCCGGAAATCATTTCCGGGATCGTTTCTTGGCACGGTGGGGAACTCGATCATCGAGCCATCAGCAGGTGCCGTAGGGGGAGGTTTTAGGCGGGCAAGCGATTGGCGTACCATACTGGACGTGCCAGCATAAGAAAACACCAGTTGTTGTCTTCTAAGGGCCCGCGAATAAACACTTTATGTGATTTCAAGAACCCTCTCAGTGGCGGTCATGACCAAGCACGGAGCTGTTAAGGAGATGTTAATATGTAACGATTTTGCAAAGTTTACCATAGGTCTTCGAGCGGATGCTGATTCCACCAGACCCAGATGCAGTGGCCTGGCCGGGTGAATTGCCTTCCCAGATTTCTCTCGGCATGGGAGTTGCCAAGTAGACATTGGGCAAAACTAACGTCGGGCGTTCGAATGATTCTGAACTGAGATTGGCAAAACTCTACCTGGCTGATTGGCGGGGCCGATCAGCCACTTCTTACGGAACAGCTACTGCAGAATTTCTTGCATCTTTCGGTTGCTAATCGCCTGGTCGGCGCGGCTGCGCGCATGGGGAGCTGGCCGAACACCACGTCTTCTTACACCTTGCGGTCCGCCTGCGCACCACCAAAACGACGGCCACGCGCGAGAGTGAGCTTTCACCATTTTGGTGAATGTCGCTCACTGTTTTAGTGCTAGTTAGTGGCGCTCGGCCAGTGCGATCGAAAGAAAATCGACCCACGGGAAATGGTTTTCTTCGGGAAAAAGCTAGCTCGTACACGTTCATCCGAGCCGTGCTTCGCGTGCCTGCCCTTCTGGCCCAAATGTTGCTCTTAATGGGGCTCTGTCTTCGCCGTATTTGGACAGCTCGAACGATGTCCGCGCGGCTGATCGTTTCCAAATCAATCTTTAGAAGGGTTGGCTGATGAATTCGACCGCTCCTGGCAACAATGCTATTCACTATCGCGACCACGGCTTCCGCTACGATTCCGAGGCGTTGCTCGAACTCGAAACGAAATTCGTGCGCGAACTTTCCGCGGGCAAAACGTATCGCCAAAAGCGGTCGACGAGGCCCCAGCGCCGTAAATCACCAAAAGCGTCCAACCCAGGCTGCGGCATCGCCGGCCGGTGTAACCGCTTCTGGTCCTGGTGACCAATTCATCTCAGCCGAATCGCTGGCCGAATGCTTCAGCCGCGATTAGCGCGACGCCGGCGTCGCGCGGAGCGCGTTGGCCGTATCCGCGGCTGGCTTAGCTAGGCGGGCGAGCTCCGTATCAAGCTCGGCCACGTGGACGTTTTGATTCGCCACATTGCCTTTCTGATCCACCAGGATCATCAGCGGCAAGGTGATCACTCCCATCTCGTTGGCCAACCGGCCTTCCAGGCCGCCGCGTTCGAAGATTTGTTTCCATGGCAGCTTGTTGGCGGCCGCGTATTGTTTGGCGGCCGTCGGATCGTCGTCGAGGCAAACGCCGATGATCTCGAAATCCTTACCACCCTTCTTCGCATAAAAGTCTTGCAGCAACACCATGTCCTGCTTCCAGGCTTCGCCGGTCGACATCCAGTAGTGGATCAGTACGGCTTTACCGCGATACTTGGCCAAGTCGATCGTCCCAGCTCCCTGCAGGTCGGTGCCGCGCAGCGCCGCTGGCTTGCCAAGCAAGTTCAAACGCCGCAGCGCCCCGCTGGCCTTTTGATACTGGTTCGCCTTGGGGAAGTTCGACACAAGTTGCTGATACGACTTGGCCGCCTCTTCGCTCTTACCTGAAAACTCCTGGTACATCCCCAACTGAAACAACGCCTCGGCGCTGTCCGTGGCCTTAGGGAATTGGTTGGCAAACGCCTGCAGATCAGCAAGCCATTGCGTTTGAAGCTGTTGCTTATTCGAGTTCGGGTCGCGTTGGTTGACGTTGTACACTGACCACAGCCGTTGGAACGCGGCATGGGCAATCAGGTCTTCATCTTCCTTGGCTTCGGTCAGTTTCTTTTGGAGCTGTTCCAGTCGCTCGGCGCCGGCTGGATAGTTGCCCAACTGAATGGCCATTCCAATCACGTCGGCCATTTGGCGATACCATTGATCACGGTCCCTTTCGTTCGCAATGTCCGCCAAGCCTTGCAACGCGTTGACGCGTGCTTCGACATTAGCCGCCATTTGGTCGGCCGGAAGCGTATCGGAAGCCTTGTCCAGCCGCTCCAATTCAGCCATCAGCTTTTGCATCTGATCGCTGGGCTGACTGTCGCCTACGCCGCCGTTGTTCATAGCAGCAGCGGCACCCGCTAGTCCACCACCAGTTGGTTGGTGATCTGCGCCAACGCCGGGCGCGTCGATAATACGCCATGTGTCACCCACGCGCACCAGTGTACCCAAGAACACCTGTTCGTGTTTATCGCCGGTTTGAACGAGCGCCGAGGCGTTGTCGTGGATCGTAACGTCGGAAGTCGAGCCGTCGGTG
>CAZJWY010000057.1:0-1368 GCA_964549545.1 uncultured Planctomycetaceae bacterium | reverse complement strand
GTCGCAAACCGTCACATCCTTGGTCGATCCCGCCGTGCTCATTGGAATCGTTGCCGGGCGAGCACTGCTGTAATCGATATATCGTGTTTGTGGGGTCACGACTTTCTGGTCGGCCATGATCTTGGAAAACGCTTCTGGCGCATTCTTCACAGTGGCAGTGATTTCTTCTGCCCGGGCTTGTCCAAAACCAGCCTCAGCCAATTCGCTTGGAGAGATCAGCAAGAGCGAGAATCGTTCGAGCTCGCGGTTCTTGATGGCCAGCACCACTTGTTCCGCCACTTCTTGCGGCGAGATGATCTTCCATGAGTCGATCTTACCGTCTTCATTTTTGTCTACGGCCCAGCGTGTGCCGGCCATGTTGAACCAACGATACTGGTCCGCCTTGTTGTTATAATTCGAGTCGATATCTCGGTAGACTTCGACGCCATTTAAGAAATAGCACCACATGTCGACGTAATTGTCACCGTTCGTGTCGTAGAAGCGCCGCAACACTTCTCCTTGCGGGCTGGTGACGACCCAATTGGACGCTTTGCCCTCTTTCTCAAGCTTGACCGTACACTGCACGGCGTCTTCCTTGCTCGGAATGGAGTATTCCACGTGCTGTTGCATTGGCATCAACGACAACGCTTGAGCCGGGGTCGGCGGGTCGGCCGCCGTGGCGATATTGGGGATACCCAGGACTGCGGAAACGACAAGAACTGTGGCCAAACAAAAGGTGGTCTTCGAAGCCATCCGTGGAACCTCCAGGGAGATTGATTGTCTTAGCGGATATAGAAGGTAAATCAGGGCTTGGCCGCTTCCGCTCACGGAGAACGGCGGGCCAAAGGTGGATATATATACGGACTATTCCTGATTTGGCGAATGCCAGCCAGCGAGTCAACCACACATTCGTGCTAGCCCGTTTGCCTCGGCCCGATTTTTTATTAGACTTATCAACGGAAACTCAACGCCGAAACGCGCTTGCGACGCCTTCCGTTGGCGGCCTTCCCCATCTAAAATAATCTGCTTGCAATACGCGGGTGCGTAGCTCAGTTGGTTAGAGCGCAGCCCTGATAAGGCTGAGGTCCCAAGTTCGAATCTTGGCGCACCCATTTGAAGAAGCTGTCGGCCATCGGCTGTCAGCTATCTGCCAGAGTTTTGAATTTTAGCTGAAAGCTGAAGGCCGATAGCCTCTCGTCAGGGCCGTAGCTCAGTTGGGAGATCGCTAGCTTTGCAAGCAGCCCAGAAGCCGCTTCAGATACGACCACAAAAAAAGTGCCATTACTGGTCACTCCCTAAATTTACCATGCGACAGCATCGGATTCGATTTTCGTTCTAGTGGTCTGTCCACGGGAAGGCGTCAAGGGCTAGCATAACGTCTCCTGGAAT
>CAZJWY010000056.1:9356-26236 GCA_964549545.1 uncultured Planctomycetaceae bacterium | reverse complement strand
CGCCACTGGCCGGCAAGATCGTGGCGATCTGGCCCGATAACGACGGCCCGGGCGAGAAGTACCTGGCTGCCGTTGTGGCTAAGTTGTCGAAGCTCACACCTCGTCCAACCATGAGGATAGTTCGTCCTGCCGGCCAGCCCGACAAGGGGGATGCGGCCGATTGGGTGGCCGCCGGAGGCACCAGCGAGCAACTTGAACTGCTCGTCCTGCACGCGGAGCCTGTGAAGTTCGAGGAGCGAACCGCCTGCAACGACCCTCGGCACCCGAAGCAAATCACATTTCGGGATGCAGCGCAACAGTACATCGACCGGATGAAAGCCGGCAAGACCACGCTGATTGAACTGGGCATCCCCGAGTTGGATTATGCGATCGGCGGTGGTTGCGAGTTCGGCGAAAGCGGTGACCAACAACCGCCGCCGAGTCCGCGGAAAGCGGGGCCGCGCGTTGCAGCGTCAGCGGAGCGAAAAGGTCGAGCGGAGTTTCGCACATGTGTGCGAGACGGGCGGAGCGAGGCGAACCTGGCTGTGCGGCCTCGAGAAGGTCAGGAAGCGGCACTTGATGTCGGCCCTGGCACACAACCTGGGCCTCGTCTTGCGCGCGTTGTTCGGAATCGGCACGGCCAGGAGCCTGCAAGGGAACGGCGGGCTCGCCGAAAGCTTGTATTTCGCCCTGCTTAACATCCTGGCCGCGGTCGCACGACTACTGATCTACACACGATACACCCACCCGCAAAAATCCATCCCCAATCAGCAGTTCATGCTGGTTGGCTTACCAACGCAAGAGAACTAAGTTCGAGTCCTACCTTGCGGCGTCGCGCTGCGAACGTCTTTTTGCCAACGCTCTCGTCGTGTGTGGCTCCGAGTGCTGTGTGGCATTGTTCGAGCCGTCAATTCCGCCGCACGTGGAGCAACTGCTAGAATTGGGAGTGATCCTGCCGCAGCAAAGCGCACCGCCTTCATTCGCCCATCGGTCGATTGCGACTTCATCTGTCGAGAGCGTATTCGACGCACGACGATGATGAACTGTGGGTGAAGTGACGACGGCGGGCATTTGTGCCTACGCTCATGACTGCGGTTTGCCAGGTACGAACAGGATGGGCTGGGACGAGTTCCGAAACAAGTATTCAGAACTGTTCGGCCACCAAAGCCTTGCGAGTGGCCATTGATTGCGATAGGCAAACGCGATCAGGCCAACATCATCTTGATCCGCACAGCGAAGCACGACCTGCCCCAGCGGCTCGTTGCTGCTGACAACCTTCGTGTGTACGTGACAACGATCTACCCGAAGCGATCGGGCCAACGGATGCAGGTGGTGCATTCCTCTGGTCCAGCGACGCCGCGAAGGCGCCCATTCGGTGTGCAGCGCGTACCCTCTAGCCAAATGCTTCGGTTCCAAAGGTACGACATGTAGTAATGTATGTCGCGCACTGGGGAAGATCCCTAAATCCATGAATGGTTTTAGTACGACCTCAGACTCTCCTGCGCCGTCGAGCGGTAGCAAGACATGATCAACGGTTTTCGCAGTGAACGTCACCGGGTCTTTAGCGCCACGAACAAGAATAACTGGCACGGTCATCCGCTGTAACAACGAGTGTGCCACACTCCCTGACCAAAAGCGCCCCAGTGTTCCGCGGCCGTGGGTAGCCATGACGACCAAATCAGCATCGAGACCAGGTGCCTCGTTTAGGGACGGAGGTACGGCGCGCCCATCGATAACGCGCGAAACAACGAACGTCGACGAGGTGGCTGCAATTCTGTCGGCAATGTCCGCAAGGTATCGGTGTTTGTCACGCTTCAGCGACATGAGGGATGCATCGGCAAAATACAGTGTGTCGTACGGGTCCAGTACTTCGGCTGGGACGATTATATGCACTAGATTAAGCACGGCGCCGCTTTGCTCGGCAATTCCGAGTGCCAGCGGAATGGCTTGTTCTGCGAAGGCGGAGCCATCCAAAGGCACGAGAACGCTCTTGATCTTCGAATCGGGGGCGTGGAAGTCGTCCATAAGCGCTGGACGCACAGCACTGCTTGGTCCATTCATGATGCGCAGTGTGGTATTGGCCTTAGCCGGGGCAAGACTCTTGAACGAAGCCGAGTTGGTAAGTCTGTTGACATTCATTGTGACACCACTTCGATATGATTAACGATTTGAGTTACATGTGGGGCGTTGCGCATGCTTTCCTGGGCGAGTTGTTTGTGAAAGTACGAAGGCACTTCGCCGCGAAGAATTATTCTGCCATCGTGAAATGAGCATTCGACGCTCCTTAAAGTTTGATATCCAGTTTTCGCCAAGCGCAGCTGAGCCGCGCATTCCACGGATTGAGGGTGAATTCGATCAATATGTTTTGCTGCCGTAAACATCGCGTGCCTCCTTGGTTTAGTTATCCCACCGCTATCCAGCGCGAGCATGCTGCGGGCACGACGCCTGCTCAACCGCCTCAATCTCAACCAGAAATACACCGCCCGGGGCATGCACATCAACGACATTGCCAGGTCGCTTGCCGTAGAGTGCTCTGCCGATGGGGGTGAGAGTCGAAATGCGATGCTGACGGATATCTGCGTCGCTTGGCCGAGTGAGCGTGTATACTTCCCGCTCGCCGGACTCGATGTCGCGAATATGAACTCGGGATCCGACCGAGACGAGTTCTTCATTGAATGTCTGGAGCAGCATGATAAATCCTCCGAAGTTATGAGTTAGCGAGGCAAACGTAGACAAGTGTGATCCCTAATTGCGAAGCAGTTCGCGCCGGTGGGAGCGGACCCTCTTCACACGGCGGTCAACTAATTCGCGAGCCCGAGCAGCAGCTTCCGCAGTTGCCGCATATTCGTCGGTCGCTAGAGCAGATACGGTGATACTGCCGCGCGGACGGAAATAAACTTCAATTCGGCAACGAGTGTCCACGCCACCTCGCGGACCGTTCACGTCTTCTAACCAGACGCGGACTGTTTGCACGCGACGGGCAAAACGTCCGAGTGCGCTGGCGAGTATTCGCCGGATTGCGCGGAGGTGCGAGTTCCTAAGTTCAAGGCCACGCGCCTCAATTGTGAAGTGGATTTCATGAGAGGTGTTGGATGGTAGCCGATGAGTTGCCATGGAAGTTCCTTAGTTACAGCTCTAGGACGTTGCTAGGTTTCAACTGCCAAGACAGAACGCAATTAGCGCGCCGGAAAGTCAAAAACAAAACTGTCGGCTTTTCGGGACGCAAAGTTGAATTTTGCGGTGTTAGACGCTTGCCGAGCGTAAACTGTTGTTGACGCTGACACTGGAAGTTGACGAAAGCCAGAGAAAGGAATCAATTCGCACGGTACAGGGCTTGCCTAGACGTCTTGCGTAGGCGCTAAAAAGGAAGTCCTATGGAACGCGGGTATTCCGCGTTATACGGATTCGTTATCAGCCTCAAACGACGGGCGATCGTCATCTATAATTTGACGTGGGCTCTCATCGAAGACACCCCGATCTGCGAGTCAGTTTGTGCCACAGAGACAAGCAAACCAAGCCGAAGCGTTGCCAACCGATGGCGTGGTCTTGCCTGAGGAACGTTGGTTTCGCGCGGTCGCTGATTACACGAATGACTGGGAGAGCTGGCATGGACCGGACGGCCGGCTGATCTGGGTCAATCCGGCCGTCGAACGACTCACGGGATACTCCGTCGACGAGTGTTTGAAGATGGCGGACTATCCGCTTTCGTTACTTGATACTGCGGACCGGGAGCGGATCGCTGAAATATTAAGGAAGGCACTGGGTCGCACTTCAGGCGAACATATCGAATTTCGCAGCGTGCATAGAAGCGGCGAGATCCGTTGGATGAATCTTTCTTGGCAGCCAATGTACGCGGAGCATGGCAACTACCTTGGCCTTCGCACGAGCATCCGTGACGTCACTGATCGACACAAGCTACGAGAACAGTTGCGGCTTCACGCAGAGCACTTAGAACAACTAGTTCAAGAGAGGACTGCAAAGTTGAGGCAGCTCGAACAGCGGCAACGGCAGATGGAGAAGCTTGCGGCTCTTGGGCAGCTCGCGGCCGGCGTCGCACATGAAATTAATAACCCACTGGCCGGGATGCGAAACGCGTTTGAATTAATTAAGTCAAGTCTATCGCCGGAGCATGAACACTTTGAGCTATTGGAGCTGGTGGATCGAGAGATCGAACGGATCAGCGGAATCATTCATCAGATGTATCAGCTTTATCGTCGCAGCCCACAGCGAGCATCCACATTCTCTTTGGCGCAAATTCTACGAGAGGTTCTCTATTTGCTGGAAGGTACCGCGAGCAAACGGGGAGTTTCATTGAATTGCGATCTGAGAGATGAGAGAACGGAAGTTTTCCTGCCGGAAGGGGAGGTAAAGCAAATCCTTTACAATGTGCTGCGCAATGCGATTCAGGCGTCACCAGCAGGGGAGTCAGTGGATGTGGTCTTGACCGCGCAGGAAGATGAGGTATCGGTAACCGTTTCCGATCGCGGCCCGGGGATCTCAGATGAAGTAGCTGCTCGAATGTTCGACCCGTTTTTCACGACCAAACACGGAGAATCGGAATCGGGTATGGGCTTGGGGTTGTCCGTGTCTCGTAGCTTGATCGAAGCCATGGGGGGGCGCATCGAGGTATCAAAACGAAATCAGGGCGGCACTGTGTTCTCGGCGGTTCTTCCACGTCGATTTGAGATACAAGAGGTGTCACGCGATGGATGAAGCGGATACAGCGCGAGTTTTGATTGCCGATGACGAGCCCTTGTATTTGCGTACTACCGCAGCACTGCTGCGGAAAGAGGGTTTTCATTGTACGACCGCGCCCAACGGTTCTGCGGCATTAAAGGCACTTGCAGAAGAGCGATTTGACTTGGTGCTCTCCGATCTAAATATGCCGGGAAATATGAAATTGGAGCTTTTGCGAACGGGGCGAACCAAGTGGCCCGACATTCCGCTCATTGTGGTGACCGGCGCCCCGTCTCTTCCCACGGCGATCGAAAGCGTTCGGCTTGGTATCACTGACTACCTGTTGAAACCAGTCAAATTCGAAGATTTAGTCTCAAGCGTTCGTCGGGCGCTCGCTCATCACAAACAACCGCGAACTAGTAGAGACACGGAGGAAAAGGCACCGGACGGCCGAGTATTTCCGGAAATCATCGGCGAGAGTCCTCCGATGACTGAACTGTTCGAAATCATGGAAAAGGTCGCCGAAACGGATACCAATATTCTGATCACGGGTGAAAGTGGAACCGGAAAAGAGGCCGTTGCAAAAGCAATTCATCATCGTAGTCGACGAAACGATGGGACGTTCCAAATAATCGACTGCACTGCTATTCCAGACACGCTTTTTGAATCGCTACTCTTTGGTCACACGAAGGGCGCGTTTACAGGTGCCGTGAAGGACCAAATCGGATTACTAAGTGAGTCTGACAAAGGCACGGCTTTCTTTGACGAAATCGGGGAATTGCCTGGTCCGCTTCAGGCGAAGCTGCTTCGCGTGATTCAGGAGCAGACGTTTATTCCAGTCGGCAAGACCACAACCGTAACCGTCGACACCCGCTTCATTTGTGCGACGAACCGGGACCTGGAACTAGAAGTAAACGCAGGACGCTTTCGCCGCGACTTGTTTTATCGGCTGGCGGTGATCCATGTTGAGCTGCCGGCGCTGCGTGACCGTGGGGATGATGTAATTCTATTGGCTCGTCATTTTCTACGGCACCTTCAAAAGGAAAATCAACGGGTAAGTGACTTTTCTGAAGAGACTCTTGCACTTTTGCGCGAGTACAGCTGGCCCGGTAACATTCGTGAATTACGAAACGCTGTCGAACGGGGCTTGGCTTTGACGCGTGACAACATGATTTTGCCGAGTGATCTACCCGCATCGATTCAGCGTGCAGAACAACCGCCAACTGTTCACGCGGAACGGAAGTCGGCAACAGGAACTCGTACCGACACATTAGACGACGCGGAACGCGAATACGTAGTATCGTTGCTGCAAAAGAATTCCGGCAACGTATCGCAATCTGCTGTTCAGGCTGGAATGTCGCGCCAGGGATTCCATAAGCTTCTCAAAAAGCACGGCGTGGACGCCGGGGATTACCGACCGTAGCGTTACCGGCGGCGGGTTCGCTATTGATCGACGGAGTTCACTTCAGGTTTCGGCCACAAGATTATTGCGCCCACTGTCCCCGCAATCAATGAGGCGAGGAAGATGGCGATCTTGGCTGCCGCGTAAACCGTCGCGTCGGGGAATGCTACGCCAGCGATGAACAGGGACATTGTGAACCCGATGCCACCGAGCGCGCCAGCGCCGCACAATTGTCGCCACGAGTACGCATCGGGTTTAGCGGCGACGCCTGCACGCACAGCGAGCCACGCGGCCAATGAGAGTCCGATCGGCTTTCCAAGGACTAATCCCAGCGTGATCGCGCAGATTAATCGTCCCTGTCCTTCGAATACACCCGGCGACCACGCGACACCCGCGTTCGCTAGTGCAAAGATTGGCAGCACCACATAACTTGACCACGGCTCGGTAGAGCGAAGAAGTTTGTCGGCGGGCGACTCGATCCGAGCATGGATCGCATCAAGCGTGCGCAAGGCCGGCTCAGAGGGACCCGGTCGCATCGCCTCGCCGGTGTGGCTGTCCTCCAGGTGGATCACTGTCGCAGCCTGTGCCAGCAGCGCGTTTAGGTTCGCTGGCGGGCGGGTGGGGATGATTACGGCCAGGATTACCCCCGCCAATGTCGCGTGTAATCCAGACTCGTGAAGCAGCAACCAGAGAACGACGCCGGTGACTACGTAGGGCAGCGAGGCGTAAATGCCGGTCCGGTTAAGTACAACAAGCAACGCGGTCACGGCTCCGGCTGCAATCAAATACTCTGGGAAAATCGCCCCCGTGTAGAACAATGCAATAACCGCAATCGCCACAATATCGTCGATAATAACAGCAGCAGTCAGGAACACACGCAATTCTATGGGGACTCGGTCGCCGAGGAAGACGATAAGCGCGACCGCAAAGGCCGTGTCGGTCCCGATTGGAATACCCCACCCGTGCCGTAGTTCCGGCGGTGCGATCGACGCATAGATTACCGCTGGCAGAATAATCCCGCCCAGCGCGGCGATTACGGGAAGCGCCCCCGCTCGGAAAGTCGCCAAGTGTCCGACGGTAAACTCGCGCTTGATTTCAAGCCCAACGACGAAGAAGAAAACTGTGAGGAGCCCGTGATTTACCCAATGGAGTAGCGAATGCGAGAACGCGTAGCTGCCCCACTGGAATCCCAAGGGTATTTCCCAAAACGTGGCGAAAGCCGACCGAAAAGGCGAATTGCTGAGCACCAGCGCTATCATCGTAGCCAACCCCAGGAGCAATCCTGAGAACGGCCCCCAGCGAACGAACTCAAACGCGGTAGACTGGATTCGATGACCGAGCGGCGCCAGCATCGCGTCGGCGAGCGAGCTTTCATCCCACGTGCCGGTATAGCGACGGTCATTGATGTAGAAAGTCGGCGTCACTCGCACGCCGCTCCGTTGTGCGCTCTCGATGTCGTCACGGACCCGCGCCCGGGCTTCCGCGAATGCGGCGCCATGCGATTCGTCGCTTAGTGAAAGGTTGGACTCCGTCGCGATCCGCTCGATGTCGCCCTCCGCGAACACGGGTCCTCGTTCCATCAGCGTTTCGTGAATCTCCCAAAAGCTTCCGGTCCTTCGAGCCGCGTACTCAGCAAGCTCGGCGGCACGGGTCGCGTGATCATTTCCGGCGACAGGCAGATGGCGAAACACATATCGCATCCGCTCGCCGAACCGGCTCCGCAGCCCCTCGATGACCTCGTGAACCGCATGACAGGGAGGGCATGCATAGCTTCCGTATTCGACTAAAGTCATCTCCGCATCTGGCGCGCCCAGAATGTGGTCACGATTTAAGTCAACTGCGGGATCAAGCATGTTCGGCGTCGTGTCTGCCATGATCGAACTCAGTATGTCGCGAACGTTCTCTGGGAAAAGATCTAATGATGCCTGCGCAGCAGATGACTCGGACAGTCGGGGTGCCATGCCCACGGCTTTGCGTGGGCATGACGAATTTTGCGGACCCATGGCCACTCCGAGCAGTGGCCATGGCACCCCAAGGCTCGTTGGCTGCGAAGTTACCAAATAGTAAACACGTCTTGGCTAGCGATCGTGATCCGCTGGGATCGTATGCAAAAACGACGGACAATTTCTAAAGAAGTATACCCAGCTAGCTCAGTCCTGGCACTTCAGATCTTGCTTTGGAACCCAATGGTAGATGGCCTTTGAGTAGGACTGATGAGTTTGTGTGCTTCGTAGTCGTTGAAACGCAAGTGTGTTTCGAGTGTAAAGCGCCGGCGACAGTGTCGCCGGCCGGATATTTCATAAAGGCCAGCGACTCCCGCGAAAGTGCGTTTCTCCCTTCACGTGCGACCATTCGGCAAGTGGTCCACAAGTTGCATTAGGCTCCAGTAGTGTCCTCAGCGACATGCACTCGACCTGTTAATTTAGGAGCGGAGAAATGCCCAAGCGAAAAATCATTATCACGCGTAACGACTACGTATACTTGAAGGAATTGCTTTCGTCGAAGTTTACTCAGGCGATTAGCCCTTCAGATTTCATCGAATCACTTGCAACCGAGCTGGAACTCGCGGAGGTCATCGATCCAGAGAGGGTGCCGAAAAACGTCGTCACGATGAACTCCACAGTGAAACTCCGCGATCTCGATACGAACGAGATTGAGACTTATACCCTCGTATTCCCGGAAGATGCCGACATTGCCAACTTCAAGCTTTCGGTGCTTGCTCCCGTAGGAACGGCGATCTTGGGGCAATGTGTTGACGACGTACTTCGATGGCGTGTGCCCGACGGATGGCGCCGTCTGAAGGTCGTGCGTGTGCTTTACCAGCCCGAGCGCGCGGGTGTGTTTCACGCCTAGCGTGATGGGCAAGTGACTAAATTCTTTCCTCCTTGATTAGTACTACAGTGGGACTTTGAGAATTTCCGTTCACAAGTTAGACTGATCGCCTCTTTTTGCAGGAGGCAAGGCCGCCGATGTATCGAACGGTGCGTTCCTGGGATACGGAACTGGATCGGGTAGTCGAGCGGATTCGGGACGTGCGTCGCAGGCAAGCAGATGCTTGCTGACTCGATAAAAGGTTAGCGCGGTGTGAAGGTCGGGTTTCGGCTTCAGGAGAGCTGGTTGCGTTTTCGCGCGATCCAGAGCGGACTCGATATTGCCGAGATATTTTTCCGCGGCGCGCGCTTCTCCAGTGTTCGACCGAATAGCCGAAAATTTCTTGGATATCTCGCAGCACGCGGTGCGTCAGTAGCAGCTTCGGAGTGGCGCGGCTACTCACTTATTGCCCTTCTTGAGCAGGCTTCGCAAGTTTCCCTCAAACGGCACGACGCGGCCGTCAATCGCGTCTTGATAGCCGGCCACGATGGCGGCGCGAATCTTCGCCGCCTTCGTTTGGAGCTTCTTTTGCCGCAATAAATCGCCGACGAATTCACTCGGGGTCGCGGAGAGCGTGCCGTCACCGCAGTTCTCGTCGATAAAAGAACGCAACTCGTCGGTTAGCGACAGATTCAAGGTGTTGGCCATACTCGTTCTCCGCCGTTTAAAGAGTAGTACTACCCCCCGACTTATGTCAATATTTGCCATTGGCAAAATTCAAACGGTGCCTTCCGAGTCACTGGAATCAAGTGGGTGCTGTCCGCTAGTATGCAATTCTCTGTGGCATGCTCGAAAACTCTTGGGTGACGAGCGTTCGACAATCGCGAAATCTCTTGATAGCGCATTCTTTCTCTCAGATATCTTGGGACACAAACATGACCGAAGCAGATCTCGATCGGATGGTTGCTCAGGCAGAGTACGAATATTCCCTCATTCTCAAGGGGGTCGAGCCGGAGTATCGCCAGCGGTTGGAGGAAATCATCGAGTTGACCGATGTTGTCTGCTTCAATCATCTCGAGCCGCTTGAGCAGGAGTACGAAACGTATTGCCACCTGCTGGCCGCATGTTGCTGTCAGAAGGGCTCGCCCGTGGTCGAGGGACGCGGTAAGCCCGAGGGCTGGGCGGCCGGTATTCTGTGGACGCTTGGCATGGTGAACTTCCTGAGCGATAAATCGTTTCCACCAGTAATGGACGGCAAGCAGGTAGCCGCTGCGTTTGGTGTTTCCGTGGCGACCATGCAGGCCAAGAGTCGTGAAATTCGAGAAGGCTTGGATATTTGGCAAGGCGATCCCGAGTGGACGCTGCCGAGTTTGTACGACAAGAACCCGATGGCGTGGATTGTGGAAACCGAAGGCGGGTTTGTCTTGGACGCTCGCCACCTGCCGCGCGAGCAGCAGCAGTTAGCCTTTGAGCACGGGTTAATCCCTTATGTTCCGGCAGATGCGGAACAAAATGGGGATGCCGAAGACTGAGACGCCTGCTTGTCGTTCACGCCAGCAAGACCAAGGCAGTCAAAAGAAAGAGCAGGTGAAGAAGGGCGGTGTGGTGCTGGAGGTCGTGGCATCTCGTTAGAACCTGAAAAGCAGAGACTCTCTCGCGCGTCTATAATCTGGGAAGCCACAATTTCGCGAGAGACATGTGACCGTGGAAAGACAAAAGAGGTGTGACCAGAACCGTTGTCGCTGGCAGTGCTTCAATGCAGCCACGGTCACATGACCGTGGCCGCATTGAAGCCTTAATCACGTTTACTTCATGCTCCAACTCACCATCCTTTCCACGGTCACATGACCGTGGAAAGCCGGCTCGAAAAATCCGTCACTGACGCCCGAGCCGGGCTTCAATGCGGCCACGGTCATGTGACCGTGGAAAGAAGAGTGGCCGCCATTCCTTCGACGGCCACTCGCGGCGGCTTCAATGCGGCCACGGTCATGTGACCGTGGAAAGCTGATGCTGAGTCAATGGAACGATTGACTGAGGAGCGCTTCAATGCGGCCACGGTCATGTGACCGTGGAAAGGATCTTCCCCCGGCATGCCAGACGGGCCAATCGCGTGGCTTCAATGCGGCCACGGTCATGTGACCGTGGAAAGTCGAAAATCACGATCATTGTATTTTCTTCCAATTTAGGCTTCAATGCGGCCACGGTCATGTGACCGTGGAAAGGTGGATTTGGTCGGTATTCCCTTGCCCAACAAGACGCTTCAATGCGGCCACGGTCATGTGACCGTGGAAAGGAGGGTGAAGCGTTCGAACTGGCGTTCCAGGCCGAGAGGCTTCAATGCGGCCACGGTCATGTGACCGTGGAAAGAAGCCCGATCCGGCGGCATTCGAAAGCTTGCAGCGCGCTTCAATGCGGCCACGGTCATGTGACCGTGGAAAGCCGAGGCACTGAATTGGCCCGCGACTTCGCCGCGCTGCTTCAATGCGGCCACGGTCATGTGACCGTGGAAAGCACTCGACCCCGTGCCGAAGTCATCCGCCAACAGATCGCTTCAATGCGGCCACGGTCATGTGACCGTGGAAAGCCCACCAGGATCCTCCGGAGGAGCGTACACCGGACATTGCTTCAATGCGGCCACGGTCATGTGACCGTGGAAAGGCTAGTTGTTGTAATCATGTGCTCCTCGTATCGATCAGCTTCAATGCGGCCACGGTCATGTGACCGTGGAAAGCCGACTGTTTCGAGTCGTATGAGCATGATCCAGAGTATGCTTCAATGCGGCCACGGTCATGTGACCGTGGAAAGCTCCAAAAGTTAGATATGCGTTGGTGGCCACTCGGGCTTCAATGCGGCCACGGTCATGTGACCGTGGAAAGCAAATGTCCCAACTCATACCAGCGGACCAACTTCAAGCTTCAATGCGGCCACGGTCATGTGACCGTGGAAAGCAAGAATTCGAACCTGCCCAAGTCGCCGCCCCTCTCGCTTCAATGCGGCCACGGTCATGTGACCGTGGAAAGCACCGCGTCGGAGAAACTGGTCATGGAATTGTCGGGGGCTTCAATGCGGCCACGGTCATGTGACCGTGGAAAGTCGGCCCCCCAGCTCTTTCAACACAAAAAACCATTGGCTTCAATGCGGCCACGGTCATGTGACCGTGGAAAGGGAATTGGAATCGCGGGGAATTCTTCCGCTCGACAACGCTTCAATGCGGCCACGGTCATGTGACCGTGGAAAGATCGTCGCCATCGAAAAGATGCACGACCATGCGATCGCTTCAATGCGGCCACGGTCATGTGACCGTGGAAAGGGCGACACTGAGTGGAAGACGCTCGTCGATAAGGTCGTGCTTCAATGCGGCCACGGTCATGTGACCGTGGAAAGCGCTCTCCTACTACACGATCTCGGGCAATTACGAAGGCTTCAATGCGGCCACGGTCATGTGACCGTGGAAAGATCCGCACCGAGACGGCCAACGGAAACTCGCCATTCTTGCTTCAATGCGGCCACGGTCATGTGACCGTGGAAAGAATCTTGTTTGGGGCGTTTTCTTTTTCGTGGCCGATGCTTCAATGCGGCCACGGTCATGTGACCGTGGAAAGAAGAAGGCCTCGTCGACGACGAATCGTAATTCACCGCTTCAATGCGGCCACGGTCATGTGACCGTGGAAAGCCGAGGCAGCGCGCATCGAATCGCTCAAGCCGGACCGAGCTTCAATGCGGCCACGGTCATGTGACCGTGGAAAGGTTCGCATCGCGAAAAAAGCCTTAAAAACAAGTAAGCTTCAATGCGGCCACGGTCATGTGACCGTGGAAAGTTCAACTTACTCGCGATCTGGCGCTGGCTCCACAAAGCTTCAATGCGGCCACGGTCATGTGACCGTGGAAAGCCCAGTTGCTCACCGGCGTGGCCCCAAACCCGGAAGCTTCAATGCGGCCACGGTCATGTGACCGTGGAAAGGACTCGCGGCTGTTTTGGCGGCGTTGTAGTCTGAGGTCGCTTCAATGCGGCCACGGTCATGTGACCGTGGAAAGCCGCATTGGCCTAGAGGGCGTGCCGGGGCCGTTGATGCTTCAATGCGGCCACGGTCATGTGACCGTGGAAAGGATGGACTCGGCGGCGCGAATCGACAAGCCCTCAGCGCTTCAATGCGGCCACGGTCATGTGACCGTGGAAAGGCCATGCTCACCTTAGCACCACTAATTCCGTCGACGCTTCAATGCGGCCACGGTCATGTGACCGTGGAAAGTATGTGACCCCACGTACTCTTGAATCTCTGGGATTTCGCTTCAATGCGGCCACGGTCATGTGACCGTGGAAAGCGCCCCCGGTTTGCCGGGGGCTATGAGAAACAAACTTGCTTCAATGCGGCCACGGTCATGTGACCGTGGAAAGTGTCGCGGCCAGACATGCACGCCAGCCGCCACTGCTGGCTTCAATGCGGCCACGGTCATGTGACCGTGGAAAGGTTAAAGGTCAAGTTTGAAGACATGAGTGGTGTTTGGCTTCAATGCGGCCACGGTCATGTGACCGTGGAAAGGACCGTTGTGGGGGTAGCAGCGGCAATTGAATGACGCTTCAATGCGGCCACGGTCATGTGACCGTGGAAAGCTTAGATCCCGTGTAAATGATGCTGTTTGAGAGCGTGCTTCAATGCGGCCACGGTCATGTGACCGTGGAAAGGAAGGTGGACCCTCTGCCGCTGCACGTCTACGGCGCGGCTTCAATGCGGCCACGGTCATGTGACCGTGGAAAGGTTCCTTCGCCGCGTGGGTACGGTTGCCTTTGTGAAGTGCTTCAATGCGGCCACGGTCATGTGACCGTGGAAAGCGGCCGCTACGACACCGCCTTCGCCAACCAGTGGCCGCTTCAATGCGGCCACGGTCATGTGACCGTGGAAAGCATTCGATACTTTTACAGGTCTCGCGGACGGCACGTTGGCTTCAATGCGGCCACGGTCATGTGACCGTGGAAAGCCGGAAGATTTTCCAGAGGAACCATTCTCTGGTATCGCTTCAATGCGGCCACGGTCATGTGACCGTGGAAAGGTCGAAACTGTCGAACAGGACTGGAGCCCACTGGCGGCTTCAATGCGGCCACGGTCATGTGACCGTGGAAAGATGGGTGCGCTGTCGTCGGCCGGGCTCAAAAATGAGCTTCAATGCGGCCACGGTCATGTGACCGTGGAAAGACGGCGGGGCTTGCCCCGCGCGGAGTCATTATGGCCAAGCTTCAATGCGGCCACGGTCATGTGACCGTGGAAAGCTGGACGTGGAAATTGCCGCCCCATCCAGACCCCCGGCTTCAATGCGGCCACGGTCATGTGACCGTGGAAAGGAATTCCAGCCGCTGCTCACCCAGTCATCCACGCCATGCTTCAATGCGGCCACGGTCATGTGACCGTGGAAAGAAGTCGATCACGGATGAAGCAACTCATTGATTTCCTGCTTCAATGCGGCCACGGTCATGTGACCGTGGAAAGGCGCGGTACCGATTGCTACGAAGCGTGCCATGCGAGCGCTTCAATGCGGCCACGGTCATGTGACCGTGGAAAGCCCGTGGTGATCATGTTGAAGGCTCCACAAATACCCGCTTCAATGCGGCCACGGTCATGTGACCGTGGAAAGGCCAAATTCGGTCGCGGCAAAGATACGGCTGTGACGCGCTTCAATGCGGCCACGGTCATGTGACCGTGGAAAGCCCAGGTTGGTGGTCATGTGTTCGGCTCCAGTTGGCGCTTCAATGCGGCCACGGTCATGTGACCGTGGAAAGCGCCACGACCAAGAGCGGTTCAATCGTGTCCGGCGTGGCTTCAATGCGGCCACGGTCATGTGACCGTGGAAAGTCGCTCAGGGTTTCAAGAACGCCATTATCTCGTGGCGCTTCAATGCGGCCACGGTCATGTGACCGTGGAAAGACCGAAAAAGAGCCCACTATACCGACGGCATCCGCGCTTCAATGCGGCCACGGTCATGTGACCGTGGAAAGAAGCCAGCACCATAGCCACCGATCTCTTCGACGACACGCTTCAATGCGGCCACGGTCATGTGACCGTGGAAAGTAACAGACATTGGTTTTGCTGGACGATAGCGGGCAGCTTCAATGCGGCCACGGTCATGTGACCGTGGAAAGAATTTCATCTCCTATTAAAGCTGAACAACCATGTAACGCTTCAATGCGGCCACGGTCATGTGACCGTGGAAAGCCGATTCACCGTGGACTACGCCACGATGATTGCCAGGCTTCAATGCGGCCACGGTCATGTGACCGTGGAAAGCTCAGTGGCCCGTCTTTATGCGCCGATCTCACGATTGCTTCAATGCGGCCACGGTCATGTGACCGTGGAAAGAGCCCGTCACTTGATGCGGGCACCACGTACTCGATCGCTTCAATGCGGCCACGGTCATGTGACCGTGGAAAGTTTTGTGGATGATAAATGAATCGTGTTGTCCTCGTGGCTTCAATGCGGCCACGGTCATGTGACCGTGGAAAGGCAATGATCGATCGTGAGCGTGTGTTAACGGCGGCCGCTTCAATGCGGCCACGGTCATGTGACCGTGGAAAGCGTGTGGCGAGAGAACGACTGCATTGCCTGGGCGCAGCTTCAATGCGGCCACGGTCATGTGACCGTGGAAAGGTAACCGTTCGACTTCGCCCCGGTTGGCGTCGAGCGCTTCAATGCGGCCACGGTCATGTGACCGTGGAAAGCGCACGGTTTGCCCAGTTCCACCGCCGCATGAAAGGCTTCAATGCGGCCACGGTCATGTGACCGTGGAAAGCGTGGCTCACGACGTGATTGATTATTTAATGTTTCAGCTTCAATGCGGCCACGGTCATGTGACCGTGGAAAGGATCCATTTCAAACACCACTTGCTGATTTCGAGCCGGGCTTCAATGCGGCCACGGTCATGTGACCGTGGAAAGCAGAACTGATGATTACTGATGACCAATCCGGAGTGGCTTCAATGCGGCCACGGTCATGTGACCGTGGAAAGACTCTGAGTGGCTCGCCTCTGGAATCTGCGACGACCAGCTTCAATGCGGCCACGGTCATGTGACCGTGGAAAGTCCATCCGGATTGGCAATCAATGGTTGAGTTATGCTCGCTTCAATGCGGCCACGGTCATGTGACCGTGGAAAGCTTCGTTCGCTCAATAACCCAAGCTGCTGACCCTCAGCTTCAATGCGGCCACGGTCATGTGACCGTGGAAAGGGCCTGCCATGCCGCACGAGCGCTGGAGGGGATTGCGGCTTCAATGCGGCCACGGTCATGTGACCGTGGAAAGCATTCGGGCCCGGCATCCTCAAGATGACGATCGACGTGCTTCAATGCGGCCACGGTCATGTGACCGTGGAAAGAGCATCGACGACTAGCCGCAGCCGCAATTTAGGAGACGCTTCAATGCGGCCACGGTCATGTGACCGTGGAAAGATAGCTCCTCCGCTTCATTCCAATCACCGCAATCCCGGCTTCAATGCGGCCACGGTCATGTGACCGTGGAAAGGCGGAAGCGAAGATTCGTCGTCGCATCACGCCTGGGGCTTCAATGCGGCCACGGTCATGTGACCGTGGAAAGGATAATGTCTTTCGCACAGCCACCGTTGCGGATCACGCTTCAATGCGGCCACGGTCATGTGACCGTGGAAAGTAATCCACGTAGCGTTGACAGCTACCGAAAGTTTTTGGCTTCAATGCGGCCACGGTCATGTGACCGTGGAAAGGCGACGACCACGACCTTGATTACGGTGCGTGGCTGGCTTCAATGCGGCCACGGTCATGTGACCGTGGAAAGCACCCGTGCCCGGGATGTGACCGGAGGCAGTTATGACGCTTCAATGCGGCCACGGTCATGTGACCGTGGAAAGAAGTATTTCGCGACTCTAGCCGACCCCCTGCCAGACGCTTCAATGCGGCCACGGTCATGTGACCGTGGAAAGGATTGGCTAATCCCGAAGTCGGAAGTCGCTCGATACGCTTCAATGCGGCCACGGTCATGTGACCGTGGAAAG
>CAZJWY010000056.1:0-9256 GCA_964549545.1 uncultured Planctomycetaceae bacterium | reverse complement strand
TGCTTCAATGCGGCCACGGTCATGTGACCGTGGAAAGCCCGCCTGCGTAAGTGCTGAATTGATAATGCGCAGCGATCAGCATCGCGAGCGGTGACAACAGGCGGGATCGAAACCGAATCATAGTTGATCGGAGCAATGACGGAAAGTGTAATTAGTAAATCGTTTTCGTACACGCGAGCGGTCCCCGGAGATTCTTAAGCACCTAGCCGCTCGCGACGGCGAAAACGCCAATAATGAGACGGGGCAACTCATAATTACCGGGTAACGAAAACAGGATAATCGGATATCTCGCCGGTAAGCACTCGGGCCAATAATCTGGTCTGGATTTCCAACAACCGGCGATAGTTGACACGGTAGCCGAAGAGTGGATGCGTGACCAGGGTGTCCATCCGTTGCTCGTAAGCGCGGAAGAACGACTTCCTACCACCAGGCCGGAGCGCGACCGCATCGCCGGTGCGTATGAAGTCGGCTGCCGTTACCATGCGCGTGTTGATCGCGGAGAGCACCACCGAATCGGCAATGAGTGGACGAAACGGTTCCATCAAATCCAGCGCAAGCGCCGCTCGCCCGAACCGTGGCTGATGGTAGAAGCCCAAGTAAGGATCAAATCCGACCGCATGGCAAACAATTGCTAAATCCTTCGCCAGCACGCTGTATGCGAGCGAGAGTAGCGCATTGACCGGATCGCGCGGCGGACGACGGTTACGTCGGAGAAAATCGAATGTAAACTCCGGCGAATTGCTAGTCGATGTACCGTCTGCATCATCCACCTTAATCATGCCGGCGAAATTTTCGAAATAGACGCGGGCTGCGTTGCCCTCGATGCCCAGCAACTGCTCGAGCGAGTCGGCCTGCTCAGCTTCGTTCTGCATACATTTGAGAAAGGCGATTGCGCCCGCCGGCGGTTCCACGTGATTCCTCTGCAGCATCGTTCGTTGGTTGCGAATTTTGCCAGAGACGAGCATGCGGGCTAACCGTAAACAGAAAGATGGCACGTCGGCCAGTCGAAACTGGTCGCGACGGAGATAAATGTTGCGAACACCAAGCCCGTGTGTCACGCCGTAAAACCAGCCGCCCATGGAAAAGTAGGCGATCGGTACTTCACCTTCGCAAAGTGCTTGTACTGCCTGAGTTGAAAGTTGGATGTTGCCGAAGACGTTCACTTGGCAGGTTTCGCCGATTCGCACTTCTTGGACGACTTTATCCTTTTCTTTCACTTTCAGGACGTTGCCCGATTTACCGATGTGCAAGCCCTGGGCATTCAGATAGAGCGGACGAAGATCGTCGCGAGCCGCGACCAGCCGCCTCGGTTCGGTATTTTTGTGAACGGTGGGCACCGCCGGTATGCCAACATTAAATAATGTTCGCTGCAAAGCATGACCATTTTCGGCGCCGGCCGCATGGCAAGTCCATGTCTCGTCGGGCAAGCAGATTCCCACTAGCGAACAGCGCGGGCATTTGGGGCTGTCGACAAGCGGCGGCGGAATCTGATCCGACGCGGCCGCGGCCCGGGCATCCGTTAGCGATTGTACGGTTTGCCCGATTAATTGCTCATCGAACATCACGCGCACGCGCTGCTTCGTCGACACATAGTAGATGACACCTTCGTTGCAAACGTAGCCGTTATCGCGCAACACGAGTGCCTGAGCTGCCAGTTGAACACGATCTGCGTCCCACGCCTCGGGAAGCCCGGTCTCGATGTCTTTACGTGGTGCTCCACGCTTGTAATCAACCGGCGTAACCGTATTGTTCGATACCTCGATCAAGTCGAGCTTAGCAATCAAGCCGTGGGCGTCACTCGACAGCGTGACCGATCGAGAATGCAATCGATCGTCCGCTGTCAATTCGTCGGCCGGTACTAGCTCGTCGCCTTGAGCGTCTATCTTGGAATGACGGAGCGAGCCTTCGACCGTTTCGCGGTTGTGAGCGAAAACGCCTTCGACCCATTCGTAATAGAACAGTCGCGGGCAATAGACGAACTCGTTCAGCATGCGCGCCGGCAAGTATTCCGGCGTTTCGACTTCAAGCATGACAGTCCCCCCCGGGCTATTGGAGGCGTCCCTGCGCGGTATCGATGTCCTGTGTTTTTTCGGCAGGCGCGACATTGCATCGAGTGGCGTTAGACGACGATGCAGGGCGCGTTGATTGGCGAATACGGTTGGCCCAGCGCCGTGATCACGCGCTCGCCGCGTCCCTCGGTGGGGCCGAGGTCGATGAACAGCACTTGGTCCTCGTTGTGCTTGATGAGTTCGGACAACGCATGTCGGCACTTGGCCAGATCGATTGGCGTGAACTGGCACTCGAAGATCGAGTATTGCAGGTGATCGCCGAAGTCGCGCATGGTCCTGTGGACTTTGCGGAGGCGTTTGTCGTCGCGGATGTCGTAACAGACGAGAAAAGTGTTGCGCACAGTCTGTTCTCACAGGATGAGCAACGTCCGTGTGGTGAATCTCCACTGGTTGTTTGGCGAGGCAGCCAACTTATGTTGTCTATCCTAATCGGGGGGTAGCGGAAAGCAACTGATTTGGACTCCGGGCAACAGCCTCGTTTTTTATTCCAAAAGTCGATCATTTTGGACTGCTGGTCGAGGGGAAGGAGCTTTAAAACAAGCCAAGTTTATGACGCGAGCTTCTCAAAAGCGTCTGAATTATGGGTTTGGCGGGATGTATCCACGTACGAAATCGGCATCAGGTGCGAAAGTCTGTCGAGATTGGGATGGATCATCCATGACTTCGCGCAACGGGAGCGCGGTTGGGAGCGTGAGCTGGGATTCGAATTACCAAAGAGCGTGAGTGTTCGGGTGTATACTATATCCAATAGGGTGGCCAATTTCAAGGTGCAGAGGAAAAAAAGACGGCTGTGAGTGCGAAGCCCGCCCGGCCGGCAGCGCGAGCTGGCCGCTGCCGGCCGGAGGGGAGGGCAGCTCCTCGAAAGATAAAAATGGAAAATTGTCAAAGAACATTCCGCGGCGGAATCGGCCGCCGCGCTGCCCACTGCTTATTTGCTCTACCGATCGACGGCGGCCATCAGGCCGAAGCCGCAATGACGGCCAGCGCCGATGGTAAGTGGGCCGGGGACTTCGTGGTCGAATGTCAGTCGCAAATGTACGGCGGTTTGATCCAATAAGTGGTCAGGTCGGATGTAGCCGATGCGGCGTTTGCCACCTTCGGCGTTGTCGTCTCGAACGTACTTGTGCGCGCTATACGATTTTGGGAAATCGCTGAACGCGCTCCACTCGAATTCGCAAGGCTGATCGATGCCGGACTGAGCTAGCGCCTTCAAGATGAGTTTGCGGGTCTTTTCAGGTTTGCGGTCGTCGTGGCCGGGAAGAATTACCGGCGTGAAACTGGCCCACTTTCGCGATGCGCGCGTATAGGAGTTACGAACCCCGTCTTTACGGTTGGGAGGAATCAGCTGCAGTTGTGTGCCCGGTGGAATCGGTGTATTGCGTAGCGGACTGAGCGATTGGCCGTCGAGAAGTGTCTTGAGGTGTTCGAGCCATGCTTCGTCACCCAAAGGCGCGACGATCATTACACGTCGGATCGCGGGATCGGTCTTGGCATGGCCGAGCGATGGAAGAGGCACGTAGGAAAATTGATTGTGATGCAGGAGAGCGGATTCACTATCTAGGGCCTTGTGACCGGCGACGTATTGCTCGATCCATTGTTCGGCCGAGCGGCCATGAAGCTCGCGCGGGGGATTCTGCTTCATTAATTCGATAGCCAGGTGCCGGACCATTCCAGCGATGTGAATCAGCCTGCCGTGGGGGTATGCGACAGTGTCGTCGTCTTCATCGACGAGTCGGAATACGACGTAAGACCTAGAAGTGCCAGCAATGTATGGCCAAGGCTGGTATAGTGGGCCACCGGATTCGAGTAATGTTGAATCGCTCGACTCAAAACGACCGAGGTACTGTTTGAAGCACTCGGTTAAGGAATCCATACTTCCTTTTATTGGAACACGAATCTCGATACCTGACGCGTCTGGTGATTCTCGTGGGAAGAATTGGAAACGGGATTCACACGGCTTCGGCAGATGTTCTTGTATAACTCCGTGGCCGACCGCGAGATCGATTCCCCACCCAAAAGCTCTAATATGACGAACCGCGTCAATAAGGGCCCGTGCATGCATTTGTGCCCAGTTTTCAGAAGTGTCGTACTGCCAAGCAAATTCGATCAGACGATCACCATTGAGCAGCGTTGGCCGAAGAAATTTCTGCGTGCGACTTCGATTATCGGTGTTGTTAAGCACATAGGTAAGCGTAAATCTTCCTGCTTTCGACGCCGGCACAATAATTACAGGAGGAGGCAGCGCTTCAAGCCACTTGAGCGCTTCAACGACATTACTCGGAACAAACTCACCCTGTGCGTTTCCAGCGACGATCGCTTGAAACAGACGAAAGCAAGAAGGCGGCCAGTTAGGGCGCTCGCCGTTGGCGGCCAAGCCGTGGAAACGATCGTCGAGCAATCGAACCGACAAAAGAAGGATCACGTGTTGTCCTCCTCTTTTGCCTTCTTGGCTTTCTTCCGAGCAGCCTTTGCAGCTTTGGCGTCAAAGGTGACATCGATGCGATCCGGACCGATCTCAAAATCCGCGGCAACCTTACTGGCATATTTCAGCGCGGATTTTGCGTCGATCACAAATGCCGCTTCAGTTCCGTCGGCGTTTATTGCCATACGTTCCATGGGTTTTCCCGGTACTGCAACTAATTGGCATCCCTGTCGAAGATTCAATACCTTTCCATCAAGATAAGTGATTGCAACCAAGCTCAGGCCAAGGATGTACCGTTGAAGTTTTAGTGTCTCCTCGATCGAAGTGGATTTGATGTCACGTAATGTACACAGGTTAAGCGACGCCTCCCGGCAAATGCCGCCCATCGCCTCAATTCCACCGAGTTGGAAAGTAGATGGAGCGCCATCCATTCCAACTTCAGAGAGTCGAACGTCGCCCTTGTCTGTAGTTACGCCGGCAGCTTCAAAATCCATGGCTGGATTGAATTGCGACGATCGACGGTACTCGCGAACGTCATAGGCACGGATGATCGAATTGATGAGTCGTGGAATCTTTACCCCCGAGGCCTGCGAATCCCACATGCCAAAGACGAGTGATGTGGGTGCCAGTTTCGCGAGCGGCTTCGAATCGGGCGTGTCACGTTTCTTAAGGGCTAAAATTCCGGCGCTGACATCGTCTGCTATGGACGTATAGCGAAGCATGGCATCGGCAGCACGGTGACCAGCATCAATGAGCAGATCAAGATCGACTACTTCCTTATCAATCGTCGCCTTGACTTTTACCGAGGGGACCAGCTTTACGGGATTACCCTCGTCGTCCGTCAAACGTGCGAACACCGGTTCGATCCTGTTTGCTTGCGAAGGAATGCTGTCGATTACGCAGACGGATTGAATTCTGCCCTCTTCGACACGTTCGGAATTCATGAAGGCATGCGTCTTTTTAAACTTCTCGAATCGCTTACCAAGGGAAGCGGTTTCACCAAAGTGATCGATATTGTAGACGGGTGGGTCTTTCTCCTTCGGGTTGGCGTAAGTCGGTGGGAAAATGATAGGATCGCCAACCGGCTTGAGCCACTGCTTGAGAGTGATGGCGGCCGGTCCGGTATCCTTAAGAAGGTAGTCGTATGAATCAAGTGAATCAGACATTGAGTCTCCTTGCGGGCTGTGCATGACCGAAGAGCTTAAAACGCCCTTGCGAATCGCGTGCTTTGACTGGGAATTCGAAGTACTGACCAACAATTGGCGGAAGCATGCCGAGTACAGCCATCGGGGCGACGAGCACCGGCAGCGGTTCGACCCAAGTGCAGTAGCGATTGCGATTCCAGACCTCAATCATCTTAGGTCGAAATCGCTGAAAGCCGACGAGGCATAGAACATCAATCGCCGGCGAGAAAGCCAGCGTACCGTGGATGACGTGTCCGAGGTCCAATGCGTTATTGCGCGAGAGGCGACTATCAAACGAAAACGCTGCGGGTGAGTCAATCGGGACGGCTTTGCGTAACCAGTCATCTGGATGCTTTTTGACGACGTTGGCGAAATGCTCTCGCGTCGAGGGTGTGTACAGTCGAATGGTTTCGTCGCGCTTGCCCTTAGTTTTCTTCTTCTTTTTCTTGTGGTGTCCGAGCAGAAGGTCGGTTACGCGCTGCCCGGCCGTCCAGAGTTTGAGCTTCTGCCCCTTGGCTTCATCATCCGTCCACCAGTTAAGCAACAGATTGAACGGGGGGCCAAGTTTCATTGGAAAGACACGCCCGCGATGATGATCGTCGCCGTTGTCTGCGTCAACTTCCTTGCCATCGTCAGCATCCGCTGACTGATATGAAGTATCTACTTCGATCGCACATCTGAAAAACTTGTCGAGGAAGTCCTCGGCAAAAGTGTTCATGCAAAAGTTAGCGCCGTCAAACCACCCCAGTGTGTCCTCGTCTATTCGACTTGCCAATTCCAGCAACCCGCAGCAGGCGAAGAACTGGCCGGGGTTGGTCAGATCGACGGGAATTTTAATGTTGGGTTCCTTATCGCTCATTTGTCGCCTCCTTCCGTGTCGGCGAAATCGTCCTCGGCGTCCTGATCCGCGCTGGCCAACGCGTCGGCGCAGCGCAGCAGGTTTTCCAGCCACGCGAGATACCACCAGCCGTACTTCCGCTGAAGTCGTGCGTAGCGACGAATGACATCGGTGTGGATTTCGTCGGTGCGGGGTTCGCAGTCTGGATCGAATCCGCCCTTCGGGAAGTGGGGCCTTCCGCGACCGTGATGGGTGGCGATCAGGTGCATGGCAAGATCGAAGACTTCTTGGCTAATTGGTTCTCCAGCATCATTAAGCAGTCCACCGGCTTTGAACGCATCCGTGAATTCGCGGAGCGAGCCGAATTCGTGTCGATAGCCGCGCGGGTCGCGGCGCATCTTGCCGTCAGTTTTTGCCAGAGGAGGCTCGTCTGGTTTGCGTCCTGCACAACGCTGCCAGCGTTCGCGGGCTTTACCACCGTCATGCCATTTCGCGGCGAGTGAAACGGCTTGCCATATGGGATTATCTGGCTGTAATCCAAGATGTTTCAGAATAAGGCAGGCGTAGCTATGCACACACTCGGTGTGGCCTCGCTCGCCGTTGTGGTTATGTAGGTATTGTTTTGTAACGCCCCAATCGAGCCTCTCTTGTCGTGGAACGTAGCTGACAAGACGGGTTGATTTATCATCATCAAGTTCGAGTTCTAGGGTATAGCGAGCGTACTTCGTGGGTTTTTGGGCTCGGGGATCAAGAGGAGTCGATTCGGCGCCGCCATCTTCGGACTGCTCAGTCGTCTCACGGTAGCGGTCGCGCACGTCGGCAACATCAGGGACGATAAGCCGAGCCCTGACGTTGGTTTCTTGGGTTTGCTCGTCAGCATTCTGTTCGTCAGCCGGCTTTGCTGGCGCTCCGGCGTCCAGCAAGCCGACTCTGCGTTCAATCCCACCGAATGACGCGGGAAGGATCAAATTGGCATAGCGAATAGAAGTTGCATTGCCGCGTCTTAGTTCGCCAATCAAATTCTTCAAGGGAATAGCTTTTAACCCAGATTGATCAATAATCACGAGCCGTTCGCCAATTCGGCGCTGTTCTTCTTCACCGAGAGTCTTGCCGAGTTCATCCCAGCGCGCAATCAGCCATTTTTCGGCAGAGCCTTCTGTCTTGCTGGATGTTGGCACTGCCAGTGTTTCATGCGTGAGAATACGATGTGTGTCGAACCATTCCTCGATGTCCTCGATATCGAGATTGACGAAACCTTCGAAGTCCAACTCCGTCCGCCAAGCAATAGTGGTCTGCGGCAACTCATCGGTAATGCCGCGTAGCCAGGGCCCGACTGTAGGTCGACCGGGCATCGGCTCGGTAATGCTCGTCATGCTCCAGTTGTCGAGAAGAATGTCGGTGAGTTCGACTGTTGTTGGAGCGGGCGAACAAGCGTCTGCATATCCGTCCTTCCACTTGCTCGTTTTCATTGCAGCGATGTTCTTCGGACTAACATTGCCATCTGCGACTTCTTCTAGCAGCTTGAGCGTGTTGGCTGTGGCAAGATCGACTCCCTTGAGTTCGACGGGTGTTCCATCCTTTGCCTTCTTTGCTATTTCGCTCACGAGAACGATTGTTGCCGGAGATTTACCGCGACGATTCACTCGCCCAAGGCGTTGGATAAGCGAGTCGATTGTGGTGGCGTCGCAGACCATGTGGTCAGCATTAAGGTCGAAGCCGACTTCGCCGGCACTGGTGGCGATGAGGAAAATGGGATCATGAATTTCGCCTGGCGTTTCGTCGCCATTGAGGAATCGCTTGAGAACAGGTTTTTCGACAAGTTCATCTCGTTCCAGGCCCCGCATTGTGCCGGTGAGGACTTCGACCGCATCAGTGTAAGGGATGGTTTTGACCTTCTTCGGCTTTGGGCTAGCCGCATCGACCGATTCGATCACGTGCTTGCGAATCGCCTTGGCAATGGCTTTCGCATCTTCCGGCTTACGCGCAAAGACGACGATACGTTTGCCGCGAAGGGAGTTGTTTTCGGCCAGTTTAATAGCTTCGTCGGCAAGTTTGTCCGTGAGTTTTTGCTTATCGGGAAGCGGCTCGATTCGTAGGGTTTTTGTCGCTTCGAACCGTGTTTTGATTGGATTCGTTTCTTCGCCATTCTCATCGAGTTTCGACCAAAGGTCGAACGTTTTGCTGTTTGGATCGGTATCGAGCCGAAAAATGCTGGTTTCGTCGCTCTCGTTAGTCGTTGCAGACATACGAATAACTTGCATCGGATTGCCGTGCCCACATTGATACTTGCAGATTCCGCCGTCCCGCTCACCACTTGTACGTTTTGGACCGACCAAAAGCTCCTCAAATGGCTTTGATAGGTGAGCCTCGTCGAGTACCAATAGTGAATCCTGGCCGAGCATGCCAGCTTCTAGTGGACGGCGCTTGTAGCTGGAGCGATAGCCTGAGAACAGCAAGGCCGAGCCGATAAGATCGACGGTGCCAATGATGATGGCTGGCTTAGACGGATCACGCAGCCATTCGCGATTATCAGCAAGTTGGCCGCGAAGGGTTGAGATGGCCGGCGGCTCGATTCCCAATGCTGCTTGGCTATTCTCGCATAATTTCTTGACAAGATCGGTCGCTTGATCGATAACGGTTCTGCGGTCGACAACATAAATCAGCCGGGTCGGAACCTTCATCCCCATCGCGCGGGCAATCAGCCAAATCGCAATGATCATCGTTTTGCCCAGGCCGGTTGGGA
>CAZJWY010000055.1:0-27087 GCA_964549545.1 uncultured Planctomycetaceae bacterium | reverse complement strand
TGGAGGCCCACGATCAGGCCAGCCGGATCGAAATAGGGCTTCGAGTAGATCAATTGCTCGAAAAGCATCGGCGTGGCCGGCTGCATCCGGCCTCGCTGCGGCGGCTGGTCGCGCCAAATATCGGCCAAGCGCGGCGGATCGGAGTTTCGAAACGGGCGAAACGTATACACGGAGAAATGCTGCTCGATGCCGTGGTGCGAGGATTCGACAGGTTATGTTACGCGGTTGCTGCACACGGGGACAAGGAGAGAGCGTGATCGGGGTGGCGGTAGTACGGACTTTAGTCCGTTTTTAGGAAGAACGGACTAAAGTCCGTGCTACGGCTTGCATATGCGAATTCAGCCGCCGGCTGCAAACAAGCCGGTGTCAGGCCGCTTGTCGCCGTTTCTTTTTTCTCATCCCAGGCTCGCCTTTCCAGCGGCGGTGGAGCCACCAGTATTGACCGGGCGAGCGGCGAATCAGATTTTCCAGATGGCTCGTATACCACTGAGCCAAGAGCGGTACCGAGCCCAGCTCGAAGTTCGGGTCGCGAGGGTCGCAGATCGCCTCGGGGCCGACTTCGTAATGCAACGCCCGGCCGACGCGGCGAGCGTAGCTGACCATCGTCGGCGCCTGATTGCCAAGCGAGAAGACGGAGACCGCTTTGTGCGTCGAAGCCGGCTTGCCGAAGAAGTTGACCCAACATTGGCGTTGCCCTGCGTGCTGATCGCCAAGCAGCGTGAGGATGCCACCCCGCTCAAGCATTTTCTGAATATCAGCGCCGCTCCCTTTCTTAGGGAGCATGTATTGGTCGGTGCGGCCACGGAAGTCGTTCACAAACCGATCGAGGTAGCGGTTATCAAGTTCGCGGGCGACCGTGTACGTCGGGAAACCGAACAGGCCCATCAGGTAACCGCCTAGCTCGAAGTTGCCGAAGTGTCCCGAGATCAAAACGAGCGGCCGCCCCGAGAGCAGCGTACGAACGAACAATTCCTGATTAACGATATGGGAATGTTCTTTCCAGTTGGTCTCATGGACTTTGCGCGGCGTCAGCGCGATCTCCATGATCATCAGAATCAGGTGACGCCACATTTCCCAGGCGAGCGCGTCGCGCTCTTCGGCGGACATATCTGGAAACGCAGTGCGCAGATTTTCTTCCACCACGCGGCCACGGATGCGCAAAATACGGCCAGCAAGCGTCGCCATCACGCTGGCAATCTTCTCACAGGTCTCCAGCGGCAAGGCCTGGATGACGGCAATGAGGACCCGGACCACTAGGTAGGTGCTATAGTCGATGAGTTTTCGCCACATAGGGCCAGATTGTTGCACGAGGAGACGAATCGCCAAAGACCGATTCGGGCTTGGATTTCCCTGGGTAAAAGGATATGAGAGAAACCAGACCAAACTCCTCTAATTACATGAGGCCGTTCGGGAATTCAAATGTAGGGTGGCGGTTGCTTGGTATTGGAATAAGGTTAACGGCGTAGCGTGCCGCCCGGAACTCCCGGACGATCTCAATTACATATCCAATTAGCGGACGAGCTACGCTCGTCAAGTTCCGGTCTATAT
The DNA here is from genome assembly GCA_964549545.1 of uncultured Planctomycetaceae bacterium. Taxonomy (GTDB): domain Bacteria; phylum Planctomycetota; class Planctomycetia; order Pirellulales; family Lacipirellulaceae; genus JABDGM01. Next base: position 25,539 of record CAZJWY010000055.1, on the reverse strand, counting down.
TCGGAATCCAGCCCGAAGCCACAAGCAGTAACAAGGCAGGAATCAGCGACTACAGCGGCCACGGATAGTCGCCCAAACCAGAACGCCAACCGCGGTAGGCGCGAACCCCACAAGCGACAACCAGCCCGCATAATCCAAGCTTGACCAAAGCAGGAACAGGCAGGTCGCGCAGAACACAATCGCCGGCAGTGGGTAAAAGGGGATTCTGAAAGGGCGAGTTGTCGAAGCGTCGCGGCGTCGCAGAACGAAGACCGAAAGGCCGGTGAGGAATGTGAGTAGCCAGTAAACGGGGGCCGACCCGGCGATGAGCGTTTCGAACCCGCCATTGTATTGAGTCCACGGTAGCGGCCTGAGGCCAATTGCACCAAGCGTGGCATCAAATGCTGCTCGGCCCGTGTGAGTGCCGACGAGCAAGATCAGCAATATGGCAACAAAGGCTTGTGCTCCGATGGCCACGACAGGAGCGGCTGTGTTGCGATTCCACTTGCCCAGCCATTTCAGCGCTGGATAATCCGCGCCCCAAACGGCGTAGATTCTCACGCCCGTTAGAATCATGCCGTTGATAGCGCCCAGTGCAGAGAGCATGACGAGCAAACTGATCACGCGTGTGCCAGCAGGGCCAACAGCTTGTTCCATGACATCGGCGGCGGGGGTTTTCGTCTGTCGCGCGACGTCGAAGCCAAGCACGGAAAAGTAGGTGAAGTTGATAGCCAGGTAGATCAGCATGATGCCGAGAATACCGAAGATGAGCGCGCGAGGAAGGTTACGGCGTTGATCACGGACCTCGGCGGCAACATAGGCAGCGTGAGTCCAACCACCGTAAGTGAAGAGGATGAAAACAAGCGCAAGACTGAGGTTGGCAGGTCGGGCCAAGCCGCCAGCGGAAGCTAGCGGTTGAGGAGAGATTGATACCAATAAACCGATGACTACGATTCCGGTGAGACCAAGCATTTTTAGCGCGGTCAGAATATTTTGAGTAATCTTCCCGGCGACGATTCCCAGGGAGTTGAGTGCAGAGAGCGTGAAAACTGCAGCGACTGCGAGCGCGACGGCAGCTTCCTGTGGCATCGGATGGAGCCGGCCGGCATAGTCGGCAAATGCATAGGCCATGATCGCGATGTTGCCGCTGATGACGGTCGCAAGCTGCGCCCAGCTAAAGAGAAAACCACACCAAGAACCGAACGCGCGGTTGAGATACTCGTAGTCGCCGCCGTCGCGCGGGTAGGTCGTCGCCAGTTCGGCATAGCAGACCGCGCCGCACCAGGCCAGCAGGCCACCCAGCACCCATAAAGCCATGGCCGTCCACGGTCCGCCGGCCTTGTCGAAGATGAGAGCCGTGGATCGGAAAATCGATGTGCCGACGACAATACCGATGATGATGCTGACCGCGTCCCAGAGGCCGAGCCGTGGAGCGACCGGTGGCGGTGCATCTGCGCCAGGCGATGCTTGAGGCAGTTGGGGCATGTCGTCGGCCAGGGTTACTTACCGCGTTTGGCCGCCTTCTTCGCTTTCTTTTTAACGGTCTTGGCTGGCTTGGCCTTTTTCGCCGCCTTCTTTTTCTTGGCGGCAGCTTCCAACTCGGCCTTGCTCTTCTGACGCAGATCGGCGCTATGAGCACGTTGGTAGGTTTGGATATCGGTGAATTCGCCCTGTTCGTTGCGAACAGCGTAAAGCTTCTTGCCCGCTTTGCTCCGCATCGTGGTTCGCTTCTTAGCCATGAAAAACTCCTGATTGAAATGGGAGAAGATCGTCTGTCCCCCGAAGCAAATCTCTCAACTACGTATCCAATTAGCCGGCGAGCCACGCTCGCCGCGATCCGCGCCTCCAGACGCGCTCGACAGTTTATGCGACACGCAAACAAAACACCACAGAGCTTAACGCTTGGTCAACCCGCGAATCATCTCCGCATACTTGGGATGGAGTGCCGTTAGTTTCGCCGGGTCACCGAGCTTGAAGTCGGCATAGTCGAAGCCCGGCGCTACGGTGCAACCCAATAGCGCCCACTTGCCGCCGGTCACGAGGCGGCAGCCCTGCCAGACGCCGGCCGGTACGACGTGTTGCGGCTCGTGGCCGGCCGCCAGGTTGTTGCCCAGGATGACAACGCGCGACGTGCCATCGGGCCAGAGCTGGAGCATCTCGACCGGATCGCCCGCGTAAAAATGGAATACTTCGTCGCTTCTGACGATATGAATCGCGGAAAAGGTAACTGGTGTAAGTAGATAGTAGATCGCGGTCGAAGCATTGCGGTCGCCACCATAGTCCTGCGGCAGCGAACCGGCCGGCAGCCGCAGCGGGGCGCGGTATGTTTCGCGAAAGTAACCACCTTCGATCGTGAGCGGAACGAGCTGCAGACGGGCGATGATTTCGTCGGCGGTAAGCATGGAATTGGACGAGGGCTTCAAGACGAAGGTGAATGGGACGTTCGGCGAGCCGGGCCGGGGATGGCTTGCCGCCTAGAAAGGCGATTTTTTCTGCCGATAATAAACCAATTCGCTCTGGACAACCCCCCGAGTGAATTCAATAATAAGTCCTGGGTTGGTTCAGCGAATGTGACTCTGATAGCCGCTTTTCTTTGGTCGGCTGCCTCTGCCTCGTTTCAGCCGCACCTCCTGGTGGGCCTCCATCTTGGCCCCTTTCCTTGCAGCCCCGAAAGTTGTGGTTGGGCTGCGAAGTTTTCCAATGTAAGAGATGTATCATGGGAAAGAAGCTGTATTGTGGCAATCTGAGCTACAATGTCTCGAATTCTGATCTGGACCAGATCTTTGGCGCCTTCGGCACCGTTCAAAGCGCCGAGGTCATCATGGACCGCGACACCGGCCGAAGCAAAGGCTTTGGCTTCGTCGAGATGGGTAGCGACGAAGAAGCCCAAGCTGCGATTGCCGGCGTGAACGGCATGGAGCACGGCGGCCGCACGCTGACCGTCAACGAAGCTCGCCCACGCGAGCCCCGTAGTGGCGGCGGTGGTGGTGGCCGAGGTGGTTACGGCGGCGGCCGGGGCGGCGGCGGCGGTGGCCGCGGCGGCCGTTACTAGGCTGCTCGAAACGATGTCACGTGCATCGTTCTAAATTGAAACGCATCATGCACTGTCGTGCGAGTCACGACAGTGCATGTTTTTTGCGCGGCCGTAAGTGTCATTCTCAAAGCAATTCCAGGAATTTGGTCAGATCCTTTGGAGTACCTTTGGGCGACAGTGGAGGCGAGCCAAATTCAGCTAAATCGACTAAATCGCGCCAGAAGGACGATTTTATATAGCCTTCCACCGTCAGCCAGTCGATAATGCTTTCGGTTGGTTCAGCGAATCTGACTCTGTTAGCCGTTTCTTTTTGTGTCGGCTGCCTCTGCCTCTTTCAGCCGCACCTCCTGGCGGGCCTCCATTTTTTGGCCCCTTTCTTTGCAGCCCCGAAAGTTGAATTGGGCTGCGCACTTTTTCCAATTGCAGGAGATGCACCATGGGAAAGAAGCTTTATTGTGGCAATCTGAGCTATAACGTCGCCAGCTCGGACCTCGACCAGATTTTCGGCGAATTCGGCACCGTTCAAAGCGCCGAGGTCATCATGGACCGCGACACCGGTCGGAGCAAAGGCTTCGGCTTTGTCGAAATGCAGAACGACCAGGACGCCCAAGCGGCGATCGCTGGCGTGAACGGCAAAGAGCACGACGGCCGGACACTCACCGTGAACGAAGCACGTCCTCGCGAGAATCGTAGCGGCGGCGGTGGCGGTGGTGGTCGCGGCGGCTACGGTGGCGGTGGCGGCGGACGCCGTTACTAGGCTCCGCTTGGCGATGCTTTAAGCGTCGCTTAATTTGAAACGCATCCATACACCGTCGCTTGCGACGGTGTATGTTTTTTTGCGCTGAAATGTAGTTTGGAGAGGCGATTCAGGTTGATATGCTAGAATAATGAAGGTTCGCGATGTTTTGAAGCAATTGAGCGACGACGGATGGTACATCAAGGTTACGCGCGGTAGCCATCGACAGCTTAAACATCCAACCAAGCTAGGCCGAGTAACGGTTGCGGGAAAGCCGAGCGATGAGCTACGACCGGGAACGCTCAATAGCATTCTCAAGCAAGCAGGGTTGAAATAGAGGCCCACGCCATGCAACGATACGCCATCGTTATAGAAAAAGCCGAGTCGAATTACTCCGCCTACGTTCCTGATCTGCCCGGTTGCGTGGCAACCGGCGCCACGATCGAGGAAACGGAGTCGCTATTGCGTGAAGCAATTGAATTACACTTAGAAGGTATGCGCGAAGATGGGCTCCCAATTCCGCCGCCAACGAGCGTGGTGGAATATCTCCAAGTGCCCGCGTAGCGGCGGCAGTTACGGCGGCGGTGGCCGCAGTGGTCGCTACTAGTCGATTCAAAACGATGCCCCATGCATCGTTCTAAATTGAAACGCATTCATGCACTGTCGCGTCGCGGCTGTGCATGTTTTTTTTGCTGTTCGTTGACCTCGAAGCCGAATGCGCACTGATGGCGTGGGCCGTGCGCCGAAGGCATTCGTGATTGAAAAATATCGGTCATCGCGTGTGCGAAAAATAATAAGCGCGTTGTCCGGCAGGATCGTACAGCATATGCACCCCGGCATCCTCGTTACGCCAACTATACAATATGGCGTGCTCAAATTCGCGCTGATCGAATTCACCAGAGCGCGGATCATAGGTGGCGATCGACGTCGGGCCGACAATCGGACCGTCGAGCCCATCAAACGTTCTGCTCTTTACCCACTTTTCAAATCCTTCTTGCGAGATTGAAAAGTCGTAAATTTTGTTCGGTTCGAATACGTGCGGCAGGTACCAATGGATGTCCACAGCTTCGGCGGGCAAGCCGTTAACGGAACTCTCCGCGGCTGTCTGGGACGACCCTGAGTGAACCGTCGTTAGTTCAAACCAGATCAATAGTAGAGCGAGTATTACAAAGACGGCCGCGGTCACGATCACAATTCGCAAACATCCGCTACGCAACATGTGGTTCACAAAATAAACTTACTCAAATCCTCATCCTTCGTAACTTCATCCAGCCGGTCCTTCACATACGCAGCGTTGATCTCGACGCGGCCAACGCCCATGTCGGGCGCTTCGAACGAGAGTTCCTCGAGTAAGCGCTCGAGGATCGTGTAGAGCCGACGGGCGCCGATGTTTTGCGTCCGCTGGTTCACTTCGAATGAGTAGCTGGCCAGCGCGTCGACCGCATCGGGCAGGAACTCGACATCGACGCCTTCAGTTTTCAGCAAGGCCGTATACTGCTTAGTGAGCGAGCTTTTCGGTTCAGTGAGAATGCGGACGAAATCGTCCTTCGTAAGGTCGTTCAACTCGACGCGGATCGGGAAGCGGCCCTGCAACTCGGGCATCAGGTCCGACGGCTTCGTTTTATGAAACGCGCCGGCCGCGACGAACAGGACATGGTCGGTTTTCACGTAGCCGTAACGCGTGTTGACCGTTGTGCCTTCGACAATCGGCAGCAAATCACGCTGCACGCCTTGGCGAGACACATCCGCGCCTCGGCCGCCTTCTGTGGCGACAACTTTATCCATTTCGTCGATGAAAATAATGCCGACATTCTCGGCCAGCTCGATCGCCTGAGCGTTGACCTTCTCCGCGTTGATCATCGCCTCGGTCTCTTGCTCAGTGAGCACCTTCCGAGCTTCGGCGACCGTCATCTGGCGGCGGGAAACGCTTTTAGGCATGATTTTTTCGATCATGCCTTGGAAGTCGAACTCGGCCGAGTCGCCGCCGGGGCCCATGCCGGGGATCATCATCGCGTGGGCTTTTTGCTCGATTGCGATTTCGACCATCCGGTTTTCCATCTCGCCGCCCAGCAGCATCGCCCGCATTTTTTCGCGTGTGCGTTCGTAGCGCTCGGGCGAGCTAGCCATATCGACGCCCACTTCGAAGGCGGCCGGCGCGGGGGCAAGCAGATCGAGCAGCCGCTCGTCGACGCGGCGCTTGGCCTCGGGCTCGACCCGCTTGAGCTCTCCTTCGCGAACGAGCCCGATGGCGTTCTCGACCAGTTCGCGCACCATGCTTTCGACATCACGGCCGTAATAGCCGACCTCGGTATACTTCGTCGCTTCGACCTTGATGAATGGAGCACCAGTCAGCGTGGCAAGCCGGCGCGCAATTTCCGTTTTGCCCACGCCGGTCGGACCGATCATAAGAATATTCTTGGGCGCGACTTCATTACGCATGTCGCCTTCCAGCCGCTGCCGTCGCCAGCGATTGCGAATCGCAATCGCGACGGCCCGCTTGGCGTCGTTCTGACCGACGATATGCCGGTCCAACTCGGTCACAATTTCTCTAGGGGTTAACTCATGCACGGTCGTTTTGCTTTCATACGAAGAATGGACAGGATAACAGGATGAGCAGGATCGATTGGATATTCATTTCGCGAAGATCACAGCTTCAGAACAAAGAATTTTGTCCTGTAAATCCCGCCGATCCTGTTATCCTGTTCTGCTTGCTTACGATGCAGGCAGTTCCTCAATGACAATATTTCGATTCGAGTACACGCAAATATCAGCGGCAATTTCTAGCGACTTACGAACGATCTCGGCCGCGGAGAGATCAGAGTTGGCCACCAGCGCACGGGCGGCGGAGAGCGCATAGTTGCCGCCGGAACCGATGCCGAGGATGCCATCCGTTGGTTGGATAACGTCGCCGGTGCCAGAGACGAGCAGCGTGTGCTGCGAGTCCACGACCGCAATCATCGCCTCGAGCCGGCGGAGCGCCCGATCCATCCGCCACTCTTTCGCCAGCTCGGTGGCCGCGCGGGGCATATTCGCCGGATAATCTTTAAGCTTCGCCTCGAATCGTTCGAGCAATGCGAAGGCGTCGGCCGCTCCCCCGGCAAACCCTGCAATCACGCGTCCATCGGCCAGCGGCCGGATTTTCACCGCGTCGGCTTTCATCACGGTCTGCCCGATGCTGACCTGGCCATCGCCGCCAATCGCCACGCGTCCCTTATGGCGGACCGTTAAAATCGTTGTAGACCGTACTCTTGCGCGTGATGCTGGCATGGTTTTGTGCTTGAACAGGCTGGTTTTTGATCGCGTAATAATTGTGTCCCATTGTAGCGCAAACAGCCAGGGGTTAACTTGGCGCCATGCCGGACCAACCTGCCGAGAATAGTGAAAAAAAGCCTACGCTGCCGAGCAGCCCCGACCTGATGCGGGGCGAGGACTCCGCACTGTTGGTCGTCGACGCCCAGGTGAAGCTGCTCGAGATCATCCCGCACCGAGCGCGAATCGTATGGAACATCCGCCGCCTGCTCGATGCAGCCGATGCTCTGCAAGTGCCCATCGCGGCCACCGAGCAATACCCCGAACGCTTGAGCCCGACAGTTCCCGAACTACGCGATCGCGTAGGCAATGCACCCAGCAAATTGTGCTTCAGCGCCGGCGTCTGCGGCGAGATATTTGAGCAACTGCGCGAAGCCAATCGATACCGAATATTAGTGTGTGGTATCGAGACTCACGTCTGCATTTTGCAGACCGCGCTCGATCTCGTGGCCGCTGGATTCGAAACCTACGTGGCCGTCGATGCGGTCGCCGCGCGCTACGAATTGGATCACCAAACCGCTCTGCGCCGAATGGAATCATCAGGCATAGTCCTAACCACAACCGAAACGGCTATGTTCGAATGGTGCCGCACGGCCGACCGCCCGGAATTCAAAAAGATCAGCGCTTTGGCAAAGGAATCATCGCCATAAGTCGCCTAGAATAGCCATTTTTCGGCTTCCTGGGCCACAGAGCAGGGCGGTCTCGGCTAGTATTGGCCGGCTAATCATCTTAAATTGATAGGCTATACCTGAATGGCGTCGGGGCTGCTCCGCTACACCATGGAGACGGTCTACGGAGCAAACTAGCTACGTAATCGTACGCATAGATTTATGAACATTATCGAAGCCGTAGGCGTAACCAAGTCGTTTTACATCGGCGACCTGCATGTCGATGCAGTGCGCGGGATCGACTTGGGCGTGCGGAAGGGCGAGCTGCTGGCGATTGTCGGGCCCTCCGGCTCCGGCAAAAGCACGCTGCTGAATCTACTCGGTGCGATCGAAACGCCGACCACGGGCCACGTCCTGTTGGAAGGCGTCGACTTCGCCACGCTCAACGACACCGAGCGAACGCTGATCCGCCGCCGCCGTATCGGCTTTATCTTTCAAGCATTCAACCTGCTGCCCACGCTCACCGCCATCGAAAACGTCGCCTTGCCGCTGGAGCTAGACGGCGTGAGCGAGGCGATTGCCCGCGAACGTGCCTACGGCGCGCTGGAACTGGTCGACCTCACGGATCGCCACGATCATGTGCCGAGCATGATGTCTGGCGGCGAGCAGCAACGCGTCGCCGTTGCTCGAGCGCTGGTGATTCAGCCGGCAATCGTACTTGCCGATGAGCCGACGGGGAACCTCGATAGCGTGAATAGCGCCGCGGTGATGCGGCTGCTGCGCGACCTCGTCGAGTCGCGCGGCCATACGGTGGTCATAGTAACCCACGATAACGATATCGCCGCCCAGTCCGATCGAACGGTGCATGTCCGCGATGGCAAGCTGGAAGACGGCGACGTGTTGCACATGCGAAGGCCAGCGCAACGTGCCGGTGCTCGCAAGTAATCGCTACACCTGTTTCTTAGTAAGAAGGAGTAGTCCGATGAGCCGCATTACAAGAGTTCTCGCCAGTTACGGCATTTTTGCTTTTTTCGGAGTAGTTGCGACTGATGCGCTAGCTTCAGCAGATATTTCGCGACGTGTATCGGACCATAAGGGGTTCGAGATTAGTGCTCAGTTCGATAAAGGCCTGAATGAGAACCTCCTATCTACTATTCGCAAGCTTCCAGAAGTGGAAGCCGCTGTTCCACGCATGCGTCGTCCCACAAAACTTATGTTGGGAAAAAAGTCGGTTGAAGCAATTGCGCTAGGTATTGACCCGGAACACGAACAAGAAGTTCACGAATATGACATTGTACAAGGCAATAAACTATCGATCGCCACCGGCGGGGTCGTTGTCGAAGAATCGCTTGCCAAAGCGAATGGTATTCGTGTTGGCGACAAAATTAACCTTATGACCCGGCGAGCGCTGGTTTCGGCCTCGGTAACGGGCATCTATAGGAAACCTGACGGCTCACTCGATCAGACTGTACCGATTATCCTCATGTCTCTAAGTGCGGCTCAGTATTATTACCTTTCGGGCCGGGAAGTGGATGCGATTCAGTTTGTTCTTAAGAAAGGAATCAATGCCGGTTCTGTACCATCGACGGTTCAGAAGTTGTTGCCCGCTGGTTCTGAAATTCGAGAGTTGGCGGCCGAAGTTGGGGCAGCAAACAAATCCAGTAAGCCAGCGCAAAGCGCTGGGGGCACCAAATAATGTTCAACTGGAAATTCGCATGGCGCGAGGTTCGTCAGCGCCCCGGTCGGGCGCTTCTGACCCTGCTGAGCATCGTCATTGGCGTCGCGGCAGTTGTCGCCGTCACGATCGCTTCTAGCACGACCGGCCACGCGTTCGACGAAATCTTCAAAACGGTGGCTGGCAAGGCTCAACTGGAAGTCGTCGGGCCGGTCGGCAGCAGCTTCGATGAAAAAATTGTCGCGAAGTTGCGCGAGTTGCCGGATGTGCAACTTGTGGCTCCGCTCATTAAGCGGCAAACCGTGATGTATACCGGCGGTAAGCAATACCGCGGAATCGTTGCTTTGGGCATCGACTCGAAGGTTGATCAGGAGATACGCGATTACGATATCACGGCGGGCAAGCCATTCAGTGACACAGTTGGTGGCGTGATGCTCGACGAAACGTTTGCTAAAAACGCAGGCATCAAGCTCGGCCAGAAAGTTTCGCTGCAAACTCGCCGCGCATTCGTAGAGACTTCGGTCGTCGGCTTCTACAAATCTCGCGGCGTACCGACCGGTACAGAGGGGCTTGCACTGCTGATGCCGCTGAGTGCGGGACAATACTACTATCTAACATTCAAGAAGGTCGACTCGGCTCAAGTCATGCTTAAGCCAGGCGTCGATCAAGAGACCGCCCAAAAGGAAATCGAAAAGATCCTGCCGGAGGGAGTTCGAGTTCGCAAGCCAGAGGCCCGCAGTCCGCTGGCAGAAGAAACCTCGCTTTCGACCCAAATGGGCATGCGGATGGCTCGGGCGTTTGCGCTCGTCGTGGCCGTATTCATCATTGCGAATACGTTTCTCATCAACGTCACCCAGCGGCGCAAGCAGTTGGGCGTCATGCGAGCGATCGGCGGCACCCGCCGCCAAATCGCCGGCATGGTCTTCCGCGAAGCCATCTTGATGGGAGTCGTGGGAACAATTTTCGGTTCACTGCTGGGCGTAGTTGCCGCTCATTACATGACCGGCGCAATGGGCGCTTTGTATCAGGCGAAACTGCCACCAATTGATTTCACCTCGGCGCCGTTTCTGTTTGGCACATGGCGACAGATCACCTCGGTCCAATCAGCCTTCACGCTTATCTTCCAAGACCCGTTCGTTGTGGGAGCCCTGTGCGGATTGCTAGTGTCGTTGCTGGCTGCGGCGCTGCCAGCTTACAAGGCCAGCAATCTATCACCGCTCGAAGCCATGCGCGACGTGCGTGCGGAAGAGCTCGAAGGTTCGTCCCGCTGGCTGATTATCACGGGAGCGTTGTTCTTTGCCGGCGGTACTTGCACGCTGATCGCAACGGCGCTCGGTTGGCTACCAGCGCTCCACGCGATCTGGTCGGCGCTCATCTTGCTGATCGGGCTCGTATTGATGTTGCCTGCCGTGCTACTGCCTCTGTCGGCCGTGGCGGGTTATTTGTTCCAACGAATGGCTCCCGTGGAAGGCAAGCTCGCGCGGCTTCAACTACTGCGGCACCACTCGCGAACAACGCTGACGATCGGCGTGGTCTTCATCGCGATCAGCACGGGCGTCGGCCTGGCCAACTCGGTGATGGATACGGTAGAAAACGTTCGCAAATGGTACCGAAAGGCCGTGGTGGCCGACTTCGTGGTACGGGCCGAGGCGCCGAGCATGGCGACTGGCGGCGCGACGAACGTGCCAGACTCAATGGGACCAGAACTCAAGCGCATTCCCGGCATCGACACGATCGATGGCCTCCGCTTCTGCTCCGATATCAAGGCCGGTGGTGAAGACGCCACGATTGTCGCCCGCGATCACAGCCGCGATGAACCGCCGGCGTTGGATCTTGTTCACGGCGACCTTTCCAAATTGCGCGATCAGTTTATTGCCGGTCAGGTTGCGATTGGTTCCGTGCTTGCCGAGCGTAGTAAACTCAAGATCGGTGATAAGATTACGCTCGATTCGCAGGGCGGTCCCAGAACTTTCCCCATCGCCGCGATTGTCAACGATTATCAGAACGGTGGACTCACGATCCACATGGAGCGGAAAATCGCCCATGATCAGTTGGGCGTAGAAGGGATCAACGCTTTTATCATCTCGGCCGATCACAGTCAGCTAGATGAAGTTCGCAGGGAGCTCGAAGAGATTGCCAGTAAAAATGGCCTGTTGGTGCTTTCAGCCGCTGATATTCGACACACGATCGATGGGATGATGTCGGGCGTGGTGGCTGCTCTGTGGGGGATGGTCGTGTTGCTGCTGATGGTATCAGCCGTCGGCGTGACGAACACGCTCACGATCAATGTCTTGGAGCAAACCCGCGAAATCGGCTTGCTCCGGATTGTCGCCATGACTCGCAATCAGGTGCGCAAAACGATCTTCTCACAAGCGATGATCATGGCAGTCTTGGCACTGGTTCCGGGAATTCTTGCAGGCGTGGCGGTAGCCTACCTGATCAACCTGGCGATGATGCCAGTAATCGGCCACCCAGTCGACTTCGCGATTCACCCAATGCTGCTCGTAGGCGGGTTCGTTCTCGGCCTCATCATCGTGGGAGTGGCGGCGTGGATTCCGGCGAACCGCGCTTCACGGCTCGATCTGCCGACGGCACTGCGAACTCTTTAGTCTGGCGCAAAATGCCGCGCTGAATTCTTCTGAACCGCGCCGCATTTTTCCCGCTTGCGAAGCAAGGCTGCTTCGGCAAACATGAGGAGCATGACTACTATCCCCGCATCGGTTACACCGCCCGTTCGTTCCCTCCTCGGCCCCGGTCCCAGCGATATTCATCCGCGGGTGCTCGAAGCTCTTTCGCGCCCGACAGTCGGGCACTTGGACCCGTACTATTTGAAGATCATGGATGAGCTGCAATCGATGCTGCAGCAAGTCTTCCGCACCAAGAACCGCATGACGATGGCCATCAGCGGCACCGGCTCGGCCGGCCAAGAAGCCACGGTGACTAATCTCGTCGAGCCTGGCGAGAAGGTCCTCATCTGCATCAACGGCGTCTTCGGCAACCGCTTGGCCGACATGGCCGAGCGCGCCGGCGGCGAAGTCACCAAAATCGAGCGCCCTTGGGGCGAAGTCTTCACCGCCGCCGAAGTGAAGGAAGACCTCGCCCGTGTGAAGCCCAAGGTCGTCGCCATCGTCATGGCCGAAACCTCGACCGGCGCCTGGCAACCGATCGAAGAGATCGCCGCCGCTGTCCGCGATGCAGGCGCAATGCTGATCGTCGATACCGTCACCGCCCTGGGCGGCATTCCCGTCGAGATCGACCAGTGGCAGATCGACGCCGTCTACTCCGGAACCCAAAAGTGCCTCGGCTGCCCGCCAGGACTTGCGCCAGTATCCTTCAGCGATCGTGCCGTTCAGAAGATTCTCAATCGCAAAGAGAAAGTGCGCAGTTGGTACCTCGATATTTCGCTCATTGCCAACTATTGGGGCAGCGACCGCGTCTACCACCACACGGCGCCGATCAACATGACCTACGCACTCCACGAGTCGCTACGAATGCTGTTGGAGGAAGGCCTGGAGAATAGCTTCGCCCGCCATCGCAAGAACCAGGAAGCGCTGAAGGCCGGCCTCGCCGCGATCGGCATCGAATACGCCACGCAACCCGGCCACGCCCTCCCGCAGCTCAACGCCGTGCGGGTTCCCGCTGGCGTCGATGACGCGGCAATCCGCAAAGCCCTGCTGGACGAGTTCAATATCGAAATCGGCGCGGGCTTGGGTGCCTTCAAAGGCAAAGTTTGGCGCATCGGCCTGATGGGCTACTCCAGTCGCCAGTCCAATGTGCTCCTGTTCTTGGCTGCCTTGGAGCAACTCCTCGCCCGCCACGGCCACAAGTTTGCACCCGGAAGCGCCGTAGCGGCTGCAAACGGTGTCTACGCCGGCAACTAGTGTTCGCCCCAGCTTTTAAGCACACTCTCCCGTGAGCCGGGGCGTCCTCGTCCCCGTCCATAATCCAACCGCGCACCATCGCGGTTTGCCTACTCTTCGCATCTTCGCGCACTCCTTACACGAAACCATTTACAATCCCCATCCGCTGCTTGCCAACTGCCCCGTCGACAGCTAGCTTAAATCCGTTCCGCAATCTACACCGTGCGGCGAGGCCAAGGACGTGCTAGTTCTCAGTAGAAAAGTCGGCGAGCGGATTCTGATCGGTGACAAGATCGCAATCACCGTGGTAAAAATCGGCCACGGCGGCGTGCGCGTTGGCGTGGAAGCCCCGCCCGAGCTGGCCGTAGTCCGCGAAGAGTTGGCGCAAGAACTCGAGCGCGTCGAACGCGCCCTAGCCTCCGGGCAACCCGAACCCATCGAGCATCGCCCCACTTAACACTTAGCATCTTAACTTAGCGTCGGCCACCAGGCCGAATCACCCCCGCCAGGCTCCACCACACCCTCCATCACCCCATTCGCAATCCTGCGACAACGCCTTCTACTTCGTCTGCGTCTTGCCTTCTTCTTTCGTCGCTGCTTTCTTGTGCCGAGCCGTGCGCGGCGTCACCTTGAGATCGCCACGCACATCCAGCACCTCGGGCCCGTCGATCGACTCCAGCTTCCCGTACTGCGTCGCATAGTCCAACAGCCGTTGACGCTTCAGCGTAAACGGAGAATCACCAGAGATCGGTTCCTGCCCAGGCGACGCGCCCCAAATGATTCGCGTGCCACCGAACGTGACGATCTCAAAGGTGCAGGAACTTTTTCCATCGGGCATTGCGGGCGGAATGGTCGCGAGAATCTCAACCAGCCGAAGTTTCTGCCACACATCTTCCAGTTGTTGGGCCAGCCTCGCGCCGCCGATCACCCGCGGATCGTCCCACACATCGCCCACCCGCGGCCGGCCCGTGATTCCGGAAACACGCGGTAGATAACGCCGCTCGGTCTCGGTCAGGTCGCCTTCCGGCAGCCGAATCGCATGCTCATCAATCGGCAGAAACAACACCCCCGTGCGATCGCTCGATTCCACCGCCGCAATCGGGCGGCGGTACTTCAGCTCGATCTCAAGCGCGCTCGGCAGCTTTCGCTCGATGCGCTCGACCGACGCCACCCAGGGATGCATCTCGAACGCTTCTTTCACGCGCTTGGCCAGCGCCTCCCAATCGTCCAGCACCGAGATATTGCCGGCCAATCCAGAACCGTCCAGTACCTGCGTTTTGATGTCCGAGCGGATCCAGCCAGGAGGATTGTTGATCTGTATCCGATCAGCCGAGAGTAAATACTGCGGCTGATGCGCCACAGCCGGGGCAGTGCGCTGCCACAGGAAATGAGCACCCACTTCCACGCCCACAAGCATCGCCAGGCAAGCCCAAACTCGCGGCCGAATGCGAACTCGCCGGCTCGCTTCACTAGGCTCTACAGGCGCAGGCTTCGACTCAGGTTTGATCCGAGGGCTCATGCGGACACCTCCATGTGCCACCATGAATAAAAAAGTTTAGCGTCGGCCCCCAGGCCGAATCCTCATCACACGCTCAACATCCACGAAGAAAATAAATCTGCTCTATCTCAGGTCCGCAGATCGTGGCCAAATCCTTCTTCCCAAACTCAACCACACCCCACTCACCAAATCTCGATCTCCGTCTCCAACTCCACGCCCATCCGCTCCGCCACGCGGTTCCGCACCACATCGATCAACTGCAAGATATCCTTCGCCTTCGCACCCGGCTTGGCCACGAAGAAGTTCGCATGCCGCTGGCTCACCTCGGCCCCGCCAACTTGCTCTCCCTTCAACCCACACTGGTCGATCAACATCCCCGCGCTCATCCCGCGCGGGTTCTTGAAAATACAGCCCGTGTTCTCATGCGCCATCGGCAGGTTCGCCTTCTTCACGATCCACTGCTTCTGCATCCGCTTGGTGACCACCAGCGGGTCTTCCTTCTCGAGCTCGAACTCGGCCGAGAGAATGACCAGCTCATCCAGGCTGCTTTCGCGATAGGCGAAGACAAGATCGCCCCGCTCGCGCTCCAGGATTTCGCCGCCACGGGTCATCACCGTGGCCCGCGTGGCCCATTGGCCAATGTCGCCCCCGTGGCTTCCCGCGTTCCCGTGCAGCGCGCCGCCAATCGTGCCCGGGATGCCGACCAACGGCTCGAGCCCCGCCAGGCCAGCCCCGACCGTAACCGTAATCGCATTCGCGAGCATAGCGCCCGCTCCCACCATGACTCGCTCGCCCGCAGTGCTGATCTTCGCAAAAGCAGGATTCGACAGACTGACGACCATCCCGCCGACGCCCTCATCGCGCACCAGCACATTCGACCCGCCGCCAAGCAGGCGCACATGCAGCCCCTCGTCGCGGCACCGCTCGACCACTGCCTGCAATTCGTCGACCGACGCCGGCTCGGCCAAGTACTGCGCCGCGCCACCCACCTTGAACCACGTGCGCTCCGCTAGCGCGATCCCTTCGCGAACGCAATCAATTCCACTCATCGCTGCCATCAATAAATACCTCGCAACCTGCCCCCAATAGTGACGGCTGAGCGGCAGAGCGTCAATCGAGAATAGCCGCCCAGATACCCTAGCTTTTGTCCTAATTCGCCGATTCTCCCCCACCCCCCGTCGCCCGACCGCAAAAGCACAATACTTTTAGTTTAGCGTCGGCGGCAACGCCGAATCTCTACCATCCCGTTCCCCATCCAAAAAAACCACTGCAAAACGCCCTCATGTCATCTCATTTCCTGTTGCAATTGGCCACCCAATAGTATATGTTCATCCGTATACTATCTGGCGATCCTCACTTAGACAGAACCCAACCACGCTCGCCCCCCAGCACCCGTCTCCCCATCCGCTTGCGGCTTGGCGCGGTCCAAGTCCTGTCCCCTAACCACCCCAGCTCTTTGGCAATTCGAAATCACAACTCACATCAATGGATAACTCAATTCGGTGCCCGCTAGAACTGCGCGCCAAGCATGAACGCCAGCCATTCGGGGCAACTGCGCAAAATCCCCACCTAGAGTTTTGCGCAATTGGTCAGTTGCCTCGCCGAGCCTGCGTTGCGCTCCATGCCGCCGAAGTTCACACCATTTTATCCCACATGCAGAATCCCAACGAACAACGGACCACGGACAATGGACTGCTCTACCCAAACTGCCGCAACGCCTCATACGACGCCACCGCCACCGTATTTGATAAGTTCAAACTCCGAACCTCTGCCCGTGTTGGGATTCGCAGTCGCGACTCGGCCGGGTGAGCATCGAGTAGCGCATCGGGCAACCCAGCCGACTCGCTGCCAAACACCATCACATCGCCCGGCTGATAGCTGGCGTCGAGATACGACCGCTGAGCCTTTTTCGTAAACAACCAATGCCGCCCGCTCGGCAGAGCGGCTTGGAGTTCATCCCAGTTATCCATAACTTGCCACTCCAGATGTTCCCAATAATCGAGGCCAGCCCGACGAAGATAGTAATCGTCGACCCGAAATCCCAGTGGCCGCACCAACCACAGCTTGGCCCCTACCGCCACGCACGTGCGCCCAACGCTCCCCGTGTTGTAAGGAATCTCTGGCTGATGCAAGACAACATGCAACCGCGGTTCGTATTTGACGCTTTGTTCAGCCATAGACGCTTGGGGCAGTTGACCGATCTGCCTATAATAGCGACCCGGTCCAACGTATTGGATAGACCACTCAACCCTAACCCCTAACTCCTAATCCCTCAACACACATGTCATACGGCTTCGCCATCATCGGTTGCGGCATGATCAGTAATTTCCACGCGCGAGCAATCGCCGAAGTGCGCGGAGCGAAACTGGTCGCCTGTTTCGATACTCGTGAGCCAGCGGCCGAGAAATTCGCCGCCGAGCATGGGTGCAAAGCCTATACGAACTTGAACGCCATGCTCGCCGACCCCAAAGTCTCGATCGTCACCATTGCTACGCCCAGCGGCGCCCACATGGAGCCAGCCGTCGCTGCGGCCCGGGCGGGGAAGCATGTCATCGTCGAGAAGCCCCTCGAAATCACGCTCAAAAAGTCTGACAAGATGATTGAGGAGTGCGCAAAGGCCGGCGTGCAACTGGGCGCAATCTTCCCCTCGCGATTCCACGATTCGAGCGTGAAAATCAAAAAGGCGATTGACGGCGGTCGCTTCGGCCGGCTCACGCTGGGCGACTCCTACGTGAAATGGTTCCGCACACAACAGTATTACGACAGCGGCGCCTGGCGCGGCACCTGGGCTCTCGACGGCGGCGGCGCGCTCATGAACCAGGCCATCCACAGCGTCGACTTGCTCACCTGGCTGATGGGCCCAGTCGTCGAGATCCAGGCAAACGCGGCAACACTCGCCCACGAGCGGATCGAAGTCGAAGATGTCGTCGTCGCCACGCTCAAGTTCGCTAGCGGCGCGCTAGGCACGATCGAAGCAACCACCGCCGCCTACCCCGGCTACCTGAAGCGAATCGAGATTCACGGCTCCGAAGGCTCGGCCGTGCTGGAGGAAGAAGATCTCAAGGCCTGGGACTTTGCCAAGCCACGCAAGGAAGATAAAGCGATCCTCGACGAAATGAAGGCCCACAAGAGCACCGGCGGCGGCGCGAGCGATCCCTCCGCCATCGGCCACCATGGCCACGCGATCCAGTTCCGCGATTTCGTCGAGGCCGTGAAAAAGAACCGCCCACCCGCGATCGACGGCCACGAAGGTCGCCGATCGGTCGAGATCATCCTCGGCGTTTACAAGGCAGCCGAATCGGGGAAGCCAGTGAAGCTGCCGCTTAAGACCGATCCAGTATTGAAGGCACGTTTAAAAGGAAAGAAGCAGTAACGAGAGGTTATTGCACGAGATCGCAAGCCGCCTGGACTTGGCTGACAAGGCCTTCCAGCGCGGGCGACGTGCTGCGCACCACGAACGTACGATGATCGAGCAATTGCCCGCGAGCCGGGGCGTCCCCGCCCCCGCCCAACCGTCCCCCATCAATAACAGCATCACCAACTGAACCACTCAATTCAATCGTAATTTCCAACCGATCGCTCGGCAGCAGCATCGCCACGCGATCGGCCCACTCAACAAACGTGAGCCCCGCCGAGTCGAAGTACTCGTCGGGTCCGAGGTTCAAAAATTCGTCGTCGTCCTTCAAACGGTAGGTATCGAAATGGTACACGGGCATCCGCCCGCCCGTGTATTCGTTGACAAGTACGAACGTCGGACTGGTCACGCGCCCCGGCGGAACCCCGAGCGCCGTGGCCACCGCCTGCACGAGCCGGGTTTTGCCGGCACCGAGCGGACCGATAAGGCCGATGACCGTCCCGGGTGGAAGGGCGTTGGCCAGTGCGGCGCCGAGCCTCTCGGTGTCGCGTTCGGAATGAGCGATGAACTTGAACATAAGGAGTAATGGTCGTTCGCGTTAATGTCGCCAGCCAGTGGGCTCGAGGGGCGATCGCGCGCCGTTGCTGTGCTGGTGCCACAAACCTTGGCCGGCGATCAACTCGCCGACATGGGTGATTTCACAATCGACCGGCCGATCGCGCAGGATCGCCTGGGCCTTGGCCGGATCGACAGCAAATAGGAGTTCGAAGTCTTGGCCATCTCCGAGAGCATGTCGCAGCGCGGCGGCGCCCATATCGGCCGCTCCCTCCTGCCGGGCAAGCTCGCGGGCATCTGGCGAGACAGGAACTCGATCCAGGTAAAGCACCGCGCCGCAACCGCTCGCTTCGGCGATTCGCGAAGCATCGAGAGCGAGGCCGTCGCTGATGTCGATGCCCGCATGGAGTTGGTAACGGTCATGCAATCGCATCGCCTCATTGACGCGCGGCGTGAAGTCGAACATGTGACCCAACAAGCTGCCACCCAAGGTTCCAGTCACCAGCAGCCAGTCGCCGGGTTGCCCGCCCGAGCGAGTAAGAGGGCCACACGGCAGCGGCTGGCCCAGTGCCGTGACGCTGATTACCAGCGGGCCGTCGAACGTATTCGTGTCGCCGCCGGCGATGGCGATATCGTACTCGCGCGCCAGTGGCAGCAAACCTTCATACAAACCGATGGCCATTTCCAGCGGGCCGGTGCCTTTGGGGCCGTTATGTGGGAGTGCGACGGAAACAAACGCGGCAAGTGGTCGGGCAGCCATGGCGGCCAAATCACTCAAGTTCGCGCCAAGCGCCTGCCGGCCGATTCGCCGCAGATCGTCATGGCCGACGTGGAAATCGACGCCGTCGGTCAACAGGTCGGTCGTGACAACGACGTTCGGATTCGAGGCGAGAGAGAGAAGCGCCGCGTCGTCGCGGAGGCCGAGCTTGGCGCGTGGATCGGGCGGAATATGTTCTCGCAGCCAGTGGATGAATTCAAGTTCCATCCATCCAATTTAGATGCCAGGCGGCGCGGCGACTATGTCCGCCGGATAGATAGCCCGACCATCTTGATCGGGAATGTGGCTTCGCTTGGAATTGGGTGCAACAGTTTGAGAGAAGCCGCGGGTTACCGACCCAGGATGGGTCGGCTAGATAGGGTGTTAGCGCCGGGTGGCATTGGAATCGGCGCGGTCCGTCTTGGCAGCGATGTTGAGGTCGCCCCAGAGCGTCTTCTGGCCGCGGAGCACGTAGAACTTCAGCTTACCCATCTCGGTCAGGTTGGGGCGCGAGATGATGTATTGAACGTCCTGCTGCGAAGCTGTTTCCCATTTGTGCATGCCGACGAGAATATCGCCGGGCTGAATGCCTTCCTGGGCGGCGGGGCTATTCGGGCGAACGCCGTCGACGTGCATGCCGCCGCGATAACGGGTGCTGCGGCGCTCGAACGTTTGCTTCGGCTCGGGCGAGAGGTTCAGGCCCAGCACTTCCCAGGCACGCGAGGCATCACCATCCGAAGTTGGTGGTGCGCCCACGGCCCGGAGCTGCGATTCGGCCAGGGCGAGATCGAGGGTCAGATCTTGCGAGCCGCGGCGAATTTGCAATGTCACCGCTTCACCTGCTCCGCGATCCAGCAAGGCTCGCTCCAGGTCGAGCGGCCAAGAGACTTGTTGGGAACCAACACGGATGATTTCATCACCAGTTTGAAGACCGAGCTTCTGGGCTGGGCTGGATGCCTCAACCTTCGTCACGCGGAGGGTGCCGTCCGGTCCATCTTGGGGTTGCGAGATGATTCCGTGCCACTTATTTCGCAACCGTTGGACATTCAACAATCGCGAGGCGACGTTCAGTGCATCGTCGATCGGAATCGCGAAGCCGATGCCCTGGGCGCCGGCCCGCACGGCCACGTTGACGCCGATCATCTCACCATCGATGTTCAAGAGCGGCCCGCCAGAGTTGCCGGGGTTGATGCTGGCGTCGGTTTGGATCAGGCGGTCGTACGATTGCGTTTCGCTCACCTGCACATCGCGGCCAAGTGCGCTGATGACGCCGCGGGTGACGGTTTGTTCGTAGCCGTAAGCATTGCCAAGCGCGATGACCGATTCGCCGACCATCAGGTCGGACGATGTACCCAAGCGAATCGTAGTGAGTGGCTTGGAAGTTGGAATCTTGATGATCGCCAGATCGGCGGCCGCGTCGTAGGCGACTAGGTCGGCCACCAGGCCACGGCCGTCGTCGAGCGTCACCTCGATCTTTCGCACGTCGGAGACGACGTGGTAGTTGGTCAGGATGTAGCCCCGTTCGTCGATGATCGTGCCAGTGCCCATGCCGTTGACCTGGCGCGGCGCTTCCGAGGCATCGGCGGTGCGGCCCGATTCGACGGACTCGGTGATGGTTTTCTGACCCTTGATGCTGACGACCGAAACGCGGGCCTTGCGGACCGCGAGCACGATCGGCGTCATGCGCTCGCCGGAGACTTCATGTGCCGAAGCAAAGTCACCTCCGAGAAGCGCCAGACACGCGGCAAGGGCGACCAGTTTCATGCGCGCACGAGCGGCGCATGGGCATCGACGGTTGTCGCGCAGTGGATGGTTCATCAAGAGCGGGCCGAGCGGGTTCAATCGTGGCCCAACGCGGGGCGGGCCAGAAGGTTTCAGCTAAGAGCGGTCGCCTACGACCCCGGTCCAGGGTGCGCAAGGCGGGTATGCATGCAACATCGGCGCATCCTTACGATCCGCTTAAACGGCACGAATCCGGGGCGTAGAGTCGGCCCAGATTCACGGCCCGAATGGCGCGCTAGCAATCGCCATGAAAAAACGTTTGCTAGCGGAGATGGTCGTAGGACGGACTTTAGTCCGTCCATCAATCAAATTCACACAGAGTCACACATAAGAGGAAGGGAGGCATCGCACGGACGGAAGTCCGTGCCACTTACTCCGCCACCGGCGAGAAGACCGGGCGCGTGGGGACTGGATGGAAGCGGCCGGGGCCCTGGATATCTGGCGGGCCGACCGCTTCGTTATGCGCACAGAAATTCACAGCTCGCTGGCAGACGCGGCAGGGCCACCCAAACATGTGAAGGCACTTGTGACCGTAATAAGTAGACAGGCCTGCATGGCCGCCGTGCTGCTCGACGCAGTTGCACTCGCCCGAGCACTCGTTGCCTACGTCGTCGCACGGTGCTTCGGCACATGGGTCGCAACAGGCGCCCGAGTGGATCGAGAATGTGCAGCCGGCGCAAATTGGCAGCGCCACTGCGAGTGCGGACGCAAGTAGGTGCAAGCGCAGGTTGTCGATCGATCGGAACAAGCCAGGCATCCCCAGTGGGGTCGCTCAGCCAAACGCGCGGAGCGACGCGGTTTCATCTATCGACCGGCGAGGCGGAAAATCTTGCGTAAACGTCGCGGTCGATACGATTGGCGGAGCACGCCCGCTAGCAGTTTGCTCAGGACTTGCGATTGTTGAACTGCGTGGCAGGCGGTTCGGCCTGATCGCGTTTTGATTTTCCTGCCAGAAACGGAACTGCTTGCAGCAGTAGAAAGAATGCCAGCAGCGCGAGTAATACTATGGACCACGAATCGATAAGCTGGCGGCGGTCGTTTCCTTCGATGCCGCCGAAGATGCCGACGGCGACCAGCACCATGAATGCGAGCAATAAGAGGCCGCACCCTATTGCGGCCATCGTGCCGCGAAAGGCGAGTCGCTCGGTGAGCTGCTGCTGAAAGACCTCGATCGTGCGTCCCTTTTGCAGGCTCAGCGTGGCGGCGTCGACGACTTCCATCGCCTTGGTAGCCGCGTCCCAGGTCGAGCTGACATTTCGTTTACTGTCGGGAGGAGAATCGGTCAGTGATTCTGCAAGTCGATGAATAGCAGCAGGGGCGGGATTGTAAGATTCCAGGAGGTCGTTATTGCGCACGCCATGCTCATTGGTCTCGAGTTGCCACGTCGGGGCAGTGTCCGGCGGCTGTTGAATCCGAATGGTCGCGGTTCCTCGTTCGCCATGCAGAACGATGTCGAGTTCGACCGATGCGGCGGTTGCGTAGCCCACGCTCCATCGCAAGGAGGGGGCGGTGGTTGTGAGGATTTGAATTTGCAGCGAGGCGTAGGAGGCATCGTCGAGCTTGGGGCCGATCGCGGTCACGCGGCGGATATCGCCGGCGATGGCGGCAAGCAGCTCGACATCGCGGGCGAGGTGCGTCAAAACTTCGTCGCGAGTCGGCGCCGTGACGTGGCGCTCGCAACTGATTTGGTGAATGGCCCCGATGGTCGGATGACCGTTGCGCACCCAGCCCGAGATCTCCGTCGTAACAGGATGGGCGATGAGCGGATTGTAGTGCTGCACGACAGAGCCCGACTCTTGGCGGGTCATGTCGATTTCGTAATACGCTAGAACTGATTGGAAGGCAGGATGCACGATGAGGAGAGGCATGCCCACCGTGACCAGGCGTTTGACCTGTTCGCCACGAAGCTCGTCACTGGCCATTCCGCGGCCGACCAGGACGGCGTCGGCGGTCGCGCGGTCGAGCAGCAACTCCCAATTGTCGCCCTGGTCGATCAGTCCGGGCGCGACCGATCCGACGGCGGCCATGTCCTCCGGCCGCACATCGCCAAGCCAGACGATTTCATGTCGCTCGCCTCGCGCGGCGGAGACCAGTTGTAAAATGTCCGCGTCGGTTCCCAGGATTGCCAGCTTCATGGAAACTGGATTATCGCCGGGAATGTGGTTTGGTGTAAGATTCAATTTAGGGACAACTCAAAAATAGCTTCCTTTGAGTCAGAATTACCACGGAGACACGGAGGACACAGAGAAGATAGAAGTAGAGAGAGAAGAACACGAATCGCCACTGGTCTACGCTCATCCATCGGAATCAAGAATGAGGCGAAAAATAGTCTCTTCTTGGATAGTTGAGATTAGTGGGAACTAGTGAAGATTAGTGCTTCTATTCTTCTGGACCTCTTCTCCGTGCCCTCTGTGTCTCTGTGGTTATTCTGAGAATCGGTAAGTCATGATTGAGCCATTCCTAAGAGGGAATGCGAAATGGCGCTAATTCGTTACTGCAGAATTGTGTTTTTGTTGGGCGCAACGGCGGTGATGGGCCAGTGCGCGGTTGCTGATGAAAAAGCCGCGCCGTCGGCAGAATCAAAGCCGGCGCCTTCCGCAGCGGAAATCGACACCTGGATTTTGCAACTGAACGATGATCGATATCTCATTCGTGAGCAGGCGACGCAGCAGTTGCAGGATGCTGGCGCCGCGGCCCTGGAGCATTTACGGGCCACGGCCGATGCGGACTCGCCCGAGCCGGCGGACCGGTCGGTGTGGATCATGCGGCGACTGTCTAATTCGAAGGACACCGCGCTCAAGCGCCGGGCGCTCGAGCATCTGGCCGACTTGAAGAAGCGTCCGCAAGTGGCCGCTGCCGCTCGGGCAACGCTCGATACGCTTCGTCACCAAGAGGCAGTCGAAGCGGTGGAGCAGTTGGGTGGCAAGTATGTGGAAAATGAAATGATGCTGCAGGGAGGGAGCATTGTTCGCGCGGGGCGACTCGGTTTAGATAGTCGGTGGCATGGCGGCGATGCCGGCATCGTTCACTTGCGAAACCTGAACGGGATGCGGCTTGTTCGCGTGGTGGGAACCGACATTTCGGCCGCGGCCCTGCTAAAAGAACTGCCAGAGTGCAAGTCATTGCAAACGGTTTGCCTGTATGGAACGAAGTTGACACCAGAGGATGCGGACGCCCTGCGGAAGCTACTGCCGCCGCCGATCGAGGTCGACTACCGGAAGGGAGGGCTGTTGGGCGTGGCCAGCACGCTTCCCGACGGGCCGGGGCCGGCCGTGGTGCGGGCGGTGACTCCAGGCGGCGCGGCCGCGTTGGCGGGGATTCAATCCGGAGACATTATCCAGAAATTAAACGGCGAGCCGCTGGCCAACTTCAAAGCGCTGACTCAGAAGATCGGCGAGAAGCAGGCGGGGGATGAAGTGGATCTCACGGTGGTTCGCAACGGCAAGCCGATGGAGTTCAAGGTCAAGCTGGACGCGTGGAAGTCGTTGGAGGAGTAGAGGGGAAGGGTTGGAACCGCTAATCTCCGCAACCATCACAACGGAGGTTGCTATGACTGAAGCGTTCGAGTTGTGCGATAAAACCGTCGTAGAGATTGCTCAGCGGACCAACGGCAAACTACAACTGGACGCACTAACTCCGCCGGAAGCAACAGTCGTTCTTGTCTATCAGGTAATTGGACTTATTGGCAATGGGGGCCTGAAAGGGTTGCTATCCGACGAGTTTGACGGCGATCCTGGCTACGTGCGAACATTAAGCGCGTTTCGACGAATCGGCAGCACCGTGGCAGCTTTTCTATTGCAAGAAGCTTTCGACCTGTGGAACTCGGTCGACCACAGCCGACTAGAAGACAAGGAGTATATGCTTGATGATACGTATCTTGATGACGAACATCCTGAAATATCTCGCCGATTGGCTATTCTAGAAGAGCAGTTTTACAACCTGGAGGATGATACGATAACAAAGCTTAGCGATTTCATTCGAAGTAATTTTGTATGATGTTATAAGATCGTCATCGGCAGGTCGGCCGGCCAGAGGGTAATAACGGGTCAGTATTTTCTATTAAAAATAGTTCTGACGCGTTATTCCGCCGTTATTCCGCGTGACCCGTTATTCCGCGTCTGGAAACGTAACTCTTTTATTAGATGACGATTCACTTACCCTTGGGGACGATTGGTCGTTCCGGACTACAACTGTGGGCCCTTCACAGTACAGAAACATCTCTGACGACTTTTGGATTCAGAATCGCTTTCAGTGGAACGTAACCGGCGGCTGCGACTCGATCAGTTTTCCACATTGGTTTGCGTTCGCTCTTTTTGCTTGTAAAAAGGTGTCAGGAACGAATGGCACTGCCGGTTGGTACATAAGGACTTCAGTTCACGCGGCGACTCCGA
>CAZJWY010000054.1:15439-27395 GCA_964549545.1 uncultured Planctomycetaceae bacterium | reverse complement strand
AATCAAATCAGCCGGAACGCGCTAGCGTCCGGTTCCCCCATTTCGGTTTTGTTAGGGTTTCTAAAATATACTTCGAGCATGATCGCCCGATTGTTCGGATTGTAACAAATGGGCTTTCAAGTGGAATTCCGAGCCAATGGCTTGGTAATGCGCGACTCGTCTTGCGATGGCATCAGTGGAAATGCGCACTATTTTTACCTATGGCGGAATGTTGGCTGCGTTTCGCTATTCACAGCAATCAGGAGTATCCGCCATGTTGACTGCCGGTGCAATCATGACGACCGACATCGTAACGTCGCGTCCGAATGTATCGATCGAAGCAGCGATTGATACGCTGCTCTCTCAGGAAATCAGCGGATTGCCGGTTACCGACGACGATGGCCGCCTGGTGGGAGTAATTACCGAATTTGCTCTCTTGGCGGTTGCGTATGACAAACGGGTGAAGAATCACACGGTTAGTCAGCACATGACGCGTGACATCATCTCGGTCGACATCGACGACCCTATCAGCCGCGTGGCCGATCTATGCATCGTACACCGCGTTCGCCGCGTGCCAGTTATGA
This sequence comes from uncultured Planctomycetaceae bacterium, assembly GCA_964549545.1. Classification (GTDB taxonomy): domain Bacteria; phylum Planctomycetota; class Planctomycetia; order Pirellulales; family Lacipirellulaceae; genus JABDGM01. Next base: position 26,832 of record CAZJWY010000054.1, on the reverse strand, counting down.
AGGATGGCCGGTTGGTCGGCATCATCTCGCGTCGTGACGTGCTGCGGGCACTTATCGAAGGCGCTGTGCCGGCTTGCGTGTGAAAAAAAGCGTTGCCCCACTCGAAAACAGCAGAGTTCAGTTGCCTGCTTATGGGGCAGGTCGGCTGTTAAATGTTTTTGCGCGAAATTGTCTAAGCAGACCATCTGTTGCGAATTGCCGTTCGTGCAGCGATTGAGCCACCGGCAACGAATGTCTCGATTATGCGGTTTAAGCCTCGGTAATTAGAGGCAATCCATCTCAATCGCCAGGGTTTGGTGCTCTTTGGCGTGAACGCTTTTTGACTGCTTGCCGGGGTAAGCTAATTATCTTCAGGTGCTTTCCTTGCGCGCCTGTTGTACCGACTTGGATTCCCCACGATGACCGCCCCACTCCCCAAAATCCTGCTGATTGAAGGCGATTCCACGCTGCTGGAGATCACCGCCTTTCGATTGGAGCTGTTGGGTTACGAAGTGACAACGTTCGAGACGGCCGAACGGGCCATCGAATGGCTGCGCGACCAATTGCCGACAGTGGTGATTGTCGATCAAGTGCTCACAGGCATGGATGGGCTCGAATTCATCAATCGGCTCAGCAACGATACTCGCACTAGTGACATCCCAGTCATGTTCTTGTCGACAAACGGCGACTTGGAGGATGTGCGGAAAGCCTATAACGCCGGCGCCGACGAATACCTGGTGATTCCTTACGATCCGATCGTACTCGAAGCGAAAGTCGAGCGATTGGCGTCGGCGGCGCTGCAAACGACGTAACATATGGTCCGACTTGGCGACATCTTGATCCGGCGCGGTTATGTCACGCCGGGGCAGCTCGAATCGGCTCTGGCCGCGCAAGGGTCGGAGCGCGGCATGCTGGGGCGTATTCTCGTGCGCCGCGGCCTCATCTCGATGGATCAGCTTGGCGAGGCGCTGGCCGAGCAATTCGGGGTGCCCTTTGCCGAAGTGCTGCCGCAGGCTGTAAACCCGCAAGTCGTGCGATTGCTGCCTGAGCGGCTGGCCCGCCAGCGTTTGTGCGTTCCGATTTCTGTCTCTGGAAACGCGATGCAGCTAGCCATGGTCTCGCCAGACGATATAGAAACCATCTCCGAGGCGGAATTGATCACTGGCTACCATGTCGAGCCGCGTGTCGCGCTCGAAGCGCCGGTACAGGCCACGTTGGATCGTGGCTTTGACGACCGAATTGTTGCGCGCCAAACGATTGTCGACATGAAAATGGCCGACCTTGAGGCCGCGGAGAACGCGATCGAGGAAGAACTCGCCACAGACGCGCCCGAGGAACAGGAGCAGGCTCCTGTCGTGCGTTTGGTGCGCGCGATTCTGATGGGCGCCATTAACGCCAACACGAGCGATATTCACCTCGAGCCCCACGTGCCGGAAATGCGCGTGCGGTATCGTGTCGATGGCGAGCTTCAGCCTGTCATGACGATTCCCAATCACATCGAAGAAGCAGTGGTTGCGCGCATCAAAGTCATGGCGGACATGGATACCACGGAGAATCGCCGGCCCCAGGACGGGCACTTGAGCGTGCAGGAAGCGGGCACGAAGGTAAATTTCCGTGTTAGCACGATTCCGACCGTTGGCGGCGAGAAGGTCGTGATGCGGCTTCTCGACGAAGGCAGCAAGACCTTTGATCTACAGCACTTGGGACTGTGTGATCGCGACTTGAAGGCCATTCAGTCGCTGATTGAAAAGCCGCACGGCATGATCGTCGTCACTGGTCCGACAGGCTCGGGGAAATCGACCACGATGTACGCACTGTTATCGAAGCTCAATTCGATTAACCGCAACATCGTTACCGTGGAAGATCCGGTCGAATATCGTTTGTCAGGCATCAACCAGGTGGCCTCGGATAATGACCACGGGCTAGGTTTTGCCAATGCACTAAAGTACATCATGCGGCAAGATCCAGATGTGATCATGGTGGGCGAAATTCGCGACCATGAAACGGCGGCTACGGCGGTGCAGGCGGCACTAACGGGCCACTTGCTGATCAGCACGCTTCATGCGAACGACGCGGTCGGCGCGACTGCGCGCCTCGATGATTTAGGCGTCGACAACTTCAAAGTCGGTGGCGCGTTGCTGGGATCGATCGCTCAGCGGCTCTTGCGGCAAATCTGTCCGGAGTGCAAGGAAGTCGTCGAGCCCAACGAGCAGCTTCTGAAAGTTTTAAGCAAAGGGGCACGCCTACCGGCCGACGCCGTGTTTTACCGAGGACGCGGTTGCAAGAAATGCGTCGGCACCGGTTACTCTGGCCGAATTCCCATCTATGAAATCATGATTGTGACGCCAACGCTCGCTGAAGCGATCGAGAACGGTCTGCCGGCAACCAAGCTGCGGCAAATTGCAACGTCGGAAGGCATGGTCGAGTTGGCTGCGGCGGGCATGGAGCAAGTATTGGCTGGCCGAACAACCGTGGAAGAAGTGTTCTACAAATTATCCAGCTAGCCGATTCCAGTTTCTCACAGCAGCTTTATTGCCATGCGTCGTGCTCGAAAAACATCCCTGACCAACGCATCGAAGATTGCCAGCGGCAATGCGTTGGCGAAGCCTCGCACGGCGCCCACGTCGTCTGCTTGGGGGCTCCACGTGCGAGCCCGCTCGCCCTCTGGCGGAGGCAAGTTGAAAGATCGTGATTTAGTGTTCATCTTGCGGAATCTGTCGACGTTGACCTCGAGCGGCGTGCCGCTGCCGAAGGCACTAGGAACGCTGGCCGAGGAGAAGGCCTTGGCCCGGCACAGCGACATGCTGCATTCGATCCGTCGCCGCATAGAAAACGGCGAGACTTTCAGCGCCGCTCTGGCCCATTTTGGCCAGTCATTTAGCAGCGTGATAATCAATCAGATCAAAGTTGGTGAGCACTCAGGTACACTCAGCGATACGCTTACCACGATTGCCGGCCACTGCGAAGACGGCAGTCGTCTGAAGTCGGAGATCATCCGCAAGCTGGCCTATCCCACGTTGTTGGTGGGAATGGGAAGCGTCGTCATCGCCTTTTTATTGACCTATGTCGTGCCGGTCTTCAAGAAGACTTACGACGACGCCCATGTTGCCTTGCCGCTTATTACCAAGGCCTTGATCGCAGTGGGGGCATTTACCAGAGCCTATGGCCTGATTTTCTTGGGGTTGCTGGTAGCGGGGGTGTTGATCATTCGCCAATTGCGTAAGCGAAATGACCTCGCTTACAAGATCGACGCAGCGGTTCTCCGCACTCCCATTTTCGGAAGCTGGTTGCGCGATATCGCGGTGTTGCAATTGATGGAAGTATTGGGCAGCCTGATGGACGCAGGGTACAACCTGGCCGAGGCGCTCGGCGAGGCCGGCCAAGCGGTCGGCAATCGAGCTATTCGGCAAGGGGTACGTGATTTGCAGAACGCGGTTCGTCGTGGTGAGAAGTTTAGCCGCGAATTGGAACGCCATGGCGACACCTTTCCGCCGATTGTCAGCCAATTAGTAATCGTAGGTGAACAAACCGGTACGCTTACGCGAGCCACCAGCAGCATTCGCGATCATTTGCAACGCGAGATCCAGCGCAAGACGAACATATTCGTGGGAACGATCGAACCCACTCTTACGATTGGTTTGGCCGGCGCTATTGCCGCGATCTTGCTGGCTATCTATCTGCCCATGTTCGACATGGTCAATACGATCAAGTGAAGAACAGTTTTTCCGCGGGCAACAAAGCCGGGGGGCCGGAGAATGAAAAGTAGCCGATACCACGGCGCGCGAAGTTGCGAGGCGTTTTCGTTGATGGAGATCATGGCTGTTTTGGCCATTCTCGGAGTTCTAGCCGCGGTTATCGTGCCGCGGTTATCGACTCAACAAGATAGTGGCAAGAAGTCGGCGTGTTGTGCCAATCAGGGCGATATCGAGTTGCAAGTCCGGCTTTGGAAGCGGAACAAGTCCTCCTACCCGGCTGCGGATTTGAGCGACGTCGGGGCGGATGTTTTGTATTTCCCGGGGGGATTGCCCGTGTGCCCCGTCGACGGCACATCCTACACAATCAACACAACCACTGGACGCATTATCGGTCATACACATTAAACAGCGTCGAAATATTCAAAAAATATCGTTCCGATCTCTCTGCGTTAGCCATGACCTACGTTTGCATAAACCATGCCCCAAAAACCATGCCATGGCTTACAACGAGAGCGGATTCAAAACTGAAACGATTATCGAAACAAATCGGAGAGCTTCCATGAAATCAATCGGTACTCAATTGCGAGCGGGTTTCTCGCTAATGGAATTGTTGGCGGTCGTGACAATCCTTGGAATCATCGCGGCTATCATCGTTCCGCGTGTCGCGATTTCAACCGATACGGCCAAGGCAAAGATCAACAGTCACAACAAGGCCACGATCAACGCGGCAGTCGAACGCTGGTATATCGAGAAAAGTACTTGGCCGGCGAATAATCTGTCGGACATCGGCGCCGATACGAGCTATTTTCCTGATGGGGTTCCGGTTAATCCGACGAACAACTCCGCCTACACGCTCAACGCGACGACTCATCGCGTCAACTAATCGGATCGCAGCAAGCATCGCTAGAGAGAAACGGAAGGATATTCCAATGATACACAGTGCAAACAACCGCAGCGGTTTCTCGCTGATGGAATTGTTGGCGGTCGTGACGATCCTTGGAATCATCGCGGCCATCATCGTTCCGCGTGTCGCGATTTCAACCGACACGGCCAAGACGAAAGTCAACAACCACAACAAGTCCACGATCAATTCGGCGGTTGAGCGCTGGTACGTGGAGAAGGGTAGCTGGCCGGCGAACAATCTGTCGGACATCGGCGCCGACCCGAGCTACTTTCCTGATGGGGTTCCAGTTAATCCGACCAACAACTCGGCTTACTCTTTGAACCCGACATCGCACCGCGTGAACTAAAGCAGGCCCGCGAGCCGAGCGGGGTTTTCAGTGACGCGTATGAATGCGAATCTTCAAGGCGGTGCTCGCTCGGCTTGCGAGCCTTACTGTGGCCATATGGCACGGCGCGTTTCAGCCCGCCGCGCCATGACGCTCTTCGAGTTGATCGCCGTCGTCTTCGTCATTGGCCTCGTTAGCGCGATGGCAGTGATGCGATTTTCGACGACGACATTGGCTGACATCGGGGCAACTGGCTTTGCCCGCCGGCTGTCCCTTGATTGTGCCCAGGCACGCCGCCGAGCCATTGCGACCGGTGAGAACCATCTACTTCGATTCACCCTTTCCGGCGGCAATGCCACGCAGTACGGCCTTTATCGCCGATCGGGTGCGACGACTATGCTCGTCGACGACCTGCACGCTGTGCCGGCAAATGTCGCCGTCGCAACCGGTGGCGCCACGGACGTCGAGTTTCAATTCTCGGGCGAGGCCCTGGCTTCTTATACCGTGAGCATTACTTCGACCAACCGCTCGAAGACGGTCACCATTCCACAAGTGACCGGCAAAGCATTCGTGCAGTAGCAGCCTAACCGCTGTATCCGGCATCGCTGGCTTGTTCGATTCTTTGATTATGCACCGGTAAAAGCTACGTTTTCCTGGGTCCATGCGCCTGCGCATCGCGTCGTCGCGCTGCGCTTGTTGGTTTGACCTGAGGAATTGCGTAAATGGCAGTGAAGCGATCATCCGTGGTTCATCAGCGAAGCGCGAGGCTTTATAAGCTTGTGCGCAGCGGATATTCCATGTTGGAGGTCGTGTTAGCGTCATCGATCTGCCTAGCAGCGTTGGTTCCAGCCTTGGCAATCTTGCGAGACGGCATGGAATTGGGAGACACGATCGATAAGCGCCATCTGTTGCTTACCTACAGCGTAAGCAAGATGGAAGAGCAACTCGCGGTTATCGGCGCTTCCTGGACCACAGGAACGCTGACAGGCAACTTCGCGGCTGATGGTCAAGCGAGCATTCGCTATATCGTGACACGCTCAGATGCAACCGCCGATGGCGGAGTGGTGGACAAGTTGATGGCTGTAACGGTTACGACCTATAGCGATGACAATGGCAACAGCGCACTGGATTCGAACGAAGCACGCACAACGATGCAGACGAAAGTCGCCAAGCTGGTGAGTTATGTTACGAGGGCGGGCAACTAAAAAGCCGTTGCTAGGCTTATCGCTCCTGGAGATGATGGCGGCCACCGCCATTATGTCTACGGTGACGGCTGCCGTCGTTGTAGTCATGAACACCGGATTCAGCGTGTGGAAAGCACAAGAGGCGGACATCGATGTCTTGGAAAGCGGCTACGGAGTATTGCGCCACGTTGCTCGCCAATTGAGGCAGTCAACGAACGTCACCGCGATAACGACCGCTGCAAATACGACTGGCAGCTTGTCGTTCACCATGGCAACCGGCGCCGTCTGCACGATCGCCCGTAATTCATCATCCGATGTTTACTACAACAATGGAACCAGTAATCAGTTGCTGGCAAAAGGCATCGGCTCGATGACATTTACCGGCTATAAAGCCGATGGAGTTACGGCAACAACAACCGTCGCAGATATCCAGGTGGTGGAGTGCCAGGTGCAAATTACGTTGCCTCGTGGCTCTGGTGTCACGAGAACACTAACCACGCGAGCCTGGCTGCGATCCTGGTAACCGTATGTTTACCCACAAGCGAAACACGAATCGCCCGATCAGGCTTTGGCGATCAAGGCGTCCAAAGCATAGCGGCATCGCGCTTTTGATTTGTCTATTCGTGTTGTCGCTCGTAACGATTTGGACGGTCGACATGCTGGAGTCGGCATCGATTTATCAATCGGCGCTGAGGAACACGATCGAATACGAGCAGGCCTTGTATCAGGCCAACGCAGGTGTGCAGCACGTGTTGTCGCAATTGGAGACGGATATTTCCTGGCGTGGCATCACCACGACCGGCGGCTACCCGGCAAACGGCTCCTATTCCGCCACTGCGACCAACGGTGCTGCCGCTGGCACCGTGGATGTGACGTCGACCGGTGTCGCGGGGGAGACCACCCGCCGTGTGCAGGCAACCATCTTGGTGAATTGAGGGACTTATTCATGGCGAATCAACGAACACTAGACCGGCGAATGTCTGCGGAGCGCCGCGCTGTCGGCGAGCGCCGAAAGCCGGCGGAAGGGCGCTGCGTCATCATCGAGGTGTGTCGCTCGATGCTCCACCTGGCGCTTCTTGCCAGAAATCAAAGTGGAGATCAGACCGGTGATCGAGTGGTCACTCGCTCGATTCGTTGGCGTAAGGAAGCCAATTCTCTCCACACAGAGCAGGGGATTGCCGAATTGACCGACGCTCTGCGAACACTGGTGAACGAAGAGCGGCTGTCCGGAGCGAAGGTCCGGATTGCCTTGGGCGGGGAGTACTGCGTGACTCGCGTTATCACGGGGCCAACCGACGACGTCCGTCGCGAATTTTCCGAATTGGAAGAACGCAGTCTGCGTTACCTCACGCTCGGTCCTGGACCGAAGGCGCTTGCCGGCAACACACAGCAACTAGATGCTCGACACCAACACGCACTGTTAGCCGTTGCCAGTCAACGTACGCTCGACCGCCTCATGGAAGCGGCGAATTCGTTGGGGGTGCAAATCGAATCGATCGAACCTTCGCTGATCGCGCTCAGCCGCGCGCAATCGCACCTAAAAAGCGCTTGCGAAGAAGCTTGCCTTATCATTCAACTGGACGAAGATGTCGCCGAGCTAGGTATATGCCACCGAGGCCGGTTGTTGCTCGATTATCGTCCGGGTGGACACACGAACGCTGAAAATGTCGCGGATGTCGTTGCCCAGCACATTTCCCGGCTGCAGCGCTACGTCGAGCGTTCACACAGCTACTTGAATGCGCCAATCCGTCATGTGTATCTGGCGGGCAATGCAGACGCGGTCGCACGTGCTCGAAAGCAGTTTGCCAAGTTGCCAAACTACGACGTACGCGTATTCGATCCTGCTGATATCAACATGAATTGGAAGCACGCGGGCGATACCCCGGGAACCGATTTAGCTGCCGCTCTTGGCACGGCCATGACGTTCTATTCGGAGATGGTCGAGCAACAAGGACCAAATCTGATCGAGCGCGCCTTGGCGCTTCATCGGGAACCTATGCGGCCTATTTTAATACGTGCGGCGCTCCCGTTTGCTGCCGTCATTCTGCTGGCGGCAGGATTGTTTACATTTCATTTGAACCAGTGGCGTGAGAAAGCGTCGATCCAGGCTGAATTGGAAAGCCTCGCGCCGGTTTGCGCACATGCAACGGAATTGAAACTCAAGTTCGTCTCGGCCGAACGGAAACTCGCCGAGTTGAGCGGCCTGGAGAAGCAACTGCCCCAGCAGCACTGGCAAGAGATCTTTAATCGTATTGGCCAAAGCATGCCCGACGACGTTTGGCTCGATCGCTTTTCAATTCGAGATGGCTTATCTGCCACGCTTGCCGGTGCTAGCTATACCGACGAGGGCGTTTATGGGTTTGTCGGTTACCTGAAACAGGTGCCAGATATTGCCGAAATCGCCTTGGAAGGTACGGGGTTGGGCCAGAGCGCGAACGGTCCGACTACAAATTTTACATTGCAGCTAACTTTGGCAAACACTAGCGGTCAGAGTGAGAAGGAGAGTCCGCATGATTGAGCAAGCACTACGCAAATTCTGCGAATTCCAACATCGTAAGCTAACCGTCATAGGCGGCACGATTATTGTAGGACTTTTGCTGGTAATGCCGCTGGTCGATGCTATACGTGCCGGACGTGACGAAAAGGAGGCGTTGCTCACTGAGCTAAAGTCTGCACGAAGTTTGGTTTCTGACCTTCAGGCATTCGAAGGAAGGGTAAACGAGAAGCTTGCTCAATTGAAGTCAACGGAAGGAAGGACGGTGGACGACGCCTCCTTGCCGTTCCTTCGTGGCAAGCTGGTCGACTTTGCCAAGGAAACCGCGTGCAGTATCCGCCGGCTGAATATCGGCAGTGTCGGATCGAAGATCTGGCAGCCAGGGCACAACCCGCTGGCCAACACCTCCGACAACAAGTTGAACAACGCAAATTCGAACTTTGTCCTGGAATGGCGCCCTGTGAATCTATCGCTAAATGGTAATAGCGCCAATTTGCGAAGCATGGTGGAAAGACTCGCCAGCTCTGGAATGTTCATGCACATTAAGAGCCTGGAAATGTATCCTTCCAGCCCAAAGCGAGAATCACTCACCCTGGATATGGAAATCTGGTACTTCACGCTGGCTCGCAAAGGATAGGCGAGATTGCGTACAGCGCTCAATGAAAGAGCGCAAGCAACGTGTCAAGGAGGACACATGCTACGAGAGAGCGTAACGAGCGGTTTGCGGCGCCGAATGGTGCTGCTCCGGATTTGTTGCGCTCCGCTTGCGCTCGCGTTCCTCTGGAGCACGCCGCAGCGAAGCCTCCTCGGCCAAGTGCCTGCTCTGGAAGCACCAGCAAACGAAGCGACAGCGAAGGCAGCCGAACCGATATTACCGCCGCCGGCCTCACCTCCAGCGCCCACGGCCGAACAGCTTCCCGCAATCCCGCCTCAACAGATAGAGCAGCCAGCACCCACCGTGGCCACTCCGCCACAACCTTCCAACACGAGTCAGCCCGCTCCGCCCAAGCCGACCGAAGATCTGGCCGCCGCCCTCGAGCGCCCCGGCGAGTTGAACTTGCACGGCGTCTCGCTCGACAAAGCGCTGTTCATGATCGGCGATCAGTGGAATATCAACATCGTCGCAGGCGAAGTGAAAGGAACCGTCAACGGTACTTTCAAGCAAGCGCCCCTCCGCGAAATCCTCGATGCCATCCTCCTTTCCAACGGATACAACTACCGCGCCGTCGGCAAGAGCCTGGTGATCAGTTCCGTCGAGCAATTGGGCCAGATCAATCCTTATTTTCAGTCCGCGATCATCCCCGTCCAATCGGCCGATATCGACGAGGTGGTCCAAGGGGCTCAGCTATTGAAAACGCCCAAGGGCGAAGTACGCGCGATCAAGTCTGCCAAGAGCATCGTGGTTCTTGACTTCCCAGATCGCGTGAAAATGATCCGGGATTTCGTCAATACACTCGAAACGGCAGGCAGCGGCCGGTTCGCCTCGGCCGAGAGCCGCAACGGCCAGCCGCTCGAAGTGGGTTATTTTCACACGCAACATATCTCTGCCAAAACTGCCGAACAAGCGCTGCAGGGTGTGTTAAGTCGATCCGGCAAAGCGACCATTCTCGACAAAGAAGACCGGCTGCTAGTGACCGATTATTCCGACAACTTGGAAATGGTGGAAAAGGTGATGCGGAGCATCGACCGCCCCCGCCCCCAGGTGCGAATCACCGCTCTGCTATACGATGTCAGCCTGCAAGATTTAGAGAGCATCGGCATCAACTGGAACCAGGCGATCCATGGTCGACCAGACGCCAATGGCGATCCACAGTCGCTGGTCGGCATCGATTCTGTTACTCAGGTGCCGCTGACAGCCGGTGCGACTGGCAGCGCGGTCACGTTTATGAATCTGAGTAGGCACTTTGACATTACTGCCGTGATCCAGGCGATGCAAAAGGCGAAGGATGCCCGCTTGTTGGCGGATCCGAACGTCGCCGTGCTCGACAACGAGCAGGCCATCTTTGAGAAAGTCCGAGAGATTCCCTATCAGCAGTTGACTCAAACCCAACAAGGCGGCTCGATCGGAACGACGGCTTTCAAAAACGTCGGTATCGAGTTGCACGTAACGCCAAAAATCGCGGCCGAGGGCATCATTCGGATGACCGTCAATCCGAAGGTCAGTCGCCTCGCCGGCTTTACGCCTGGCGACAACCAACCAATCGTCGATACAAGCTCGGCCTCGACCGTCTTGACCGTCGGCAATCGTCAGACCGTTGTGATTGGCGGGCTTAAAGAACGCGATGACCTCGGGGAATACAGCGGCGTTCCTTACTTGAAAGATTTGAAAGTTGTTGGTCGATTGTTTCGCTCGCGCGACAAGACTGTGGTAGAAAACGAGTTGATCGTGTTTATCTCGCCGGAAATCATCAGCTACACCGATAGACCCGATTGCCGCCAGGAAATTGCCGCTGAAACGATTCGCTGTCGTCTGGACCAAATACCCGAAGCCGAAGGCTGCCCCCCTTGCTGCCGCCGGCTTCCGCTTGGTCCGATGGATGGCGGCATGCCAGTTGAGGTGCCCGCTGGTGCTGCCCCAACTCCCGCCGGCATCGAACAAGAATTGCCACTGGGAACACAGCCTCGCCCAACCGATTCGGCTACCTACCATCCCTACTCGCGCGAGCCGGTCGCAGTTCGCATGACATCCGGTGCGCTCCAGTTTGCCGATACGCCTGCCAAGAACTCCGCTGGCGCTATTGCCAATAACGGCCAGATGCGCCGCCTACCGGGGGTAGTGCCGATTGATACGCGAATCACCGTCGCGCCGACC
>CAZJWY010000054.1:0-15429 GCA_964549545.1 uncultured Planctomycetaceae bacterium | reverse complement strand
ACCAGGGGTTCCGGCATGTTCGCCGCTCCACCGGTGGTCCCAGCCATCGCGCCGCTCGATAACGACCAACTGCGCGCCGCCGAACGTCAATCGGACGATTCCATCTGGCGCTAATCCGCGCTCCGCAGGCCGGCTTGGTCTCGTCCTTGTCTTGACCGCTACAACCGGAACAATCGGCCATCCTACCATGGCTTTCAGCGATCCGCGTACACCCTCGGCAAGCTAGATTTGTCGAGAGGTCCGTCCTTATGATTGCTTCTTATTTCCGCATTTGGTTGTTGCTCTCTTTGATTATTGTTCTCGGCTGCCAATCGGCAGACGGACCAGTGGCCGCGTCGGTCTCGACCGACCAGCCCGTGGCGTCAGTGCCCGCTACGACGGTTGCTCAATCAACCCAGGCAGCGCAAAGAACGCCCGACTTTGCCGATCCAAAACCCACCGCCATACCGGTTACTGAGTTCAAGCCTCCCTTTCCAGAACGTGCCGATATGTTCGAAACCCCCAAGCGAGCCCAGGGAATGGTTCGCCGTGATGAAGAGTTCGGCCAGTCCATCGAACTAAAGGGTTTCGTCAACGTCGATGAGCCGCGTGCGATTTTGTCGATCGATGGTATCCTCTCGCCGGTTCCCGAGGGGGGCGAAAAGTACGGTATCCAGGTCATCTCGATCCAGCCGCCGAAGGTCGTCCTACAACGGGGCCGCAGTCGCTGGACCGCAACGCTCGAATAGTTGAAGTTCGAGCGAATGGGGTGGCCTCTACGCCGTTAACCTTCTCTGGTTAAAAGGAATTTTTGCCAGGTCTTCGAGCGGGGCAAGGAAGATCTCGCGCAGAGGCGCGGGGGCCGCGGAGGAGCCATACGAACACGTAGTCTTCGCTGGTAATCGCCGATCCGGCCTGTCCGTGAGTAAAAGCTCGTGGTTGCCAATCGGCTTGATATTCCGCGCCCTCTGCGCCTCTGCGTGAGCCAATTAAGCCCTGGCCACGAAAAACACGAAGAGTCGCCAAGAGTATCTGCTTCTCGCGCTTTTTGTGTTTTTTTGTGGCTACTGAAATCGTTAACGGCGTTGGGTGACACGCCCTTTGAAGACTCGGGGCGTGTCACCCGGAATTCCCCGGACATGTTTGCACTCTGAATCTTCTCCTCTCAACTTTCAACTCTCTTCTTTCTCTACATCCCATGGATTTGTCGGCAGTGCCTCGGGCGGCGGGTTTAGCACCCTTTCGTCCTCGATTACTCGTTTAGGCGCCGCCTCGCGCACGACCTGTAGCTCGCGAATCACATTCGGAAGATTCGCCAGCAAAACACAAATCGCCACGCTCGGAATGATCACCAGCAGCTTGAGCGTGTCTGCCGGCGCGTTTCCTTCTGCCACGTGGTACAAAGAAAAGAAGGGGTCCGTAATCTGCAAGAACGAGTAATCCGCGTCGCGCAGCGCGACCGACATCGACTTGATGGCATAAGGAATGCCGAAGCCCCCCAGCACCAGCAGAAAGTGAATCAGCACGCAGGCCAGCATCGTCACGACGGCGAACTTCCGCAGCACGCCAATGATCAAGAGGCCAATCCCCAAGTAGGCGACTAGATAGCTCCACCCGATGATCAACAGGTAGATCACCTCGTGAAAACTGGGCGACCGTGGAAAGTTTCTTCCGCTGGCGAACGAAACATTTGCGGCCAGCCAGTAGAGTATCGCCACCGTCGTTACATTGGCGACCACGAACATGTAACCGCTGCCAGGCCCCGGATTGAGCCAGGAAAAAAAGATGCGGCCCATCATGCTGTGAGGCAGCCGCCGCTTCACGCGTTGCGACATTCCGGGGCGCTCGGCCGTCAGCATCGTTCCCATTAAGTACCAATAGCCCCCGCCGATTGCCGCGAGTCCCGCGAGCGGGAACAATTCGTAATTCGACACGATCCAGCCGTAGCCAATCCATCCCACGATCGTGGCCATTTGCACCAACATGCAAATTCGCAGCGGCGTTGACCGATTCTCGCTGGCGAACGAGATCATTCCCGCGGCCGCAAAGTACGCCAGGGCGAAGGTGGTAACATAAACCGTCGCGATCATCAGAACAAAGACCCAAAATTCGGTTCTTCCTAGATAGGAATAGCTCATCTGGATCATCGGAATCGACAGCCCAATGATTCCCACGCTGAACAACCACAGTAGCGCGCCCAGAAATGCGACGGAGAGGAACACATGAGCAAACCGGCGCTTCGTCAACGTGGCCACTAAAATGCCAACCATCGATAGCGCCAGCGACCAGAAGAATAGATACGCTACCAGGAAAGCAATCGTCGGCAGATCGATGCCGCGCAACAAATAAGTAAACGCCAAGCACGGCGTGATCGCCGAGAAGAACACCCCCATCTGAATGACCGAGCTCCCCAGCTTGCCGGTAATGATCTGCCGCGGCTTCAGTGTTGTAATCGAGAGCAAGTCGTAGGTATTGTCCTCGCGCTCCGATGCGAGCGACCGAAAGGCCGCGTACGGCACCACGACCGCCAGCGGAAACGCCAGAATCGCGTAGTACCAGAGCATCAGCGTGCTCCCCTCGGCCGCGTAAAAGATACGCGGCCCGATGTAGGCAACCCCCGCCATCGTCACGATCCAGCAAGCGATCAAGAGCAAAATAAACGTGGCGGTAAACTGAAAGCTTTTAAGCGCCTGTCGCGTTTCCTTGACCAGAATCGGGTTCAGCCAATCGCCCGCGCGCACCAGAAACTGCTCGGTGGCTGCCCAAGCCCGGCTGGCGCGGCTTGAGGCTCGGTTCTCTTCTGCTCCAATGGTCGTTGCGATTGTTTCCGCGCTCACTGCACCCGCCCCTTCGTTACGTGCAGGAAGACATCTTCCAAGCTCTTGTGCCGCGCGCCAAATTCCACCACGGCGAACCCGGCTTCGATCATCTCTTTCAGGAGGACCGCCTCGGACTCGGTGTTGCCCGAGTGGGTAAAGATGAAGTGCCCGCCGTCGACTTGCACGTCGGCAATATCTTCATGCCGTTTCAGCCAGGCCAGCAACTGTTCGTGATCGCGGAGCGCGCGGACGCGGACGGTGCTTTGAGACTGTACGCCGGCACTAATCTCGGCCACCGAGCCGACCGCTAGGATTTGTCCTCGCTCGATGATCGCCACGCGGTCGCTGATCTCGGCCAACTCGGTCAGAATGTGTGAACTGATCAGAATCGCTTTGCCAGCGGCCGCTAAGCGAGCGATCATGTCTCGCAGCTCGATCCGCGCCCGTGGGTCGAGCCCCGCCGCGGGTTCGTCCAGGATCAGTACGGACGGATTGTGGATCATCGTGCGGCCCAGGCAGAGCCGTTGCTTCATTCCTTTCGACAGCCCATCGATCGGCTTGTAAGCCAGCTCGTCGAGCTGGGTAAACTCCATGACCTCGCCAATGGCATTAATCCGCTCCCGTCCCGCCAGGCCGTAGGCCCGCGCGAAGAAGTCGAGGTACTCCAGCACGTTTACATTTTGGTACGTGCCGAAGTAATCGGGCATGAACCCCAGCCGCCGACGCACTCGATCGGGGTCTTCGATGACCGAGAATCCGTCGACGAACGCATCACCCGACGTCGGTTCATCGAGCGTGGCAAGAATCCGCATGCTCGTGGTTTTGCCTGCGCCGTTTGGCCCGATGTAACCGAATACCTCTCCCGCGTAAACCTCGAACGAGACATCGTTGACCGCGTGCGTCTCTTCGAACACACGATGCAATCGGCGCAGCTCAATTTGTGGCGAAGCGGTGTGAATCATCCGTTGCAGGCAACAATCACGAAAAATGCAAAACCCATTTAGCGGCGGCGGCAACGCCGTCCACAACCAGCAAACTCAAATACAAAAAACCAAAAGCTGAACAGATGCCCGCTCAAAACTCTCTCAACAGGCAACTACCATCGCCCCACGACCACATGAAAGCTAGCCTCCTCCTTGGCATACGGAATCCCCGTATTCACTTCAGGCCCCGTCTTCGTCACGGCAACATATGACCGTAGCGGCAACTCCAGCGCCGGCCGACCATTGAGCCCCGCCAGATCCGAGATCGTGCGATTCGCCAAGTTCTCGCTCAACTGGCCATCGCCAGGTATCCCACGCGACCGGCCATAGTAACGTCGCGATGACTGTCCACGCCTCCCGAAAAAGTCCTGATCACTGCCCGCCAAGGCCGCGGGCAATTCAGGTTCGTTATCGCGGACGAGTGCCACGATCTGCTTGACCGCATCGTCACGCGAGATTGGTTTCAACGCGACACGTGCCTCAATGGCCACGCCCTGGCCATCAAAAAACTTGCCTGTCTCATCGATCACCAAGAGCGATTCGATGGGCGTACCCAATCGATTGACGATTTGCATCTTGCCGTTGCCCGCCGTGATGTCGAGCCGATGAGATGTCTTCCGGCTGCGCACCATGAGATATTGCGTCGGTGTGCGCGGGGTCAACCAGCCGCGCGTGAGCAGCATGGCGCTCGCGTCCCAGGTCATCGCCCGTTGCGCGAACGAGTCTTCGCCACCCCACGCCGATAGAATGGGGTACATCGCGGTATCGTCCGCCATCGTCAGCCCTCCACCGGGAGCAAGGCCTGCGTAGTACGATGTCCGCGCCCAGCAAGCGGCTTCCCCGCTCGTCTGGTCAATCGTGGCCAGGCTGCGCACGCGCACCTTAGTGTCGAACCCATCCGACACGATCGCGTAGCCGAACAGCGCCGCTGTCGCGAGCCCTGCTGACAACGGAACGGTCAGCACCAGCAGCTGCAGCCGTTTGTACCGTTTCAATATCCAATAATTGAACGGGCCGATCAGTAGCACGAACAGCGTGATCAGCACTTGAAACTCCGTCACCGGCGCCAGCCCGACTCCCGGCACTAGAAATTTCGCGAATTCCGAATTGTTGCCGTCCGGAATCACGCCATGGCGATTCACCCATTGTCGACTGGTGCGTAGCGCCGTCGTCAGCGACCGCGGAAGCTGCCCCATGTCTGGATTGTTGTTTATGGCCCCATTCGCGTTCGCGGCAGGTGGGGTTTGGGCGAAGGCGGCAGCTTCGTTCGGACCCCGAAATGCCCGCAACGTTCCTAATCCGTATTTCTGCTCGACATACCATTGGCTCGAATCGGAAGGCCAGCGGCGTTCGATATTCAAGTCATCCGGCGATGGCGCTTCGTTCGTCCGTACATAACGCGAATCACGCTCCAGTTCCGCGATCACGCGCTGATCATTGACCCATCGGCTACGGCCGGTTCTCAAATCAGAAAAACCTTGGGCCTGCCCCGACGGTCCGCCGCCCCGAAGCCGGCCCGGGCGCCAACCAGCCTCGATACTTTGATCGCCGGGTTTCTCCTCGACGGCGCTACTTGTATTTGCCGTTTTGTCATTTGTCTCCGGCGCGGGCGAAGAAGCCAGCGCTGGCAGCAGCGCCGCCGAAACTTGCAGTTGTTGCGAGACCTCGGGCAGCTTCTCCAAGTCGTCGCCCACACCATTCACCCACAGTTGCCCGCCTGTTCTTACCCACTGTTTGATCGCCTCCAGCACCGCCGGATTCGTCTTGCCAAGTTGCTCCAGATCCGCGAGCGAGAGAGAAACGATATCCAGGCACGTATAGTCGATCCACCGTTGGGGAAAAGCACTCGGCATGAGCGACAGCACCTCGATGTCTGACGTCGGAGTCGACACCACCCCTTTTTGCGCCGACCGCGCCCCGGGAATAAGTATCCGCAACGTCGACGCAGATACATTCGAGCCTATCACCGCCCGTGCGGCGCTCTGCCTGTCTAGCGACAGGTCGATGTCTTTGACGCCATCCACCCACACATCCCACCACACCCCGAAAATCGCCTGCTCATAGAAGGGAACCGAGATGATCGCCGTGGCCCGCTTCGCGCCCACCGGAAATTCGAACTCTTGGCGAACGGCGATCGTGCTGTCCCAGCCGGCATGCAATTCGACCGTGATCGTATGGGCAACCGTGGTTGGTTGGGGCGATGCGATCGCAACCTCGACAGGCCGATAGCCATAGCCGTTGACCCAACGGGTATCGACTTGGAAATTCAATCCGAATCGACGTGATGCCGGCATATTCACCGGCAGCACGATGATGTTGCCCGTGGCCTGCACGATCGGCTGTGGCATGCCGGCCGATTGCCCGGGCGGAGGCGCTTGCCCAAATAGCGGCGCGCGGCAATTCCCAACAAGCAATGCAACGACAAGTGGCGGCAGCCAGGCTCGCAATGAGGGAGGAGTAGTACACAGCATGGCATCAGTCCGCAGAGTGAATCGGTTCTTCCTGCTTCCGTGATTGCATCTGCGCGAGCATCCACACGACGCCAAACCAGGCGGCCTGCACCAGCAGCATAAATCCAAGGCTTAAAACCGCGATCGTGATTCCCCAAGCCCAATGCTGACCACGCACGGCCATCCCGGCAATAACACAGACAAACGCGGCAATGGTGAGGATCACCAGCAGCACGCGGATGGTAAAACGGGGCACAAGCATGGAATCTAACCAATTTGAGGCAGATCGGCGGAGTGACAAGCAAGTTCAGAAAATAAATTCGTCTTATCGAAGCTTATCTTGGTAACAAACTACCGCCCGCGAGTCGGGGCGTCCCCGCCCCCGCCACAACAAGAAAGCCCCAGCAAGACCCCTTAATTGTTACACACCCCGTCATTTCGGCAAAGTCGCCGCTTTCAGCCAGCCACAGTCAAACACTTGCCAGCCTTCTTTCAACACGGGTAGCATAGGTTTTCAAGCCTCGAGCCCCCGCCTCCCGGAGCTTTCTGCCCATGTTTTCTCTGCCCTCCGACTCGTCGTGGCGTCTGTGTCTTTACTTTTCGACTGCAATCAAGTCGCGGTTGGGTGTATCTGCTTTTTCGGTCGTCGTTGCACTCGTTGCCGCTTCGTTCTGCCAGGCTGCTGTCCGCGTCGAGGCCTACCGCGGGGAACCATTCGGAATCGGACGCGTGACAATCGATCTTGCGCCCGGTTCGTCGACTGCTCCGGCGAGTGACGATCGTTGCACCGTCGTGGAGCAGCAAGACCGCGTGCTCTATCCCGTGGTGGAGAACAAATCTTCGCGAAAGATCTTGCGCAGCCTGTTGGGAATCGAAAAGCCGCGCCGCGTCACTTTTCTATTCATGTTTCGCGGCGATGAGCCGCTCGAACTTACTGCGTATACTCCGGCGCCGCAGTCGTTCACCGCCCGCCCCACCGACAACCCGCAAGAATTCAACAAGCTGCTGGACGACTGGTGGGAAGCCACGAAGAACAACTATCAGCAGGTCTTCCGCTCGGCCGAGTACCCGGCGGTTGTCAACAACTACCTGACGACCACGTGGGCTCGCCGGCTCGATCGGCAAATGCCCGAGCCGCAGCGAGTTTTATTTCAACGCTTTCGCCTAACCGAGCCCTGGCTCTCACAACTATTGGCCAACGAGGAATATCAAACCCAACTCGAACGTGATCTATTGCTCGGTCAGTTTGCACCCAACGAAGCCGCGACGATTCCTCTCCCGAAGCAGGCGACAGTCAACTTGGCGCCGACAGGCGGACAAACGGTAAGCGGTGCCTCCACATTGCCATCGCCCGCTTCAGCGATCGAGCCGCTGGCCTCACATGTCCCGCACGAGTGCTTCTATCTCCGCTTCGGGAATTTCACCAATTACCTGTGGTACCGCGACTTCAAGCGTTATTGGCAAGGCGACCTGGGCAACATGTTGGTCAACCAGAGCGTCGACCACGAAAACAACGCGCGGCTTCAGCAGCAATTGGGAGTTGGCGAATCCAAGATCAGTCGCGTCATGGGACCGACCGTCGTACACGATGTCGCCATCATCGGTCTCGACCCGTACATGAGCAACGGCGCGGCGATGGGCATTTTGTTCCATGCCAACAACAGCACATTGCTCGGCAGCAGTCTTAGCAAGCAGCGGCAAGATGCCAAGAACAGCCGTAAAAATGCCGTCGAAGAAACGGTTCGCATCGCCGATCGCGACATCTCTTTCATCTATACGCCCGACGGCCAGATTCGGTCGTTCTACGCGACCGACGGAGATTACCATTTGGTGACAACCAGCCGCCGGCTTGTCGAGCGGTTCTTCGAGGCCGGCGCGGGTAAAGATTCGCTCGCCGCCTCCGCCGAGTTCACCGATTGCCGAGCCGCGATGCCGCTCACGCGCGAAGATACGATCTTCCTCTTTGCGCCCGCGGCATTTTTCCAAAACCTGGCCGGTCCTCACTACCGCGTCGAGCTGGATCGACGTTTGCGATCCATTGGCGAAATGCGGGCGCTCACGTTGGCCCGGCTCGCGGCAAAAGCCGAAGGACGCAGCGCCGCTTCGATCGACGAACTGATTGCTGCCGAACTGCTGCCCGAAGGCTTTGCTCAACGATCGGATGGCAGCAAATTGGTCGACTCAGGCGACGGATTTCGCGACTCACTTCGTGGCCAGCCAGGTCGCATGACGCCGATTCCCGATATGCCCGTCGAAAACATCACTCAATCAGAGGCTCGCCGTCTTGCCGCTTTTCAGCAGAAAATGCAGGGCGCCGTGGGAGGATTCGCGCCGGTAGCGATTGCGATCAAGCGCACCGATTCTCCCACGCACAAAGGTTGGGATCAGATCAATGCCGAGGTGCGTATCGCGCCTTTCTCACAAATGCCGATCGCCCGCTGGCCCAACATGCTTGGTCCTGCCGCCACGACTCGCGTCGCGCCGATCAAGGGCGATGTCGTCTCGCTCGAAGTTGTACTCGGCGCGCTCGGCGAACCAATGCACTTGTTCGGCGGGCTTCGCGATTTCAGCCCCCCGCTAATTGTCCGCCAAGGCGCGGTCACGGCCAATCAATCGCCGACCGAGTTCATCCGTGCGTACATCGGCGGGTTCCCCAAGCCTCATTTGATCGATCGATTTATCCGCCTACCCGACGGTCCGCTCGATGGCGACAACATTGGTCGCACCGGCGGCCTGTTTGATCTTTGGTTCCGCCGTGCGGATGACTTCTTCTTGCTCTCCTTCAAGCGCGACATCCTGCAAGAAGTCGGCTCGCAGTTGGCGATGGTCGAAGCCCAGCACCCGGCTCAAATTCGTTTGTTTGTCGACGACCTCTCCGACAAACAGTTGGCAACCGCTGTCACGGGCTTTGGCTACATGCGCGCTCGCGACACCTCGGCCAGCGCCAGCCGCTTCATGAACTCTCTAACAACTCAACTGCATGTTGATCCCGAGAAAGCGCGACCGCTCGCCGAGTCGCTCGTCACCGGCCGCTTCGTATGCCCGCTCGGCGGCGATTACGTACTCGTTGACGCCAACCTCCCCGCACCCGCGCCAGGACAGAAACAAGATGAGGCGCTTCCCACTCCCAATGGCGCAGCCGCCACAGCAACGACCTCGGGCCGTAGGCTCTGGGCATCAACCGCCACGCCCCCAGCCAACCGCTTCCTGCTCACCGAGATTCCGGCCGACTACGAAATGCCGCTCATGAAGTGGTTCCGTGGCCTCTCGGCCGAAGCGGGCCGTGCGAACGACGAGCTTACGCTTCACGCGAAACTCGAAATGGTCCACCTCGACGTCGGCCCACCAGAAGACCCAGACGCGGGGGGCGGTGGCCTGAGCCTGCCGAACCTGGGCAACCTCTTCGGATTCGGCGGCAAGAAAGACGAAAACGTCAAACCGGCCGCCGCAACCGAGCAAGCGAAGCCGGCAAAGCAATAATGCTACTCGATGCCGGCTACGCTTCGTAGGCCACCAAATCTGCCACGCGGTTACGGGTTCGTCTCGACCTTGGTGCCCGGCGCGTCGACCTTCACGCCTTCACCGCCGGTGTCAACTTGCACACCCGGTGCGTCGACTTTCACGCCGTCGCCCGTCTTTACCTCGACCCCCGGGGCCGACACATTCACGCCCGAGGCGGGCTTCTCGACATGCGAACCTTTCTCGTTGCAACCAACGAGCGCGAGCATTCCGATCAACAATACAACTGAGCGACGCATCTTAGTGATCCTCAAAGCGATGTTTTGGCTTCAACCAAGTATAGTAACCGCGAGGCCACATTATACCGATTCATCGACCAGCTCAAAGTGCCGGGACGTGGATCGCCCGCTGTACCGAACCACGCACGACCGTTAACTCAAAACCGTGATCGACTGGCACAGTCATCAAGAGCCGATGGAGATCATCGATCGAAGTCACGAGCCGTCCCGAGAGAGCGACGATTACATCATCCGGCCGAATACCAGCCAAATCTGCCACGCTGCGAGCCGCAACCTCGCGGACTTCCACACCAAACTCCGCAACCAAGTCTAGCTCGCGTACAATATGTCGTGGTAGCCGCGTCACGTTGGCCACAATGCCTAACTGCCGCCGACGTACGCTCCCATGAGCAAGAATCTCTTGCAAAACCCATTCGGCTGTCTTCGAGGGAATGGCAAATCCCAGCCCTTGCGCCATCGCGATAATCGCCGTGTTGATGCCAACAACAAGCCCACGCGAATCGACCAGTGGACCGCCCGAGTTGCCCGGGTTGATCGGCGCCGCGTGCTGCACGATGTTCTCAATCAACCGCCCGTCCCGCGCCCGCATGCTGCGCCCCAGCGCGCTCACCACGCCCGTCGACACTGTCGATTGAAATCCAAACGGACTGCCCATCGCGATCACGAGCTGACCGACGCGCAGCGCATCGCTGTCGCCAAGATGAGTGTAAGGCAAACCGCTCGCGGCAAGGCGAACGATCGCCAGATCGGTCGCCGGATCATCGCCCACGATTTCCGCCGGCAGCCGATCTCCTTCGGCGGTTTCCGCTTCGAGCTGGGAACGACTTTCCACGACGTGGCTGTTCGTGATCGCGTAGCCGTCCGGCGTAACGATAAACCCCGACCCACCGCCGCCACGCCCGTCGGGGCCACGGGCCGTAATGCTGATGACTGCCGGCGAGACAGTTTCCACGACCTGAATCACGGCTCGCGAGTAAGCGTCCAGCAAATCGGCATCGCCAGCCGCAGCCCTCCGCGCCGGTAACGGCCCACCCGAGTCGTTGGCAGCGGGGCTGTTCGAAGTCCAACGCAAGTTCCCATCCACCTCTCGGTCATTCACAAGTCTCATATTCGCTCCTCAGCGGCGCATTGAGGTATCCGCGCCATGCTGAATTATTGCGAGCGAGTCAAGTGACGAGAAAGGCGACAAGAGCGATTCCCAAGTTTCGTGCTGCAACTCCCACGAAAGAAAGCCAATCGTCACAAGAAATTTAGCGTCGGCCGCCAGGCCGAATCTCTAACAACAAGCTCCATGACAACGAAAAATGGCAATCCACTCTAAATAAACATCGTCGCCGGAAATTCGAGATAATCCTTCACGCACTGCACAAACGTGGCTCCGTCGGCCCCATCCACCACGCGATGATCAAACGACCCAGATACGTGCAAAATGCGCCGAATCGCAATTTGCCCCTTATAAACCACCGGCCGGTCGGCCGCTTTGTTGATACCCAGGATCGCGACTTCGGGATGGTTAATGATCGGCGTCGCCCCAATGCCGCCATCGCGCCCCAGGCTGGTGATCGTAAACGTCGAGTCGGTCAGCTCGTCGCGCGAAATCGAATGATTCCGCGCCGCTTCGGTGATCCGTCGCATTTCGCGCGCCGTTTGCCACAGGTCCATCACCTCGGCATGTCGCACCACCGGCACGCACAGGCCGCGGTCGGTTTGCGTCGCAACTCCCATGTGAACCGCTTCGAAGCGCGTAATCACTTCGCGCTTGTCATCGTAATGGGCATTGAGATGTGGAAACCGAGCCAGCGCCCGGGCGACCGAAAGCATGATAAATGGCAAGTAAGTTAGCTTGGGTTGCCCGTCCGTGCGGCTCGCGTTCAGGTGCTCGCGTAGCGCTTCCAGCTCCGTGATGTCGATTTCTTCGATGTACGTAAAGTGGGGGATCTGCGAATTGCTGACGACCATCTTCTCGGCGATGCGCCGCCGCATGCCGACCATTTGGATCTCGGTCGTGTGGGAGCCATAGGGACGCCGCGCCGATGTCGACGAGGGCGAAACTTCGCTTCGAAGATGGACATCAATATCGCCATGCGTGATTCGCCCATTGGGGCCGCTTCCATGCACGTGTTGCAAATCAACGTGCAGCTCGCGCGCGCGGCGTCTTACCGCCGGGCTGGCTTGCGGACGACTGCCATTTCGCAGAACATCCGTCGGTGACATGGCCTGCTTCACCAATGGGGGCATTGAATTGGCTGCCATCGACAATGGCAAGCATGATGAGCCTTCATTCAAGGGCTCTTCCATTTCCATCTCAACTTTCGACATGTCAAAGCTTACGAGTTGAGCGCCCACCGCCACGGTTTGCCCGACATTGCCATGCGTGCGCACCACGCGTCCTACGAGTCCGCTGGGAATCGTCACGGTCGCCTTGTCGGTCATCACATCCACTAGCGGCTGATCGACATGCACATCCTCGCCCGGCTTCACATGCCAGGCGACGATCTCGGCCTCGACCACGCCCTCGCCTAGATCCGGTAATTTGAACACAACGCTTTGCATGGCTGTTCCCGTAATTGCCGCCGTGGTTTAGGCTGCCAATACCGTCCGTAGGGCGCCCGAGATTCGCTCGCGGCTCGGCATGTATTCGCGCTCCTGACCGTGAGGAAAAGGCGTATCCCAACCCGCCACGCGGGCGACCGGCGCTTCCAAGTTGTAAAAGCAATGTTGCTGAATCTGCGCGACGACCTCGGCGCCGAAGCCGCAGGTCAGCGGTGCCTCATGTACGACGATGCACCGGCCGGTTTTCTCCACCGATTCGACGATCGTTGCCACATCGAGTGGCACAAGGGTGCGCAGATCGATTAGCTCGGCGTCGATGTTTGCCTGCGAGATCGCCGCCCGAGCCACGTGGACCATCGTTCCCCAGGTGATGACGGTGATCTCTTCGCCCGCCCGCACGACCGATGCCCTTCCGATTGGCGTTTGGTAATACCCCTCGGGCACGTTGGCCTCTGGCTGGTCACGCCAAGGCAACACATTTTCCGGGTCACCATCGTACGAGCCGCGATAAAGCCGCTTCGGCTCAAAGAATATCACCGGATCATCCGACTCGATGCTGCTGATGAGCAGCCCCTTCGCATCGTGCGGGTTGGAAGGCATCACGACGCACAGCCCCGGCGTATGCGTGTAGTACGCCTCGGGCGATTGGCTGTGGTACAAGCCGCCACGAATTCCGCCGCCGCTCGGAGCACGAATCGTCAGCGGCGCCGACCATTCGCCGCCACTCCGAAAGCGTAGCTTGGCCAGTTCGTTCGAGATTTGATCGAACGCTGGATACATGTAGTCCGAGAATTGAATTTCTGGCACCGGACGCAAGCCGTTGATGCCCATTCCGATAGCGATAGCGATGATTCCGCCCTCAGCCAGGGGCGTATCAAATACCCGTTGCGGCCCGAACTGCTTTTGCAATCCTTGCGTCGCCCGAAACACGCCGCCGAAGTAGCCTACATC
The DNA here is from genome assembly GCA_964549545.1 of uncultured Planctomycetaceae bacterium. Taxonomy (GTDB): domain Bacteria; phylum Planctomycetota; class Planctomycetia; order Pirellulales; family Lacipirellulaceae; genus JABDGM01. The sequence continues at coordinate 1,936 of CAZJWY010000054.1, read as the reverse complement.
CTCGCCAAACACGCATACATTCGAATCGCGCCCGAGCATTACCTCGAGTGCCGACCGAATCGACTGAATCATGTTCATCGTAGCCATGGCTGCTCGTTGCGTGTTGATGAGGCGGATGGCCTATCCAGCCGCCCGTTGAGTTGCTTCTTCGAACGACAAAATCGCGGGTTCTTCCTTCGGTTCAACAGGTACGTTGCCACACAGTTCATCCCGCTGATTCTGCAGGTGTCCGGGCACTTCCGCGTACACGTCCTCAAACAGCGTTTCGGCGGCGTGCCCCAGGCCTTCTGCCCAGGTTCCGAACGCCTCTGCCTGCTGGAACGTCGCAGCGATTTCTGACTCCAGCGCGCTACGGAGCGCGCGGTGCGAGACATCCGACCATTCGCCGATTTTGATCAGGTGCTGTTTGAGCCGCTCAATCGGGTCGCCGCCAGGCCAGTGATTCGCTTCGTCCACCGCTCGATATTGCGATGGATCATCGCTCGTCGAGTGCGCCTCGCGACGGTAGGTGACCAATTCCACCAGCGTTGGCCCGCCCCCCCGTCGAGCGCGCTCCACTGCCCACGATTCGGCGGCCTGCACCGCCAGAAAATCGTTCCCATCCACGCGCAGCCCCGGCAACCGGTAAGCATCCGCTCGCGCCGCAAACGTAGCGCCGCCCGTCGACAGATTGCGATGCGTGCTAATTGCCCATTGATTATCGACGACATGCAAAATGCTCGGCGGCCGAAACACCGACGCAAAATTGAGCGCATGGTGAAAATCCCCCTGTGCCGCCGTCCCGTCGCCAACCCAGGTACCAACCACCTTACGCTCGCCACGATACGCAAACGCCATCGCCGCGCCCACCGCCTGCGGCAGTTGCGTACCGACGGGGCTCGAGATCGATACCACGTTTCCCGCTCGCCAACTGTAATGCACCGGCATCTGCCGGCCCTTGGCGTTATCGCCCGCGTTGCCGATCGCCTGGCACATCATCGTCAACACCGGCATCCCGCGCACAAGCAACACGCCAGCCTGGCGATAACTTGGAAACAGCAGGTCGTCGCGGTTGTAAGCCGCCGCCCCGGCCACCGACACCGCTTCTTCCCCACGGCTGGAAAGATAGAACGACAATCGGCCTTGCCGCTGCATGGCGATCATCCGCGCGTCGAAGTGGCGCGTGCGCATCATCATTTCCAGGCCGCTCCGCAATTGCTGCGGACTCAATTGCGGCTGCCACGCGCCCGTGGCCGTGCCCTCATCATCCAATACACGGATCATCCCCGAAGCATGATCGTGAAGCTCATCGTAAGAAGCCAGTGTATCTGGCCGCGTGAGATCGCCCGGCTGATCCTGAAACGGCGCAAAGCAAGGCGAATCGCCGGGTCGATGAGGCGCCGATGGCACATGCAGCGTCATCGGCAGCGGGTCTTTTAGCGGCGTCTCTGCCGCCCGCGACGAATGCTTTCTGCCAACGATTTTCGAGGAGTAGCCGTCCATGACTCAATCCATTCCACGCCGTCAATCAATGCAATCCATGCTCAGCTCGCGGTCCCATTACTTCGGATGCTGGGGAGAATACCGTCGAGCTTCATTAAGCAATAGGCCAGCCCGGTACGAACTGCGAACCAATGGGCCCGACGCCACCGCTTTGAATCCCATTTCCTTGGCTTCCGCCCCCCAGGCGTCAAATTGCTCGGGCGGCACGAATCGATCCACCGGCAAGAACCGCTCGCCCGGCCGCCCGGGCGCCAGGTATTGGCCCAGCGTCAGCATATCGACGCCCGCGCCGCGCAATTGCCGCATCGCGTCGGTCACTTCCTCGTCCGTTTCGCCCAGGCCGATCATGAGGCTGCTCTTGGTGAACACGTCCGGGCGCATCACCTTAGCCCGCCACAACACGCCCAGGCTTTGTGCGAACGAGGCTCGGGGGTCGCGCACCGTACGATCCAGC
>CAZJWY010000053.1:0-28075 GCA_964549545.1 uncultured Planctomycetaceae bacterium | reverse complement strand
AAGGCGGCCGGGTTCTACAACACGAACATCGATTTGATTGCCGGCATGGTCGGCGAGACTTGGGATAAATGGCGTGACACTGTCCGCCGGGCGATCGAGCTCGATGCCGATAGTGTGACCATCTACCAGATGGAGTTGCCGTTCAACACGGTCTATTCGAAGGACATTTTGGGCGGCGTGATCGAAACGCCCGTCGCCGATTGGGCTACCAAGCGGGCGTGGGTGGATTATGCGTTCGATGAGCTGAAGTCAGTCGGCTACAGCGTTTCGAGCGCGTACACGATGGTGAAGGATCCTAAACGCGTGAACTTCAGCTACCGTGACAACCTGTGGCAAGGGAGCGACCTGTTGTCGACGGGGATCGCGAGCTTTGGCCACGTGAGCGGGGTTCACTATCAGAACCAGCCTGAGTGGGAGCAATACTGCGGTACGCTCGAAACCGGTGAGCTACCTCTTTTGCGTGGCTTGCGGCTGTCGGACCACCAGCGGCTGGTGCGGGAGATGATTCTGCAACTGAAGCGGGGCTATCTGAACATCGATTATTTCCGCCGCAAGTTCGGCTGCGACATCGTCGAGCAGTGGCCAGATGCGTGGACTGAGTATGAACAGGAGGGGCGTTGCACGATCGATCGCGGCGCGGGCCGAATTGAGCTTACACGCGAAGGCTTGTTGCAGGTCGATTCGATGTTGCCGGCGTTTTTCGAGCCGCAGTTTCAGGGTGTGCGGTACACGTAAGGAATAACTCAAAAACAACTTCCTTCGAACCAGAATTACCACGGAGACACGGAGGACACAGAGAAGACTTTTTATCATCCGCAGATAAACGCGGATGGACGCAGATAGTAATTCGAAACGGTGTTGTCGAGTTGCAATTTCAGCACCGAAATTCCAGCCTATTGCTGGTTGTAGTGAAAGTTAGGGCTCTCCAAACAAAATCATCTATCTGATCTGCGCCCATCTGGTTCATCCGCAGATATACTTCTTCTCTGTGTCCTCCGTGTCTCCGTGGTGAATCCCATCTGCCGAAGTTGTTTTTGAGCCGTTCCTAGCGTGTTTTGCGGCTGGTGGTGTCTGAGCTGGCTGGTGGTGATCGGCGTGGCCGCCGACGCTAAAGATTGTTGATGCAGTTCACCGTTGTGGTCTTCGGTTGTTTCACCGTACGACGGCTGTTTCATACGTCCGATGTGAACCGGCATTGGCGGCGTTCGCGGTTCCCGTTTGATCATTCGCGAGAGCGACCTGGTAGAGTTTCTGTCCGTGCGGGGTTGGATAAACACCGGTGACACAAGCCCGACAGAGTTCGTCGGTTGGCCGATCGAGTGACCGGGCAATAGCTTCGACCGGCAGATAGCGGAGCGAGTCGGCTCCCAATTCGCGGGCCATCTCGGCGAACATCTCTTCCTGCGGGCGTTGTTCGTTCACAAATGGCGGGGCGAACAACTCGGCGACTGTCGACATGTCGATTCCATAGAAACACGGAGCGATGATTGGTGGGCAGGCGACGCGCACGTGAATCTCTTTGGCCAGCCCGACTGTGCGCATACGCGAGATGAGAACTCGCATCGTGGTTGAACGCACGATCGAGTCTTCGACAAGCAGAACTCGCTTGCCTTCCAGCACTTCGCGGAGTGGTGTGTACTTGGACGAGGCCTTGTTTGCCCGTGTACCGGAGCCTTCGATAAAGGTTCGGCCCGTGTAGCGGTTGCGGATGAGGCCTTCCACGCTGGGCACGCCGAGTTGGTAGGCCATGGCATCGGCTGCGCATTTGCTTGTATCTGGAACCGGTACGACGACCGTGTTCTCATCGATCGTAATGTCCTCGAGCCGCGCCAGTTCTTCGCCCAGGGACTTGCGAGCCAGGTAGACGCTGCGGTCGTCGAGCGTGCTGGCTACGTTGGCAAAGTAGATCCACTCGAAGAAGCAGTGCGCCCGGCGAGGGCTATCGGCGAACCTCTCGATTTTGATCTCGCCGCCGCTGATCGAGAGCATGTGGCCGGGCTCTAGGGAGCGGATGCTCTCATGGGAAAAGCCCAGGTTCAAGAGCGCGACGCTTTCGCTCGCCGCGGCCATGAGCGGGCCTTCGATGGCATAGCACAGCGGGCGGAATCCCCAAGGGTCGCGGGCCAACACCATTTCGCCGAGCGCGTTGAGGAGCACCAGGCAGTACGCGCCGTCGAATCGCCGGGCGACGTTACGCATCACTTCCACGAGCGGCGGGCGCTTGTCGCCAGATAGCTCGCGGCTGATCTCGTGCATGATGATTTCGGTATCGGTCGTGCGCGAGAGGTGGTGATCATCATCCGCGAGCAGCTTGTCGCGCAGCTCGGCGTAGTTGGCCAGTTGACCGTTGAAGGCAAAGCTGAACCACTTGTGCTTTTGCAGGTGGTGCCGCTCGAAGGGCTGAGCGTAATTCACGTCATCCTGACCGCAGGTGGCGTAGCGAACGTGACCGATCGCGGCTCGGCCGGCCAGTCGCGACATGGTGGCCTCGGCCTGGTCGCGATGGCCCAGCTGAAACACTTCGCTGACGGTACCGACGCCGCGAAAGGTATCGAGCAACTGTTGCCGGTTGGGGTGGTAGCTCGTCATGCCGGCCGAAAGTTGGCCGCGGTTTTGCACGTCGAGCAGAATTCTCGGAATCAGTCGCGAGACTTCGTCGGGGCCTTGGGCTGAGCACAACGGGCTGACGGCCGTCCCCGGTAGATGGTAAACGGCGGCAAGTCCGCACTCGTGATGAAGTTGGCTCATGGAATCCGTAACCTGTGCCCGAGTTTCTCCGAAACTCGGAAAATGCGACGCCTGACTGCCCAACTTAGAGGCAAAAAAACAAAGAGGCCGCGTTGCGGCACGTCACCCCTGGTAATTCTAAGGGGAACCGCGCCGACCCTCAACTACTGGTGCGCTCGGTCGCTAGAGAACGACGCATTTTGGAGCGTATTTGAAAGGAGTTTACCCCTGCGATGGGGCTGGCGCGGCCGCAGGTTCGTCATTGGCCTCAAGCTCTGCCACGCGTTGGCGCGCCGCCTGGACTTTCAGCTCGAGGAAGCGAAAGTCGTTGCCGCGGAACCGCAGGAGGGCGTTTCGCTCGGCCCGCAGATTGTTGAGGCGGAGCTCGGCGGCCGTGCGGCAAACCTTCAAGTTTGCGATGGTCACTGGAAACGGCTCGCCGATCGTGAAACGCGTGAACGGACGGAACGAATCGATCTGCTGCTTGTAGCTTTTGAGTTCTGTCTCCGCCATCTCGATCTCAAAGTTCAGCTCGCGCTGCTGGCGGGGGAGCTCGATCTGCCAGTAGTTCTGTAGTTCCATTTTTGCTCGTGCCAGCTCAAGCCGGGCAGCTACGCGCTCTTCGCGTGAGGCGGGGCTTTGAGCAAAAGATGGCGCGACGGCGCAGGTTGCAACCAAGGCGGAAAAGATGGCGAGGGAGAATTTCATCGCTGGCCTCTGACGACAGAAAAGATGGGGGGAAGAGGCGGCCAATTTGGCCTGAGTTTTCAGCCTAGTTACGCCCCAGATAGCCAGCAAATTCGCGTTGCTTTTTAGCAACGTATAGCTATTGCAGCCGCCGCGCGAACCCGGCAGCCGGCGTAAACGTCATAACCGAACCATGACCCACGCCTTTCCAGCTCTGGCAACGGAGAACCATGCGGTGACCCGCGAGCGAGAAATCCTGACCGATCGGTTGCAACTACTGCCGCCGACCTTGAACGACGCGAAGGATATCTTTGCGCGCTACGGACAGGACCCCGCTATCAGCCGCTACATGAGCTGGGTGCCCCATCGCTCACTCGAAGACACGATCTGCTTTTTGAGCAAGATCATTAGCGATAACGCGGAGGGGCGTAGCTACACCTTTTTGATCCGCTCGCGCCGATCGGGCGAGCTGCTTGGTTCGGTCGGCGGAGCGATCGACCGACACCGGATGCAATTCGGCTACTGCCTGGCGCGCGATGCCTGGGGGCATGGATATGCGACGGAAGCCGCGACCACTTTTATTTCCGCGGCGCTGCGTCTTCCCGAGCTTTGGCGGATTCAGGCGTTTTGCGATGTGGAGAACAAGGCCTCGGCGCGAGTCCTGGAGAAGAGCGGGCTTAAACACGAAGGCATTCTGCGCCAGTATATGGTGCTGCCGAATATGGGTGACGTGCCGCGCGATATGCACTGCTATGCGAAAGTGCGCGCGGAGTCGGGCACCGTTGCGCTTGCTGGTTGAAGCCTGGAGTTAACGCGGCCGGCGCGGCGCTACACTCGGGGTTTCACCCTCTTCGGCCATGCCATGCCCGTGTACTACGACATCCGGAATCTCGTCGAAGTCCACGAGTTCATGGATATTTCCCATGATAGGACGGGCGACGAAATTGCCGTCGGCCGGGTGAATTTCCATTGGTACGCCATGCGTCGGGAAGAGCATGGTCGACTCGATATGGGCGCTGACGTCGCTCCCCGCCACGGCGGAAAGCCGGAACGAGGTCAGGATTCGTTGTAGTGCGATCCGAATGACGGCCGTGGCGAGCGGTGCGCCGATGCACAGGCGTGGGCCGGCGCCGAAAGGATGGTACGCATACGGGCTCGGGCGGAGCGTACACCAGCGATTGGGATCGAATTTTTCAGGCTGCGGATAGAGTTCAGGCAGGTGGTGCGTGATGATCGGAGTGAAGACAATCCCCGTTCCGCGGGGCAGATCGAACGGGCCAAGCTGCACTCCCACGCTGTTGATACGTTGGGAGTAAGCCGAGGCGGGCAGGAGCCGCATACTTTCCTTGACCACTCGATCGAGCAGCGACAGGTCTTCCCCCTTGGGAAGCGAACCAACTGCCTTAGGAGCCGATTGATCAGTCGCGTTCGAGTCGTTCAACTCGTGCCACAATTCCCGCATGACCGAGGGGTGCTGAGCTAGAAGCAGCAGCGTCCAACTGAGCGAATGGGCGGTTGTCATGTGAGCGGCGCCGAAGAGCACTGCTGCTTGGCCGACAAGCTCCTCGTCGCTAAGGCCGCCCTCTTCGTCGTTCGAGCGGACGAGAATCGAGAGAACGTCGCTGCCTTGCTCGCTGCTTTCGCGACGTCGGCGGATCATGCTCATGACCTCGGCCTCGAGTTCATCGGCGAATTGCAGTAGTTGTTCGTAGCCTTCTGTGAACTGCTCGTTTGGCACTAGCGCGCCGACGCCCACTTGGTGGTTAAGCGAAACCCAACGGGCGATCATGTCGCCGAGGCGGCAGGCGGCTTCGGGGTCGTCCATGCCAAAGAGGATCGTGCTGGTGACGCGGAGCATGTATTGCCGCATTTCCTCGGCCATGTCGCGAACTTCGCCCACGCGCCAAGTGGCGAGCAATTCATCGGTCAGTCGGAGGATCGTACCGCCATATTGGCTGATAGCTCGCAGACTGAACGGCTCTTTGACGATGCGGCGATTGCGGCGGTGCTGCTCGCCATTCATCGCCAAGAGGCCCGATGTGCAACGGCGCTGAGCGGACCGTCTTGGGCCCCGGATCGCAAAGAATCTGGCGTGGAACCGTTCTGGATCCGACAAAACCTGCTGGTTGTATTCAGGGCTGAAGAGCAGTACGACTCGTTGTCCGGCTTCTTCGATCGCGGCGATTGGCCCATGCTGTTCATGCAGGCGACGGAGATTTCCTAGCAAATCGCTAGAAAACTCCGCAAAACCAATATTGCTGATCGGTAATGCATTTTCTCCCCGCGCGAGTTTCACGGGAGATAATTGGACGGAGAGGTCGGCGGCGGCCATGGAAAACCTAGGGAGGAAATCATGCCGATTTCGCCGGCAGGTCGCAGCTTCACCACAGTGGGAGTGCTGGCAACGCTAGCGAAGATAGCGGCGACAAAAAAGCCCATTCTTCTTTATCGTCGCATTTTACCTGTATTAACTCAAAATAACAAGATTATCTCGATGGATAACCTCGTCATGGGGGCAGTGGCCGAGGATCGTAACGATTTCATCAGTTGCCCGGCCGGCGATTCGCCGTAGCTCGTCGGAGCCGTAGTTGATGAGTCCGCGAGCGAACTCTTTACCGTTTTCTCGGCAGAGAGAAACCACATCTCCTTTTTCAAAATCGCCGTCCACCTGGCGGGCCCCGATGGCCAGGAGGCTTCTTCCTTGTTTTTCGATAGCCTGTTGAGCGCCGGCATCAAGTCGAATCTGCCCACAGGGTTGCGCTGTGAGACCGATCCAGCGTTTACGAGAGGTGACAGCCGGGCCCGTCGCCAGAAAAAGGGTTCCTACCGATTTGCCTGCGACAATGTCGGTGATTACGTCGGGGCGTCGCCCATTGGCGATGACGACGTTTTCACCGGCGAGCGTGGCCAGACGAGCGGCTTCAAGTTTGCTTGCCATGCCTCCTTTGCTGAGGTGGTTCACGCCTGTTGTGGCGGCTGGCGCCTGTTGTTGGAAGTCGCGAATCGCCGAGTCGAGTTGTTTTACGGTCGGTATCACCGCTGCCCCCGGTGTTAACGGATGACGGTCGTAGAGCCCTTCGACGTCCGAAAGCAAAATCAACAGAGGGGCTCGCAGCAGATTTGTCACCATCGCGGCCAGCCGGTCGTTGTCGCCCACATTTCGCTGCAATTCGTCGACGCGGACGGTGTCGTTTTCGTTGACGATGGGGAGGACGCCGTATTCGAAGGTGGCTAGAAGGGTGTTGCGAACGTTGAGGTAACGAGTGCGATCGTTGAGGTCGTCGGCAGTGAGGAGAATCTGAGCGGCGTGGCGGCCGTGGGCCTCTAGGGCCCGGTTGTAGGACTCGATCAAGCGGCTTTGTCCTACAGCCGCGACGGCCTGCAAATGGGCCAGGTCCGATGGCCGAGCAGCCAGCTTCAATCGGCCCATTCCCGAGCCGACCGCACCGCTGCTGACCAGCACTATGTGTCGCCCTTGCTGCATTAGCTGCACGAGTTGCTCGGCGATCGCGGTTATCCGGTTCTGATCCAAAGTGCCATCTTCGTGTGCCAATACACGAGTACCGACTTTGACCACGACGGTTTTCGAGCGGGTGGCAATCTCTTGACGGGATGGGTTGGTCATACAGGTGTTTCGCTAACGACAGGCGATTATCTGACTAGTACTCTTACTCTGTCACAGCTTGATTTGTGGATTAGCCGCAGGGCGCTAGCCATCGGTTCGTATGATAAAAACCGGGGGCTCGTGCCCGTCGGCTGATTAGTCCGATCCCAGCTTTTAAGCGTGACAAAGCACTAAGTGCAGAACAAGATTACGCCGGGCTCAGCACGCGAATTTCAACACTGGTCACTAATTCCTTCACGCTCTCACGAAACCGCTGCATATGGGGAGCCGCCAAATGGGCACGCAAGGCCGCAGGATCCTCCCATTTTTCGATGACGGTAACCATATCTGCCCGGGCTGCCGGCTGGCCATCCACGGCATCTTCCAGGTCCACGGCGGTTCCGTATTCGATGCATCCTGCCTCGGCACGAACTTCGGGGACGAGGGCGCTAAACAATTTCAGCACTTCGCCTCGTTTTCCAGGGGCTGTGCTGATCGAGGCGATCACATGAATCATGGTTCACACCGGCTAAAAGTTCGGAAAATATTTCTGGTCGTGGATTTAGCGTCTACCAAGTATGCCACGATAGTGGAATATTCCGGTTGTTTGAAGTGACCGCTGCTTGGGTTTTCTTTCGCAGTAATGCGGGCCCGTGCCCTTGACCATGTACGCCCGTATATTATAGTGTAAGGTTAGTGCAACGAACCTGGGGATGATGCAGAGTAGATACGCCCATTTCCGGTTCGCTTGGTGACATATTTTTTAACCCGATCGACGGAGTGCGATCATGTCTGTGGCAGCCCTTACTTCCCGGCAACGCGAAGTATTTGACTTTATTCGCGAAAAAATCAACGGCCGTGGCTATGGTCCGACGGTGCGTGAAATCGGCGACAACTTCAGCATCGCCTCGCCCAATGGCGTGATGTGCCATCTGAAGGCACTCGAGAAGAAGGGGTTGATTATCCGCGAGCCGAACATGTCGCGGGCGATTCAAATTGCCGACGCGTATCGTGATGACGGCAGCATGCCACTGGTCGGCCAGATCGCGGCTGGCAACCTGACCGAGGCGATCGAACAGGCCGATCGGTTCGACTTCGAGGATTGGTTCCCGCAGCGCAAGAATCAGTTCGCCCTCAAGGTGAAGGGGGACTCGATGATCGAGGCCCAAATCGCCGATGGCGACGTCGTAATCTGTCGCCGGGCTCGAACGGCTCACAAGGGCGACATCGTCGTGGCGATGACCGACGAAGGAGAGGCTACGCTGAAGTATTGGTATCCCGAGGCGAATCGTGTTCGTTTGCAGCCGGCCAATTCTTCGATGAAGCCGATTTACAGCAAAACCGCCCAAGTGCTTGGAATCGTGACTGGCGTGGTACGCCGCGTTGCCTAGCGATATAGCCGACCCATTTTAGGTCGGTTCGGTGCGGCATGGGCACCATGCCCATGGCTTTGCGTGGGCATGCCGAAATGTTGCCGAAGCATGGCCGCTCCGAGCAGTGACCATGGCATCCGCTGGATCGTTCGTTGCGCGATTGTGCGTAAGGTGCGCTTAGAGTCCCGCTCGGCTCGCGGGACCTTTTCCGACCCAGGATGGGTCGGCTATATGAGTGGCGGAGTCTGGGCCGTTGCGTATTTGCGGGCGCTCCGTTATTCTCACGGTTCCTCGTGTCACCACCCTTTTAGGTTAGTCAGATGTCGCTTTCCAATTACACCAAGGACGGGATTCTCACCGTCGTCTTTGACGATGCCCGCATCCTCGATGAAACCAAGCTCGAAGAGGTTGGTCGCGAGCTGACTGAAATGCTGAACAAAACGACAGAAGAACGAGTCATTCTCGACTTCCGCAATGTCAAGTTCATGTCCTCGTCGATGCTGAGTAAGCTGGTGGCCGTCAATAAGAAAGCTACTGAGTTCAAGGTGAAGTTGAAGCTATGCTCGATCGATCCCGAGATTCGGCAGGTCTTCAAAATTACCAAGCTAGACAAGCTCTTCGAGATTGAAGCCGACGAAGCCGCCGCCCGAGCCGCGTTTATGAAGCGTGGCTGGTTCGGTTGAACTAGAAATACCGCCATATGTTTGGAAAGAACCGGGGCTTCCGCCCTCGGCTGTGCTTTCCGGTATGTGGCGCAAATCTCGCTATGATGCCAGCTCAAAACTGGTGGGGCGGCTGAATAGCTTTTCGCGTGTGGCCCATAGGCCGGCCGAGGGCGTGGGGATGAAATAGTAACGTTCGCCGTCGGCGGTTGTGTTCCAGCCCTGTTTGCATTGATCGGGCCGATACCGAGCGATCGCTTCGCCGATCTCGGCGTAGCGGAAATTGACGCCTTCGATTTCAGCCTTGCTCATGTGTCCCGGCGCGTAGGTGATGGTGAATCGCTCTTCGCTCGAACCATGCATGAGGTGGGCCGTGGCGTGGGCCAGGTCTTGCATGTCGGCATTTTGGCGGTACTGTTCCATCACGCGCTCGGTACCAACGTAACCGTACTTACGAATGAATGCGTCCACTTCCGGCTGTTCGCCGAATCGCTTGAGTCCAGGAGCGATCACAACCAGTTCGCCGCCATCGGCCAGGGCCATCCGAGTGCGATAGACGCTTTTGTTGGCCACCCACGTGCTGAAAAACTCGTCGCCTTGCATGACGCAAACGATTTTTTTGACCGGCTCGTCGAAGAGCGTGATATTCTCCTCGCGCGACTGCCGGGCGGCGTTGAGGTAGGTATCCAGGTCGTCGCCGACGTGTACGCCCGTGTGGACGAGTTGGTCATTCGAGTTGCGGGCCAAAACTACCTGCACGTACAAGTCGGGTAGGTTCCCCAGGTATTCTTCTTCCGCACGGTTGAAGCAGGCCCGTAGCGGCGTGATCAGATTGCCCAGGTTGTTTTCGATGCCGCACGAGGCAGCCGCCATATGGGCCGCGCAGATCGAGTCTTTGCTGCCCAGGCCGATGAAATAGTTTTTGTTGTGGTTGGCGAAGCCGAGCACTTCATGGGGGACGACGTGGCCGACGTTGATAATCAAGTCCCAATTGCCTTCTATGAGCATACGGTTGAGCCCGATCGGGATGGCCCAGTTTGCGGCGCCCTGGCTGACCTCATCGACGAACCGGGCGGGCACCTCGCCGATTTCGACGCAGCCGCCGCGCCAATCGTGCGCGTGGATGCGGTCGTTGGGGATCGAGCCGAACATCGTCTGGTTTTCTTCCGGCGTGTGGGGCACGTGCTGGCCGAGCGTCGGGATCACATGCACGTCGGCTTCGCCAGAGAGCAAGTTGTAGAGGATCTCGGTCAGCCGACCGGCGCCGGAGTGCATCCGCGTAATGTCTGGCGGCAGCAGCAGCACTCGCTTTGGCTTGGCGCAAATCCGCTTGCGGGCCTCGGCGACGGTTTCTTCCATCAACTGTTGCAATCGGTCCCAGGAAATCTCGGGGGCGCGTTCGGTAATCCAAGGCATAACGAAATCCGTATCGGTAGGTCAGGCTTTAGCCTGACAATGGAAGTGTGAGATTGTCAATATATTGGAGATCGTCAGGCTAAAGCCTGACTTGCGTGGTCCCATTGTAGCGATTTTTCGCCGCCAATCTATTGACGCTGTTGTTGCCTTGTTGTATTAATTGATTAATACAAGAGGCGGCCGCATGCAAATTCACATTTCCACTGGCGACGGAGTACCGATTTATCAGCAGATTGTGAACCAGGTCAAATACTTGGTCTCTTCTGGCCGACTATCGGCCGGCGACGAGTTGCCGCCAATTCGCACGTTGGCCGAAAAGCTGGTCGTAAACCCGAACACGGTGGCTCGTGCATACCGCGAGTTGGAAAACGCCGGCGTGGTGGAGAAGCGCCGAACGGCCGGCACTTATGTGACGGATCAAGGCTCGCCGCTAGCGCGCCGTGAACGACTCAAGATTCTGACGGAACGAATCGACGCGCTACTGGTCGAGGCCCGCCAGATGGATATTGCGTTTGAAGAGGTCGTGAAACTCGCCGAGCGGCGCCACGCGGCCATGTTATCCACGTCTTTAGAGAGCTGAAGCCATGGACCATTCCACTGTTTCGCAGTCGCCTTCTGTTGTTGAAATCCGCCGGCTCAGTCGGCAATTCGGCGCCAACAAAGCGCTCGACGATGTTTCGCTGATCATACCCAGAGGCGGCGTCTTCGGGCTGATCGGCGGCAACGGGGCCGGTAAGACAACACTCATCAAGCACATTCTGGGAATGCTGCAAGCGAAGTCCGGCACGGTTCGCGTATTCGGGCTCGATCCCGTGCAAAACCCGGTCGGAACGCTTGGCCACATCGGTTATTTGTCGGAAGACCGCGATTTGCCCGACTGGATGCGCGTCGGCGAACTCATGCGGTACACGCAGGCTTTTTTCCCCACCTGGGATGAGGGCTATGCCGAGGAGTTGCGGCAAATGTTCGATCTCGACGCGAAGGCGAAGATCAAATCGCTCTCGCGCGGGCAAAGGGCGCGTGCCGGCTTGCTCGCGGCATTGGCCCATCGCCCGGAGTTGCTCGTCCTCGACGAACCGTCGTCCGGGCTCGATCCGGTGGTTCGTCGCGACATTTTGGGAGCAATCATCCGCACGATTGCCGACGAAGGCCGCACGGTTCTCTTTTCGTCGCACCTTTTGGACGAGGTCGAGCGGGTGGCCGATCAGGTGGCGATTATTCACAAAGGCCGGCTGGTTTTGACTTCGTCGATGGACGAAATCAAGGACACGCATCGGCGCGTGACGCTCCGGTTTGGTCAGCCGGTCGATACACCACCGGCGTTGGTCGGGACGCTATCCTACTCCGGACAAGGGATGGAGTGGACGTACATCTGCAACGGTGAGAGCCCGCAATTGCGCCGGGCAGCGGAAGCGATCGGCGCGACGGTTGTCGATGATACGGCCCTATCGCTCGATGAAATCTTTGTTTCTCACGTGGCGGTCTAGCTAAGGCAACTTGTGAGGAGGTCGATCATGAGAAGCATTCCCGTTGCGATGACCTGGGAGGTTCTGCGCCGGAGTTGGTGGGCCTTGGTGCTCATGCCGCTCGTATCGGTCGCATTACCAACATTTATCCTGGTCGCTCTGCGAAGCAGTGGCCCTGTTGATCCGAACGATCCCAGCATGCTGATGGTCCAGATGTTCATGCTGCAGTTTGCGATGTTCAACTGTGGTGCTGGCCTGTACTCGGCACATGGGAAGATGTCCCGGCTCTACACCTATCCGGCTCGGACGACCGAGCTAGTTGCCTGGCGCATGCTCCCGATGATGCTGCTAATTACGCTGCAAGTCGCCGTAAGCATTTGGGTCTTGAACCTGACTTTGGGGATCGAATGGGCGATCTGGGGGCCGGCCATTTTTGCGGCGGTCGGTCTGTCGGCGGTGATGGCGGTCGTGTGGCTCACAGAAGAGGCAGTGGGTTGGCTGATTGTCGGGCTGGCCGTCGTGGCAGCTACACTTGGCGTATGGTTTCAAAGTCGATTTGGAGTAGCCTTTTCCAATCCCACGCATTCCTGGCAGGAAGTAACGGCAGGAGAAGTGCTTGCGATGTTGGCCATGACGATGGTGTTTTATCAAGTGGCCGTGTTCGCAGTTGCTCGTAATCGCCGTGGCGAGCCACCCATTTCGATCGGGCTAAGTGACTGGACTCGACGCATCTTTGATTTTGCCCTCGCTGACAGCGTAAAGTTCACCACGCCACTCCAAGCCCAGCGCTGGCTGACTTGGTATTGCAACGGGTGGGTGATGCCGTTATTGGCCGCCGCAGCAATTTTTGTGGGGCTTGTTATTTGGTCTTTTACGAGCCGAAACGCGGAGGAATTATTTCAGGCTATTTACGCGGGTGGGCATTTGATGGGGGTATTGGGCTTTGCCGGGGCTCTGCTCTTTGGGAATACGGCACTGAACGAGTCTACCTACATCATGGGGCACTTCCAGGCGACTCGCCCCTTATCCGACTCAGACATGGGGCGAGCTATCTTGCAGAACGTGACGAAAAGCGTTTTTCTTACCTGGCTGGTCTGGCTGATTGCGTTCCTAGCCATTTGTGCCTGCTTAGCGGCGACTGGCAACGGGGAGGCGATGAAGCTACCAAAAGGGATGAGTTGGTGGTTCTTTCCGATCACTTTTTTAAGTCCTTGGGCCGTTACCGGAATCCTGATGTCGTTGTTCCTGATTGGCCAACCGAATCTTGTCGTTCGGCTGGCGCTCATGACTCCCTTTATTTTTATTGTTTCTACCGTGGCATCCCAGTTTCTGCTTTCTCGCGATGGGCAAGTGATCGTAGAGCGAGGGCTCCTTGCAGTCACGACCATTGTGCTTGTTGTGGCGAGCGCTTGGGCATACTTTGCTGCATACCGTCGCGAGTTAATTAAAAAGACAACACTTTATGCCGCAGTCTTTATTTGGGCAGCAGCAACGATCAGTATTTGCTTGATGGGGCCCAAGACGCCGATGCCCCACTGGCCGGCCTATTTGGTGATTGCCGCAGGCGCGGCCCTGGTTGTCGTGCCCGTCGCCTCGGTGCCACTGGCGTTGTCGTGGAATCGGCATCGCTAGGCAAAAGGTCGCGAGCAGTTCGAGACCCAATGGGTTGGCTGGGGTCGAGCGCCAGCGAGCCCCCAGCCAACCCAGGAAGCTATGCAAATGCTTGCGGCACCGCTGGGGGCTCGGCTACGCCTCGACCCCAGCCACCCCTAAAAACAAATTCAATGACGCTCTAACTGGCTTAAACAACGACGTCGGTTACAATTCCAAGCGGCGAGCGAGGCATGATTCCTGTCCGCCGCTTTGGTCGGATTTGCCACGAAGAGATAATGCGCATCCATGGCTTCTGTGCCCACCAGGATGGTTTCCGCCGAAGAGAGCGCGGGTTCGCGGGTGATTTGCTCTCCTGCTCCTCCGCCGGTCTGTGAGTCGCCTCTGTTTCGCTTTGGGCTGCGGCAAATGCTGCTCTATGTCGCGGCAATTTGCGGGGTACTGGCGGCCATGGCCTTAGCTGGTGGCATTCAGGCCGCGCTCATTCTTTTATTCGCTGTGATTGTGACGATGCACGTTTTTGCCACTGCTTTGGGCACTCGGCTGCAATCGCGCACAGAGCGTGAGCGGCTCCGCCAATTTGCTGAGCGACCGGCGGCTGGCGAGCCATCGCCGGCGGCCTTACCGCAAACGGACCATCTTGCAGCCATTCACTCGGCGCCTCGGTCGCCATGGCATGGTCGGGGCTGTACGTATTTGCCTTGGCTTCCGCGGCTGGTGGTAGGGGCGATGGTTGCGAGCGCTCTGTTCGGGATCGTGCTATTAAACAGCAAGATCGGCCATCGCACTTCGTTGGAGGGAATTGTTGTGGGGGCGGCGTCCTTTGCCGTACTGGGAGGATGGATTTCGTTCCTGGCAGGCAATTTCTTCGGAGTCTTTCAGCATGGCTTTCGCGAGGCGCTGACCGAGCAGCGAAAGGACCAGGCTGGCTCTCCAGCCAATCGCTGAAGTTGCTGTTTTGCTAGAGATGGTCTGAGTAGGCCTCTTCTGCCGGAAGAGACCTCTCGCGTAGACCAGGGGATGGTGATGCTCTTGAGGTCCCGCTCGGCTCGCGAGACCTACTTTGCGCCGTGGACGATTCGGCTCAAGAGCAGCCGGTCCACATGCCCTCGGAAGCGAACTTTGCCATCGATTTCGACGACGGGAACACAGGTATCGAACTTTTTTTGAAGCTCGCTATCGGTATCGATATCGACCAATTGAGGCTCAATTCCGAATTCATAGAGCACTTGGTAAGCATCGTCACAGAGATGACAGCCTTGGCGCGTGTAGAGTACTACATCCATCTTGTGATTTGCATGCATCGAGCATTTCTCGCGTATCGATTTTAACGACCAAATGGGGGTCCGACAGGTTTCCCGTGACAGGCCGACTGTCGCGTTTCTGCAACACGTCTAAGTTGTTTCAAGGTAACAACTTAAGCATTTCCTTGAACGCCCTCTTTCCGGCTGTCTACGATGGAATAGAGGCTTCGGACCGGCCTCGGAACTCCTCCTCAATTCGCCACCGGACTGTGGCGGACCGCTAGTCAGGTTCGACCGGTGGCAGCGACGGCTGGTAACGCCTCCATATTACCAGTTGGCTGCCGTTAGCAACGACCAGCGGAAGCACGAATCCCATGCAACAGCGATGAACGTACGTCGTATCCAATCTGCGAAAATGGCGCGGCAAGCCCGTCGGCGCAACCAGTCGGTTCGTTCCCATGCGAGTCAGGGTCGGCCGAAGCAGGCCCGGCGCGCCAATATGGGCGAGAAAGACGCGCGCGCTCCTTTTGCGCCACCGGAAGACTGGTATGAGCCGACCGAAGCCGAAAGCTATCGGATCATCGTCCAGCCGCCAGGGGAAGGCTACCGGCACGTTGTCACGCCGGAGCAGGTCCGCGAGCGTCTTTCGCGGGTTCCCCAGCATTTTCTGCGCGAGCTTGAGGTTGTTCAGCTGAGCCGGATGACCCGTAAGAAGCAATCGTTCCCATGCTATGGGATGCAATGGGGCAATGCCCTTTATCTTTATCCGATCGAAGAATCGTTTGTCGAAACCTACGATTCGCCGCCCCGGCCAAACCTGGTCAATGAATCGAAGATGTACGGCGGTCGTTGGGACGAGCCTTCGCCTGGTATTTGGACACTGACTTGGAGCGAGCAGGCGGCGCAGGATTTTTACTTAAACAACATTTTGATCCACGAGTTGGGCCATCTTGTCGATGAGCGCAACACGGGCTACATGGAGCGGGAGCGCTATGCCGAGTGGTTTGCCGTCCATCACGGTTACCTGGCATCGGGCGGCCGGGCTGCCCGTAATTATCAACCCGGTGATGTTCGTCGTCGGCATCATGCCAATAGCCGTTAGATAAATAAAAATGGCCTGCGGGACCATGTGATCCCGCAGGCCATCTGACCCCCGATGAGCCTCGATGGAGGCGTCGTCGGTTATAAAGCCAAGCTTATTGCTTGGCTTCTTCTTGCTTCTCTTCCGTCGCCGGGGCTGGAGCAGGAGCCGCAGCTTCTGGCTTGCTCTCTTCCTTCACTTCGCTGCTGCCGCCGTTGCAGCCACAGCTTGAAACCTCGCTGCTACCGCCACAGCTCGAGCAACCGCAGCTGCTCTCACAGCCGCAGCTCTTTTGCTCACAACCACAGCTGCTTTCGCAACCACAGCCATGGCTATGGCCGCAACCCAGCGAGAAGCCGCCGTGGCTACCACAACAACCATGCGAGAAAATACGGCTGAAGCAGCCACCGAAAGAACCACCGTGGCTACCGCAGCTCGGCGCACAGCAGGCGCTGCGTCCGCCGTGGCTACCATAACTACCGTTGCTACCGAAGCCGAAAGCATTGGCGGTGCAAGGAACGGCCAACACGGCCACCATCAGGGCAATACGTTGCAAGTTCATATCTATCCATCTCCATTCGCGTACGCGTTCACATGCGGTTGACGTCCGCCGGTCGGCGAACCCCGGATCAACGGCATGTTTGACAAACGTAGGTCGCGAAATGCGCGCGGGGAAATCGGCACGAATTATCGTGCCAATCGAGCAAAATGCTCCGAAGATACCGGTTATTCCGGCAAAGAGGGATCGATGAAGAATGGTTGTGCCGGCTTAAACCAAGGCATTTTTGCCAAGAAGTCTTTATGCGGCCTTTTTGAGGCTGGCCATCTTCCGAGCCACGCGTTTCCGTTTTCCGAGGTGGAAAATGATGTCGAGCACCCACGGTGCAAACCGTTTGGTTGCGTACATCAGCCTGGCGAAAGGCTCCATAACAACTAACCGGCGGTTGCGATAAATCGCCTTAATCGCCGCGTTGGCGACGCGCTCGGGCGTCGTACAAATGGCATTGGGCGGCAGTTTATGCTCTTCCGCCTTTGCCTCGAGCGGCGCGTTAGTGAATAGGTTCGTTTTCACAAAGCCGGGACACAGCGCCGTCACGCCCAGGCCCAGCCGTCCGAGTTCGTTTCGTAACGCTTCGCTGAAACCAACCATGCCGAATTTCGACGCGCAGTAGGCGCCGACCTTCGGCATGCCGACCAGCCCCAGCACACTACACACATTGAGCACATGCGCCTCTTGCCGCTCAAGCAACGAGGGCAACAACTCGCGCGTGAACTGAATATGCGAAAGAAGGTTGATCCGCATCAGTCGGTCCCAATGGTCGGCCGACATACGTTCGATTTTGCCGTAGTAAGTGATTCCGGCGTTATTAACGAGGATGTCGACGCCGTTCCAGCGGCTAAGTGCTTCGGTAACCGTGGCGCTTACTTCAGATGACTCGGCGACGTTGCAACGGCGCGTTACAACTTCCACGCCGTGTGAGCGCGCATCGGCTGCCGTGCTGGCCAGCCCTTTTTCGTCGATATCGATCAGAAAGAGCGTTGCACCTTCCTCTGCCAGCCGTAGGGAGATTGCTCGACCAATGCCCGAGGCTGCCCCTGTTACCAGCGCCGTTTTGCCACGAATTTCACGCATGACATTTCCCCACTACCAGACGTAAACGAAAAAGCCGGCGACGCGAAACGCCGCCGGCTTATATACATCTTGCCGAGTTTCTCCGAAACTCGAATTTCGACTAGGCCGCAGCCCGCTTGCGAGCCGGCATTGGCAGCGGTTCGCCCGCGGGAATCACGCGAGTGAACACGCCAGTTTCGAGGTCGGCCGGCGGAATCGCGCGGCTGGCGCGAATTCGATCTTCGCCACGCAAGAGGGCGGTGCCCCACTTGTCGAGGTTGTACTTACCGCCGTTGTAAACGCTGCGGTAGTACTTCTTATTGGTGTAGGCCGGCACGTGTGTCGGAATCACGCGCATGTTGAACGCCAACCGATGGTGGTCGGTCGTGTTCGGGCCCGAACCGTGGATGCAGCGCTCGGTGAAGATGATGAACTGACCAGCCGTGACCGGCAGCTCCACGCAATCTTCCACGTTCTCATCGAAGTCGAACGTATAGGCAGCCTTATAGAAGCCTTCTTCGCCACCGAAGCGGATCTTGCGAACCTTATCGTGCGTGCCGCGGGCGAACCGCAAACAGCCGCGTTCCGGCGTGGCATCGTCGATTGCGACCCAAACCGTCAACTGAAAGATTTCGCTGCGATCTGGCGGGAAGATGCCAGGATCTTGGTAATCTTCGACCATGAACGTGCTGGCTTGGTGCCATTGAATGGCCGGCGATTTCGGGCCCTTGTAAAAATACTGCGAGCGCCACACGAGCAGGTCGGGACCGAGCAACTGAGCACAACGCTCGGTGATGGCCGGGCACTTCATGTAGTTCCACAACCGCGGCGATTCGAAGTGACGATCACGCGGCGTGGCCCAGCCGTAGGTCTTGCTCTTTTCGTTCTCGAGCGCCAGCACTTCGCGTTTGAAGTCCATCATTTCGTCATGACTGAAAGCATCGAACGGACCCAGGAAGCCCTGCGTATAGAATTGCTTGATCTCCTTCTCGCTCATCTGATACTGAGGCGGTACTTGAGCCTTTGGCTTGAACGAAGCTGGCATCTTGAAATAGCAGGGCTGATCAATGCACGCTTCGGTGAAGCCGCTTTTGATCAACACCCAGAACATTTCGTTGGTCCAGTTGTTGACCACCGACTTAATATCACGCGGCAAGATGAACCGGGGTAGGTGAAGCACCTTGTACGCCCACAGCAGGCTCGTGCCAAACATCAACAGGATGCGCTGCCACAGAGGCCGCACCTTCGGGCTCATGTTCATAGCTTTGACTCACTCGTTCGGGGGTAAAACGGTTTATTGCGATTTAGTCTCGATTGAATCGTGACCACGGCTGTAGTTTGAGCCGGTTACGACGATTACTTAAAAGTATCGGATAGTAGCGATGATAACGTTGAGAAGACAAGCGGACTTTTCACCCGGATAGCCCCTTTTCTTGCGATCTTGCTAGCATTCGACGCCAAGCACTCGCAGTGGATCGAGTGACAACGTAAATTGAAATAATGTCTTCATTTGTCCCTATTGTTCCGCACGGCCGGCAGGCATCTGCCGGCTCGAAGTATGCTTCGCCGGCCTGTGCGCCGACATTCAACGCACCCGTTCGCTGGACGCTCCGCGTGCTAGCGTGGCTGGCGTTTGGCGTGGCTTCTTATCTCGCCTGGAGCGCAGTCACGCACGGCGCGGTCGCAGGCTGCACGGTCGGCTCGAACACTGGTTGCGATCTCGTGCTTAGTAGTTCCTGGTCGAAGTGGCTGGGAATTCCCGTCGCGGTTCTGGGATTGGGTTGCTACGCCGCGTTGGCAACGCTGAGTTTATTTCTTGGCGTGCGAGATGCCGCTGTGAATCGTTGGATCACGACTATCTTCGTGATGTTGGCGATTACGGCTGCAGGCGCCAGCCTGTGGCTCGTTGGTGTCCAGATATTTGTGATCGGCGACTTTTGTAAATACTGCCTCGTGACAGATTTTTGCGGAATCGCACTGGGGATGATCTCGGGTGTTTTTGCTATCCGCGCGGTTTATTTCCAACGCGGAAGCTCACCATCGCCAACCGTTCAATCAGGAATGGCAGCGCTGCGCAACACGATGCCGGGCGTTCCGCGCACGGTTACGCCAACGGCTCGGGCCGAATCCGCTTCGCCGTGGCTCCTTCCTGCGATCGGCGGCGCTGTCCCGCTCATTGTGCTGTTAATTGCTGGCCAACTCTTGTTCAGTTCCAAGACGTTCGATGTGCAAAAGGTTGCGCTTAACGAGTCGATCCAAATGGTCGGCTCCAAGCCTGAAGAAACGGAAGGCGCATCGCCCGGCGGCACGGAGCGAGTTGCCTTGCGAGTTCCGACCGACGAAGAGAATGGCGAGCGGCCCAAGCTTCCTGCCGATTCCACCGATGCGAATCCGAAGCCAGACGATGCTGCCAAAGATAACCCAACGTTCGACTCCGAAAAATCCAGCAGCCCGTCTCCAAGCGAACCGGCCGCGCCAGCCAAGTCGCGCCTGGTGAAGTTTCTGGGCGGCAAGCTGACGCTCGACGTTTACCAACATCCGGTGATCGGCTCACGCGAGGCGCCCCATATCGCGATCGAAATGATTTCGTACGATTGCCCTCATTGCCGCAAGATGTTTCCTTTTCTGGAGCATGCCTTGGAGCGGTATGGCGACCAGGTGGCGCTGTTAATCATGGTTCAACCGCTGGAGAAAGAGTGCAATCGCCTAGTCACGGACTCTGCCGCATCGCATTCAGGTGCGTGTGCCACGGCTCGTCTGGCGATGGGCATCGCGCGGGTCAATCCACCGTCGTTTGCCAAGTTTCATGAGTTCCTGATGTCAGGTGACAAAGAGAAGCCGCCCGCTATCGATAGAGTAATGCCCAAGGCCTACGTTCTGGCCGATCGTAGCAAGCTCCGCCAAATGGCGCAAAGCGATACGCTAGCCAAGCAACTTGAAGGCTACATCGGCCTCTTCGCCGCTCTCCAACAGCAAAGCGGCAAAAAAGACTTCGGCCTCCCCATCCAGATTCTCGGCGATCATGTAATGAACGGCTCGGTCGAAAAGGAGGAGGATATCTTCAAGGCTTGGGAGGAGCACCTGGGCGTGAAGCCGAAGTAGGAGGCATCGGCCTCAAGCTCATTTAAACCGTGTTAACATTTCGCTTGGCACGAGTTTGGCAAAACCGCCCGAACGGAATCCGGCCAGGTCGAGCGTGACGAATTTGAAGCCGAGTCGGTCGAACTCGGCGACAACTGCCGCGCGGGTCTCGAAGGCGCTCAGTCGGCTGATTTCGTCTAGGGGCACTTCGATCCGAGCCATGTCGTCTGCATGGTAGCGTACCCGCAGTTCTCGGAAGCCTAGCGAGCGCAAGAACTGCTCGGCGCGATCGATCCTGGCGAGACGCTCCGGCGTTACGTTGAGACCATACGCCACACGACTGGACAGGCAGGGCGTGGCCGGTTTATCGGCCACCGGCAGCTTCCATTCCGCGGCCAATTCGCGAACGTCCTGCTTCGTAAGGCCACATTCGGCAAGCGGGCTTAGCACCTCATGCTCACTCGCGGCCTTCATTCCCGGGCGGTAGTCGCCAAGGTCGTCTGCGTTGGCGCCGTTGACGACCGTTTCGACGCCAAGCTGCTCGCGAACTCGACCGAGCTGCGAATACAATTCGGTCTTGCAATGATAGCAGCGATCGGGCCTATTAGCGATGTAATCCGGGTTCGCGAACTCGTCGGTCGAAATCACGACATGCCGGATGCCGATCAAAGCGGCCAACTCACGAGCCGCTTCGAGCTCCCCCGTCGCCAAGGCGTTGCTTGTGCCTGTAACCGCAACGGCCTTCTCACCGAGCGCGACCTGCGCGGCCTTGGCCACCACGGCACTATCCACACCGCCAGAAAACGCGACCGCGCACCGGCCATAGCCAGCCAGCAACTGAAGCAGGCGTTCGCGTTTTGCCATCAATGCGTCGGAGGAATCAGCCATCGGTTCTTACAGTGTAGACGGCTCTCGACTCAGCGAGAATGCGTACGTTTCAGGGGCCGAACTGGTCCTAGGCCATTAGAGCCACAGGGAAAAGGCAGATGTTTCAGTTCTCTTTGTTCTCAGTCGAGTCGCTGGCTTGCAACCGCTTCATTTCATCGCGCAACATGGCCGCATCTTCGTAACGCTCCTCGCTGATCGCTTGATCGATTTGCGATCGAAGCTCTGCCCTGCGGTCGATCAGAGCGGGCTTGGGCTTTACATCGGAAGTGATCTCGGCGGGTTTGATCTTGGTGAGGATCTCTTCCTTCCAACGCCGCAGGAACATCAACTCGCCAACTTGCGAAGCTTGCTCGGCCTGGTTGTATTCTTCCAGGAATCGCTCGATTCCACGAATTCCCGCGTCCAGTACGCCAGCCGCAGCGTCCCATTGCTCCAACTCCACGAGCGGAGTGGCCACTGCCCGCGCATGCATCATCGTGACGTACGGTCGCCATTGATCGAAACGGAGCTTGTCGCGATCGTCTTGCGCATGGTCTCGCACGAAAGCGAACAACCGCAGGTTGCGTTCCGTGTCTCGGGCGCACAGCTCGTAGTACCCCAGATGCCAGAAGCAGATATAGCGGTGGTAGTACTGAACTCCTTCGCGAAGCAACTCGGCGCAATCCTCGGGCTCCAGCAGGTAGGGCGCGCCGTCGGGGTTCTTCGCGTCGTGATCTTGCTGGCGTTTTCGGTGGTACTCGAACCAGGATGAGGAGTCGTGAATCCGCCGCCCGTCGGGACGCCCGTCGAATTCCATCTGCAACACGCCCAGATCGAGCCGCAACTGGATCTTTCGTCGACCGTCGAGTCCCTCGATCACCCGGACGGTGATTTCGTCCGGCCGATAGGACCAGTCGTTTACAATCGGATCGATATCGAACGACACGCTGCTGCTCCTCACTGAGAAAGCAGGAGTAAAACGACTCCCGCAAGCGCGGCCCGCCACTGCCGCTCGTAGAATGGTATTCCAAACGAGAAGGCGAGAAAACAGCAGCCAACTGCTTACCAAGGCGGGGTTGTGGCAAAGCGGGGCGAATCAGCCCGCCGTGTCACGCACAACCCGGCCGAGCACTTTCGTGTTTCGCTCGACAGCTAGGATGATCGTCCGTTGCTCAACGCCGTCCGACGAGCTGGCGATCACGGGAATCACCTGCCGGCGGTCGGGCAGCGACATCCGCACCGTGAAGCTGCCATCGTCACGTAGCGGCACAGGCTCGCCTTGCAGCGTGACGTGCGCGTGGGGATGGCTCACGCCGTACACAATCAACTCGGCATCGACAGCGAATGGCAATTCCTGAGTGTCCATGAGTGCCCGCGAGGCGCCGCTGCCATAGCGCGTCTGCATTGGGTTGCCCATGGGGCGGCGAAGGCGCTCTTCGAGCAACTCCTGAAGTTCCAGGCTGGTGCCGCGATCGGAGTAACCGCCACTCATGGCGAAAATGCGGTCGGCGTTTTGATCGATATCGGCCCAGTTCTCGTCAATCGAGTCGCTCGTCCCGGCCGGCGGCGTCATGACGGTATTGCTTCGTGCAAGGCAATAGAACTGTCCACCAGCCGTCACGTAGCCGATTTCCATCCGGTATTGTTGCGGCGGGTTTTGCACGTCAACGTACCAGTGGTTCACGCCGCCATGAATGGGAATTTCTCGCTGTAGTTCGGCGGCGCCGTCCGCAGCTACATGGAATAGCCGCAAAACCGGACGCGTGGCGTGCCAATGCTGGCCGAGTGCCGATTGGGCTCGCTCGACACTTTGTGGCGCCAACTCCCAGTAGGCATGCAACCAGTAGGGATCACGCACCATCACGACAAGTCGGTCTTGTGAGGGGCGCGGCGGGCTTGGGCTGCTCTGAGAGGAAATTTTACGGAATTCAGTCAGTCGATCGCGAAGTTGGCGAAGGCTTTCTTTCTCTTTCAAGCTGACTGCTTTGGCCCCATTTTTTTCTTCGGTACGTGCCAAGGCCCCGTTAGCCGTGCGCTTGGGCTTGCGTCGCGCATGGTTGATAAGTGCTTTGACCAATTCATCTTTGCGCATCGAATGCCAACCAGCTAGGCCGGCGGTACGCGCCATTTGAGCAAGCTCTTTACAGCTTTGATTACGAAGTGAGGCTGCGGTCATCGAAAGAACAACTCCGCTGTGATTCAAACCGATTGATTGGACGTGCCGGGAATCGCTACAGCATCGTCCATGAACCAGTAAACCACGCGGAAAAGACCGCGAAGTGCCCCATCGCTATGCGTTCGTGCGACCCGTTAGGGTCGCTATTCCCGCTAAATCTAAAATAATCCAAATGCTCAGATATTGCAAATAAACTGTGTTCTTTGCTGTCCCGATGTTTTTTCGTAAGTAATTATTTACACGTAACTTATAGAGACAAAAGCTGGAGCTGCCGCGAGCCTTTTCCACATTTTTGCCGCCGGTATGTCGAAGCCTCTGCAAAGATCCCCTATTTTCTCTATTTAATCAGCATAAAACTTTGTGAAAAAAAGCACAATTTCGACGTAAGCCGTTGACAGGACACAATAATCCGAGATAAAGTGCTGTTCTTGAGCGGGAGATTCCGGAGAATTCTCGGAATAGAACGCATCGGCTTCCAGCGTGATCGGTGTTATTTTCGGGGTCGCGGTCGGGGTCCATTCGGGCTTCAAGGCGGCGTATTTACAGGCGGAATTGGTGACAAATCCACCTGATGACCGCTCCGTGCTGGCGAAAGCGTACGAGTGGGCCTGGCGGATTATCGCCGTTTCATTGGTGATGGTCCTCCCAGGTGTCGCTGGATATTGGATAGATACAAAACTGGGAACCGTCTGCCTGTTCCTGGTAGTCGGGTTGGGGATCGGCGGCTTCGCCGCTTCGCGGATGTTGATGCAGATCGCTCGCGAGAGCAATCGTGGCAATCGAGCGGAGTAGTTTCCGGAATCAGAATTGGCATTTTCGTGACAAGTCAGCCTTACACAAGTTCTGCTGCTCAGCCTGCCTGGGCCTTGCATTGCTCGTGGTCAGCAACGGTCGTGGCGGCTTGCGCGACCGCGCTGCTCGCGCCGTTGGCTTATGGTCAGTTCGGAGAAGCCGGGGCCTGGGTTGTCGTTGCTTTCGGCTTGGCGAGCATCGCTTCGATATGGCTCAGTTCGCTGCTCGCAACGGCTGTTGCCGTCCGCAATCCGAATCTCGCTGGCTTGGCTTCCTCTAGTGGCGTTCGCATGATCGCGCCGCTGATTGCCGCGCTGGTCGTTGTCGCCGCTCGCGGGCAGTTTGCCCCTGTCGAAGCTGTTTATTACATCATTCCTCTGTTCTTGTGCAGCCTTGCAGCGGATGTCTTATCGCACGTCCGCGGATTGCAGGCATCGAGAGCAGCCACGCTCGTAAATCAGCCTCTAGCCGACTGCGACGAGGTGAACTGATCCATGTCGAATGACGCGCTCAATCCGAACCATCTCTTCGAGCACGTGCAGGATGCGCCGTTCTTCGACGTGCCGCGCAAATTTACCGCGGATGGTAGCGGTCGCATCATGCTTCCCCAGCCTCTAGGGCGGCCGAAGCTGGATGCACATGGCAAGCCGCTGCTAGGTCATCACGGCGAACCGATATTAAAGCCAGTATGGAAGGCCCAGACTTCATCGAAGCTGGTCAACGAAATTATCGAGCCGCTCGACTTCAAGTTCACCAAGTTCATGGCGATTGAGGTCGTTGTCGCGTTGATCATTTGTGTATTGTTCATTGGCCTGGCGGCCAAGATTCGGCATGGCGGCGCCCCGAAGGGCCGCCTGTGGAACCTGCTGGAAGCGTTTTTGCTATACCTGCGCGACGTCGTCGCCCTGCCCTCGCTCGGCACGCACGATGTCGGTCGCTTCGCACCGCTGGTTTGGACCGTGTTCTTCTTCGTGCTAGGGTGCAATCTGATGGGTCTGCTCCCGTGGATGGGGTCCCCCACGGGCTCGTTTGCCGTAACAACCGCGTTGGCCTTGGTTGTGTTTTTCGTCGTCCTTGCCTCGGGCATGGTCCAGTTGGGCTTCGTCGGCTTCTGGAAGGGGCTCGTGCCACACATGGACCTGCCCAAGCCAGTGATGATCTTTCTTTGGCCGATGGTGTTCGTGATCGAAATCTTCGGCTTGCTTGTGAAACACTTCGTGTTGGCCGTGCGTCTTCTGGCGAACATGATCGGTGGCCACGTCGTGCTCGCCGTGCTGCTTGCGTTTATCACCCTGACGGCTGGCTCTGTGGTTTATTGGGGAGTCATGCCCGCCAGTATCATCGGCGCAACCTTGCTCAACTTGCTTGAACTTTTAGTGGCCTTTATCCAAGCATACATTTTTGCGTTTTTGACCGCGCTATTCATCGGCACTGCCGTCCACCCGCACTAAGTGCTGGTGGGACAATTCCAATGAATAAGCTGCGGCTAACCCGTTTACGATCGAACGAACTACAAACTTCCGCTTTACCAAGGAGAACTTACTGTGGTCAATCTAGTCCGTGTTTGTGTTATGTGTCTGGTTGTGTTGGCGATCGCTTCGCCGGCGATGGCCCAAGAAGCCCCAGCGACTCCGGCTGCGGCGGCAGTCGCCCCTGGCGGTTTCAGCATGAACCTCGGCGCCGCGTTTGGCGCCGGCATCATCATCCTCGGCGCTGCTCTGGGCATCGGCAAAATTGGTAGCCACGCCGTTGAAGGCATGTCACGCCAGCCAGAAGCTGCCGGTAACATCCAAACGGGCATGATCATCGCCGCCGCACTTATCGAAGGTGCTACGTTCTTCGCGTTGATCGTTGTGATTATTAAGGGCTAACGGTTGTTCTTCGGAAAGTCGGCAACTGACGGCAAAGTAGGTAGGTAAGAAGATGAACCTCAAAAGGTTGATGTTTGCCCTCGCGCTTCTCTGCGCGGTCTTCACTGCCCGGACCCATGCGGACGAAGCTGCCCACAAGGCGGAGTCGCCAGCGGTCCATGCGGAGCATGCGGAGAGCCACGAGCACGAGCCGGATCGCAATCCGATGGCTTTCGACCCTGATTTGGCCATCTTCTCCGCCATCATTTTTTTCCTGCTGTTGTTCATTCTCGGCAAGTTCGCCTGGCCAACGATTACCGCGGCGCTAGACGAGCGTGAGCGGAGAATCGCCGAAAACATTGCGGCCGCGGAAGCCCGCGATGAAGAGTCGAAGCGACTTTTCGCCGAGCACGAGGCCAAGCTGGCCGCCGCCGCCGGCGAGGTTCGCGCGCTGCTCGACGAAGCGCGACACGATGCGGAGCGCACGAAGAAGAGCATTGAAGCCGAAGGCCAAAAGTCTGCCAAGGAAGAAATGGACCGCGCGGTTCGCGAGATTCATCGTGCCCGCGATGCCGCGGTGCAGGAGTTGGCCGTGGCGAGTGCGAATACGGCGATCGATTTGGCGAAGAAGATTATTCGTGAGGGCCTTACGCCTGAAAAGAACAATCAGATTATCCGCGAAGCCGTCGCCAAGTTGGCCGCAGAGTCGAGCAAGAACTAAACCACATGAGCAATCCTGAACAAGCATCGCCGAAGCACGAATCCGTGGTGGATGTCACGGTCGAACGACTCGCGCGCGTCTATGCTCAGGCCTTCATGGGGGTGGCGGGCAAATCGCCTGATCCAGATTCCTTGGTCGAGGAGATGCAATCGATCGTCACCGACGTATTGGATCGGAACCCAAAGCTCGTTCAGGTCCTAGAGTCATCACTCGTTTCGCCTGAGCAAAAGGAAGCCCTGCTCGAGCGGATTTTCGGCAAGAAAGCGTCCGTTCAGGTGTTGAACTTCCTCAAGGTTCTTTCGAGACACGGGCGCCTGGAGCTAATTAGGACGATCGCTCGACAAACCACTAAGCTTCATGCTGAAGCCAGAGGCCTGGCTGACGTCGAAGTCCGCGTGGCTGCCGAGTTGGACGACGAATTACGGAAAAGCTTGGAAGAGCGAATCAAGAACCGCCTCGGTAAAACCCCGGTCTTCAAAGTGAAGATCGATCCCAGCATCATCGCCGGCATTGTCGTCCGCGTTGGCGATCAGGTTTTCGATGGTTCGTTGTACACGCAATTGGAAAACGCCCGTCGAGACATGATCGACCGGGCCACGGATCGAATTGAAATGCAATCCGACAAGTTCGTGTCGGCCAGTTGATTCAAAATACGCAGGTTATTAAACCATGAAATTCAATAGCGACGAAATCGCCTCGGTAATCCAGCAAGAAGTCGAGCAGTTCTCCGCGCAGATCGATGTCCGCGAAGTCGGCCGCGTGCTCGAAGTCGGCGACGGCATCGCCCGTGTCTACGGCTTGTCGGGCGTGATGGCCCAGGAAATGGTCGAGTTCCCCAACGGAACCATCGGCCTCGCCTTCAACCTCGAAGAAAATTCGGTCGGTATCATCATCCTGGGCGACTACCTGTCGATCTCCGAAGGCGACGAAGTCAAAAGCACGGGCCGCCTCTTGAGCGTCCCCGTCGGCGACGAGCTGCTTGGCCGCGTTGTCGACCCGCTCGGCAATCCGCTCGATGGCAAGGGCCCGATCGTCACCAAGAAACGCCGCCCGGTTGAAATCATCGCTCCGGGCGTGGCCGAGCGTGTCCCGGTTAGCGAGCCGC
>CAZJWY010000052.1:3571-28089 GCA_964549545.1 uncultured Planctomycetaceae bacterium | reverse complement strand
GCTCATCTGCGAAGCCTACTTCATGATGAAGGAGGCCCTTGGCCTGTCGAATGACGAGCTGCACGATGTCTTTGACGAATGGAACCGCGGCGAACTCGATAGCTACCTGATCGAAATCACTCGCGACATCTTCACCGTCAAAGACAAAGAATCGGGCGGCTTCCTTGTCGATAAGATCATGGACAAAGCCGGCGCAAAGGGCACCGGCAAATGGATGAGCCAGCTTGCGCTTGATCACGGTGTTCCCAGCACGCTCGTCACGGAAGCCGTTTATGCTCGCTGTCTGTCGGCGATGAAGGATGGCCGCACTCGCGCGAGCAAGGTGCTCAAAGGCCCGTTGGCCAAGTACACGGGCGATAAGAAAAAGTTCGTCGATCAGATTCGCCACGCGCTTTATGCGTCGAAAATCTGCAGCTACGCCCAAGGCTTCGTCCAAATGCAGGCGGCCGCCGCCGAATACAACTGGCCGCTCAACTACGGCGACTGCGCGATGCTCTGGCGCGGCGGCTGCATCATCCGCGCCGTCTTCCTCGATCGCATCAAAGAAGCATTCGACAAGGATCCGAAGCTGGAAAACCTGCTGCTCGCTCCGTATTTTGCGAAGGCAGTCGATGAAGCCCAGGCCTCCTGGCGGCACGTAGTCGCAACGTCTGCAGAGCTAGGCATCCCGGTTCCGGCCTTCTCCGCCGCGTTGGCCTACTACGACGGCTACCGCCGTGATCGCCTGCCAGCCAACTTGCTGCAAGCCCAACGTGATTACTTTGGCGCTCACACCTATGAGCGCATTGACAAACCGGGCACGTTCCATACCGATTGGATTCACGAACGCCAGACCCCATAACCCAGTAGGTGCCGCGAGCCGAGCGGCACCTCAACACGCACGCAAGTCCGCCTCGGCTCGGCCGACCTACTAAGATGACCAATTATCTACACAAACTGTTTAGCTTCGACGGCCAGGTCGCCGTCGTGATCGGCGGCACGGGCGTTCTCGGAGGCGAACTGTGCAACGGCCTGGCCCAAGCCGGCGCAACCGTCGTCGTTGCCGGCCGTAGCGAAGAGCGTGGCAAAACCCGCGTTGCCGAAATCGAAAAACTTGGCGGCAAAGCCACGTTCGCCGAAGTCGACGCTGACGATCGCCAATCGGTCATCGCTCTGCTAGACACCGTTCTCAAGCAGCACGGTCGCGTCGATGCGCTCGTGAATTGTGCCGGCGTCAACTCTCCAACGCCCTATTTCGAAATCACCGACGAGGACTTCCAAAAAATCCTCGATACGAATCTGCACGCTACGCACCTCGGCTGCCAGATTTTCGGCAAACACATGGTCGATGCCGGCCGCGGTGCGATCCTTAACATCGGCAGCGTCACGAGCTACCGCCCGCTGTCGCGCGTGTTCATTTACTCTGCATCGAAGGCGGCGGTGTTGAACCTGACGCAAAACGTCGCGCGCGAATTTGCTCCCAGCGGCGTTCGCGTCAATTGCCTCTGCCCCGGTTTCTTCCCTGCCGAGCAGAATCGCAAAATCCTGGATAAGTCCCGTGTCGAATCTATCCTCCGCCACACACCGATGGGGCGCCTCGGCGATGCCCCCGAACTGATCGGCGCGACGCTGCTGCTGCTCTCGCCTGTCGCCGGCAGCTTCATCACGGGAGAAGCAATCTACGTCGATGGCGGATTTACCGCGATGACCATATAGCGGGGAGCCGGGAGCAAGGAGCGGGGAGCCAGAAAATGTAGCCAACCACCCAGAACTTAGGCGCATTATTGTTCATGTTTTACCCCGCAGGCAGCCTGCCCCACTCCAAGCTCCTTGCTCCCCGCTCCTTGCTCTTAACATGCCCCACACTATCGTCATCTTCGGCGCCTCGGGCGATCTCACCCATCGCAAGCTCGTCCCCGCTCTCTACAACCTCTTCCGCAAGGGCCGGCTGCCGAAAGATACCCGCATCGTTGGCTTCTCGCGAACCGAGTTCACGCACGAAGCCTGGCGAGACGACCTTGCGAAGGCCGTCGCCCGCTTCATCGGTAACGATTTCGACAAGGCTCTCTGGGATCAATTCGCTCCAAACATCTACTATCATCCTGGCGACATCGGCCAGGCCGACGATTTCAACAAACTCGCTGAATTGCTCAACGACATCGAGAAATCGGAGAACAGCACACGCGTCTACTACCTCGCCACTGCGCCGCAATTCTACGGCCCCGCCGTCGAACAACTCGGCCACTCCGGCCTCGCCGATGAAAACGGCGGCAAGCGCCGTGTCATCATCGAAAAACCGTTCGGCACCGATCTCGCCTCCGCTCGGGAACTAAACAAAGTCGTCCACGCCGTCTTTAACGAGCGTCAGGTCTACCGCATCGACCACTATCTCGGCAAAGAAACCGTCCAAAACTTGCTCGTGCTGCGGTTCGCCAACACGATCTTCGAGCCGATCTGGAATCGCAACTACATCGACCACGTGCAAATCACCGTGGCTGAGGAAGTCGACGTCGGCCGCCGCGCCGGCTACTACGACACGGCCGGCGTCGTCCGCGATATGTTCCAAAATCATCTGCTGCAACTGCTGATGATCACCGCGATGGAAGCGCCCGTCCGGTATGAAGCTGATCCGGTGCGCAACGAAAAGGTGAAGGTTTTGCAAGCCATTCGCCCGATGACGCCCGAAGATGTTTACAGCAACACGGTTCGTGGACAGTACGACGGTTATTCCGCCGCCGACGGCGTCCGCCCCGGCAGCCACACCGCCACGTTCGCCGCCATCAAGCTCTGGATCGACAATTGGCGCTGGCAAGGCGTGCCGTTCTACTTGCGCAGCGGCAAAGCCATGTCGTGCCGCACGACGCAAATCGTCGTCCAGTTCCGCGAACCGCCCCACATGCTGTTTAAGGACGGCCCCAAAGGCGTTTCCGAAGCGAATCGACTCGTGATTCAAGTACAACCCGCCGAGGGAATACAACTCGAATTCGAGACGAAAGTTCCCGACGCCGGCATGAAGCTCCGCCAAACCGCGTTCGACTTCCGCTACCAGCGCGAGTTCCGCGGCATGATCCCCGAGGCCTACGAGCGATTACTGCTCGATGCCCTCGAAGGTGACGCCAGCCTCTTCGCCCGGGCCGACGAAGTGGAAGCCTCCTGGTCGATCTGCGATCCGATCCTCGACGAATGGCAGAAGAGCGACCAGCCCGAATTGTATATTTACGAGCCTGCCCTGTGGGGCCCCGAAGAATCGACCGAGTGGATGGCCGAGCAAGGCCGCCAGTGGTTCGACATCTGCCCCGTGCTACATTAGGTCAAGAGACGAGAGTCAAGAGTCAAGGGCCGGAGTATTGCTGCGGCGATAAGAGATGAGCTCAACTGACCGCCAGGTTAATTCTTCTCTCGGTATTCCTGCGCTCGAGAAGCTATGGCTCGCCCGTTGGTCCGCCTACGACCTTGCGATCTTCGGCCTGCCGCTCATCGCCGCTATCGTAGCGCCGCTGTTATTCACTTGCAGACCCTGGTGCTACCTGGCGGTCGTCCCGCTCGTATTCCTTTTGTGGTTGATCAGCTTTTTTCGCAATCCGCCTCGACAGATTCCCAGTGACCCCGGCGTCATCGTCTCGCCAGCCGATGGCACCGTAACCGACATCACACCGCTAGCACACTACGATTTCATTGGCGGTCCGGCCGTGCGCGTGGGTATCTTTCTCTCGATCTTCAATGTCCACATCAACCGTGCGCCGCTTGCCGCCGTCGTCGAGCTCCATTACAAGCCAGGTGAATTCCTCAATGCCATGAACCCGGCCAGTTCCGAGCGCAACGAATTCATGTGGATCGGCTTCGAGGAGACGAGTGCCCCCTACCGCCGCTTCGCCGTGCGGCAAATTTCCGGGCTGCTCGCCCGCCGTATTGTCTGCCCGCTCCGGCTAGAGCAGATCGTCACACAGGGGGAAATCTTTGGTATGATCAAGCTGGGCTCGAGAACCGAGTTGATCTTGCCTGCCGCGGCCGCCGATATCCTGGTGAAACCTGGCGACCTGGTCCGCGCCGGCAGCCACATCGTCGCCCGCTGGCACTAGCCGCTTGCGGCTTAGCGCCCCAAAATTTGGACTCCCCAATCATGAAACCCATCCGCGCCGTCGCCATCCTGCCGACGCTCTTCACGCTCGGCAACCTGATTTGCGGGTTCTTCGCGATCGTGGTCCTCTCGCGCATCGAGCGCCCCGTCACCGACGACTTTAGACCTGCGGAGAGTATCAAGATCGATGTCAAATCCCCCCAGGCACTCAAAGCGTCTGCCCGCGCCCTGATCGACAGCGACGATCCCACGCACAACCTCATGCTCAGCGGCGCGCTCATCCTGCTCGCCATGTTATTCGACGCCGTCGACGGCCAGATTGCTCGCATCACCCGCGCCACCAGCGATTTCGGCGCCCAGCTCGATAGCCTCTGCGACCTGGTTTCGTTCGGCGTCGCGCCGGCGATCCTGCTCGTGAAGATGTGCCCGCAGTTTACCTACTGGCATCGCGACGCCGTCTGGTCCATCGCTGCAGTGTTCGCCTGCTGTGCCGCCCTCCGGCTCGCCCGGTTCAATGTCGAAAGCGACTCCGACGATGATCACACGATGTTCGCCGGCCTGCCGACCCCCGCTGCCGCCGCCGCCATCGGCTCCTTCGCCATCCTGTCCTACTCGCTCCGTAACGAAAATGCTGTCTTCACCAACGAAAACTTCCGGCTGTACGATCTCTGGATGCAGCGCCTCGTGCCCATCTTCGCCCTCGTGATCTCGATCTTGATGGTCTCGCGTCTGCCCTACCCACACCCCCTTACGCAGTTCGTCCGCGGCCAGCGCTCTTTCGCCCAACTCATCGCGATCGTATTCTCGCTGATGGCCATCCTGATCGTGTGGAACTACGCCGTCCCGCTGCTCTGTGTGGCCTTTGTGTGCTGGCCCCCCGTCAAGTTCCTCTGGCACCTCGCCTGGAACCGCCGGTCCCAAGAAGAATCCCTGTTCTAAGTAGGTCAGGCTTTAGCCTGACAAGTCAGGTGTCAGGCACAGCCTGACCTACATCTATGTTCACCGGTCTCGTCCAAAGTCTGGCTGAAGTTGTCGACGTCATTGCCGAACCGCCTGGAGTCCGCCTTATCATTCGCGATGCTCCCATCGCTGCCGCAGCCAAAATCGGCGACAGCATCGCAATCAACGGCTGCTGCCTCACCATCGTCGGCATCGACGGTGACCGGCTCTCGTTTCAAGCTGGCGAAGAAACTCTCTCTCGAACCAACCTCGGCCAACTCGCCGGCGGCTCGAAAGTCAACCTCGAGCAATCGCTCCGCGCCGGCGACCCCATCGGCGGCCACTACGTTACCGGCCACATCGATTGCCTCGCCACAGTCGACTCCCGCGATGATGATGCCGACTGGTGCAAAATGTGGTTCCGTGCCCCCGCCGCCCAGTTAGCCCAAATGGCCAGCAAAGGCTCCGTCGCGGTCGACGGCGTCAGCCTCACACTCGTCGACGTCGGCAGCGACTGCTTCAGCGTAGCTTTGATTCCCCACACGCTCTCCATCACAACCCTCGGCAGCCGCCAACCAGGCGACCACGTCAACATCGAAACCGACGTCCTGGCCAAATACGTTCAATCCCAACTAACGCGCTCTTCAACCAAACAAACCCCAGCGCCACACCTGACACCTGACACCTGACACCTGACACCTGACACCTCCCCATGCCCCGTCAAACCAAATCCTTCCTCCTCGAACGTTTCCGCGAAATGGGCATCCGCCCCGCCACGCGGCATGGGCAAAACTTCCTCATCGATCTCAACCTCGTCGATCTGATCGTTAGCTCGGCCGAGCTAACCAGTGACGATGTCGTCCTCGAAGTTGGCACGGGCACAGGCTCGCTAACGGCGATGATGGCAGCACAAGCCGCCGCCGTCGTCACGGTCGAAATCGACGGCCACCTCTTCGAGCTAGCCAGCGAACAACTGATCGACCTGCCCAATGTGACGATGTTGAAGCTCGATGCACTGCGCAACAAGAACACGATTGACGACCGTGTGATGGACGCGATTGGCGAACAACTATCGACTGCCCCTGGCCGGCAATTCAAACTTGTAGCCAACTTGCCTTACAACATCGCCACGCCGCTCCTCTCGAATCTGCTGCTGGCGCGGCACGTCCCCCACTCGATGACCGTCACGATCCAAAAGGAGTTGGCCGAGCGGATCATCGCCCCGCCTTCGACCAAGGATTACAGCGCGCTCAGCGTGTGGATTCAAAGCCAGTGTACAACCGAGATCGTCCGCATCATGCCTCCCTCTGTTTTCTGGCCAGCGCCGAAAGTCGAATCCGCGATTCTGAAAATTGTCGTCGATCCAGAGCTCCGCTCCCGCATCGCCGACCTCGCCTTCTTTCACCAGATCACCAAGGCACTGTTCCTCCATCGCCGCAAGTTCCTCCGCGCCAACGTTGTCGCCGCGCTGAAGCGGCATTTAGATAAGCCACAAGTCGACGCCCTCCTCGACGAAATAGGCTTCGCCGCCGACGCCCGCACCGAGCAACTCGACGTCCCGATGCTCATCCAACTCGCGGACAAAATCCGCGCCGCAGCGCCGGATTGGACGCTGTAACAATTCCAGCACGTAGGACGGATAATCCTGTCCATCTTTCGGAAAATCGACGGACAGGATTGTCCGTCCTACGGCTAAGCGATATCACTACCGTAGATCGTTCCTGCTGACACCGCTCGATCGGCACGCTAAAATGAAGCTCTGTATTCTGTTTCTTTCGTGATGCGCATCAAGGAAGCTACCACATGTCGTTCATTGAGATGACGGGCGCGACGCTCGAAAAAATCGTAGCCGACGACGAGCTGCATCACGACGACCTGTCGGCCGCGGGCGTCAACGACCACACGATCGTCCGCGTTAATCGCCAAGGCGACATCGAAGTCCGCCGCCCTTCGGGCTGGGACGTCATCGGCGGCCTCCTCGGCGAGTTCGACGAGCGCATCCGCAAGGAAACCGGCCTCGACTGGGCCGAATAGCGTAGGACGGACTTCAGTCTGTCAAAAAATAGACGCCGTTGTGCGCGGGTCTCCCGTCCCCGCCCCCCGATCGGTTATGCTGAAGAATTCGACTGGTCAGAACTTTCCGACGCCCAATCGTGTCTCTGACCGGGGAGCCCACCGCCAACCCTCGCGGCCACGTTTCGCCAGTGCTACGATGGCAATGTCACCCCACTTTCCCGGCATAAAAGCATGGCTCGAACCGCATCAATCGAACGCAAAACAGCCGAAACCAACATCCGGCTCCAGCTCAACCTGGACGGCGTCGGCCAGGCCGACATTGCCACCGGCGTCGGCTTCTTCGACCACATGCTGACGCTCTTCGCGAAGCACTCGGCCACCGACCTCTCGGTCCACGCCGAGGGCGATCTGCATGTGGATCAGCATCACACCGTCGAAGACGTCGGCATCTGCCTGGGTCAAGCGCTCAAGCAAGCCATCGGCGACAAAGCCGGCATCCGCCGCTACGGTCACTTCACGCTGCCGATGGACGAAACCCTCGCCACCGTGGCAATCGACCTCAGCGGCCGCTGTGCGCTCGCCTACCGTGTGGAAATCCCATCGGCCAAAATCGGCGATTTCGACAGCGAGCTGATCGAAGAATTCTGGAACGCCTTCGCCGGCAACTCCCTGTGCAATCTCCACATCCTCGTCCACTACGGCCGCAACAGCCACCATATCAGTGAAGCCGTCTTCAAGTGCATGGCCCGCGCACTGCGAATGGCGCTAGAATCCGACCCACGCATGACTGGCGTCCCCAGCACCAAGGGCTCTCTCGACGGCTAGGAAGATAGCCACAAAAAGCACAAAGATGCACAAAAATTTTTTGTGGCTTTTCGTGATTTTTCGTGGCTAGCAAATGCGATCAGCGCTCAAAGCTATTTCCCCTTCGGCGGTGCAGCAATCTGTCGCCTGGTTAGCTCTTCCTCATTGACATAGGTCTCGAGAAACCGCGTCAACTTCTGGAAATCACTATCCGGCTCGATATAACGCACAACCGTCACCAGCGTGCTCGGATCGACGAGGTCTTCAAACGGCACATATCGCAACTGGAACTGCCCGGAAACCGACACCATGACACCATTGAGCCCCTTTTCCACGAGGGCACGGTAAGCGCCCACGCCGAGCTGGCAGCCCAGCATCACGTCGAACGCATGTGGCTTGGCGCAGCGCGCCTCATAGCCAAGCTGCAGCGACGTGACCTTACGTTTCTTGCCCGTTTGCTCGGTGTATTCCTTCATGATCAGTTCCTTGAAAAGATCATGCATATTCACTGCGGCGACGCTGATATGCCCATGTTCGTCACGAGGGATTCCTTCGAGGTACTTTTCGGGCAACAATTCAGCCAGCCCCTCGGCGACAACGATTACGCCATACTCCTTGCCCTCACGCTCGCGCGTGGTCATCGTCAGCACGATGCGTTTGATAACCTTGTCGACATCCATCACCTTGCGCTTACGAATCTGGCCGGTCTTCGGATCTTTCACTTCCTCTGTCGCGGCGTACGGACCTTCGATATCTTCGACACTGATTACCAGGCTCGCCTCGCCCGAAATCGCTACGCCATAGGCGAGCCAGCCGGCGCTTCGCCCCATCGACTCGACCAGAAAATAAGCCCGATTCGCCTCCGCATCGGCAATCAGATTGCGAACTTCGGACGCGAGGAAATCGACCGCCGTGAAGTAACCGAACGTAAAGTCGATCCCGCGGTAATCGTTGTCGATCGTCTTTGGCAAATGGACCACGGGAATTCGCAACGCGCCCGGTGGCAGCTTCTCTTGATACAGCTTGAACTTGTTGGCTGTTTTGAGCGTGTCGTCACCACCGATTGAAATCAGCGCGTCGACATTGATCGACCGCAACGCCTCGTAAACGGTCTTCAGCGGCTGGGAGCGCTCGGGATCATCCAGGTGTGTCGGATGCGAAACGTTCTTGCCCGGGTTGGCCCGCGCCGTGCCGATCAAAATGCCTTGCGAATTTCGCGTACGCCCCAAAACACGGTGCGTCAACATCACGTAGTCGCGTCCCTCGACCATCGGCCGCTCGGGCGAGTATTCGATCAGATGCGAGTAACCATGTAATACACCGACCACCTCAATGTCATTCCGCAAAAACGCGGTCGCCGCCGTCGAAATTACCGCATTGGCCGCCGGCGCCGGACCACCGGCGAACAAGATCGCCACACGGTGAAAGTTATGCCGCATCCGCGGCGGCCGTGCCATCGTTGAGGTGGCTGCTTCAGACATGTTCACTCCTATCTTCGCCTGTTCCTGCTCTGTGACTTAGTTAAATTCGTCGCCAAATATCATACCAAACACTGTCATCCCACACCATTACCGCACTCTAGCTGCATCCAGTTGATGTTCGAAATCGAGAAGAGTTGCAGCCAGACATTTAGCGCCATCTCCCGTTCCTGCGAAGCCCACTTGCTGCTTTTTGATGTCGCGTCGACTTCTGTTGATAGCTTTTACAAGGCCCCCACGAGAAAAAGGATGTACAAGCCCAGGCCTGTCGGCTAGCCTACACCACGCAATGTGACTTTTAATCACATTCGTGTACTAACCGAATGGGAGCGCTGCCCAGCCGCCATGGACATGTACCCGTCTATCCCATCCGCCACGGTTGCCCAGGCATTCCGTCGTGCGCAATTGCGAATCCTATTCGCCACGATGTTCTGCTACCTGTTCTACTATACGGGGCGGCAGTCGTTCGGCTTCGCGATGCCTGGCATCGAGAGCGAACTAGGCATTAACAAGGCCACGTTAGGCTGGGTCAACGCGGCGCTGTTGTGGACTTATGCCCTCGGGCAGGCGATCAACGGCAACCTGGGAGACAAGTTCGGCGGCCGCACGATGATGAGTATGGGCGCCGCGCTGTCGTGCGCGCTGAACTGGGCAATGAGTTTCGCCCACGGCGTCAGTGGCCTCATGACGGCGTGGGCTCTGAATGGTTTCGCCCAATCGATGGGCTGGGCGCCGGGCAGCCGCGTTCTGTCCAACTGGTGGGGTCGCGCCGAGCGCGGCCGCGTTTATGGAGCGTATGTTTTTGCCGCGGGCATGTCGACCGTGCTGACGTTTGCCACGTCGAGCATGATTCTGGCATGCAACATGGATTGGCGCTGGATCTTCCGCCTTCCCGTCCTCCTGATGCTGTTTGGTGGAATTACGTATTACTTGGTTGCTCGCGATCGGCCTGAGGATGAAGGATTTCCGCCGATCGACGATTAGGAAGCATCCGGCAAGCCTCTCAAGGTCACGGCGGACGACGATGAAGGAATGATTCAACGTTACCGCGCGGTCCTCACGAACGGTCGCTTCCTCCTAGCCAGCATTGCGATCGGCTTTCAAAATATGGCACGCTATGGGCTCCTTATTTGGGTTCCCGTCCACTTGCTCGGCTCCAATTGGAAGCAAGATGTTTATGGCAAATGGGTGAGCTTGGCTTTGCCGCTCGGGATGGCCGTGGGGGCCTTGGCAAGCGGCTGGCTCTCCGACCGGATTCTAGACGGTGGGCGATCGCGACTTGTTTTTCGTTGGATGACAGCGGCCGGCGTGATGGCGATTGCGATGTATTTCGTAGCAGGTAACCTGATACTTAGCGTGCCGTTGCTGTTCCTTTGCGGGTTCTTTACCTACGGTCCGCAATCGGCGTTTTGGGCACTTTGCCCGGATCTTTTGGGGCCGCGCCGATCCGGAACTGGCACGGGAATCATGAACACATTTGCCTACGTGTTTGCCGGCCTGGGGGAGCCCTTCATTGGATGGATCATCCAATCCAACGGTCAGCAGACCGCGCTGGTGTTTGCCGTGGTGGCGACCAGTTGCTTCGCCAGCGCCGTGCTGGCTTTGGGCGTGCGAAAATGAAGCGGAGCGACCATCCGAGTCGTAAGTTATGAATCTTGTTGAACTCGCCCAGCGCATCAAGGCGCGTCGACTCGAGAAACGCCTGACGCTCGAAGAAGTTGCCTCGCGAACCGGGTTGACTCGCAGTTGGCTGTCGAAAGTTGAAAACTTTCGCGTCACGCCATCGTTGCCGGCGCTCGGGCAGATTGCCGCCGCCTTGGAAACGCCGGTAGCTTCGCTCTTCGAAGGACTGGAGGAACACCCGCGACTCATCGTCGTGCGCCGCGGCGAGCGGCAAGTCGTCGAGCGCGACAAACCTCGGTCACATATTCGCTACGAATCTCTGGCGTTCAAACGGCCCGACCGGAAAATGGATCCGTTTATGCTGACCGTCCCGCCCGACGAAACAAAGCGGCTGGCCCTGCCGCACGAAGGCGAAGAGTTCTTGCTCGTGGTCAACGGACGAGTCGACTTCGAGTACGACGGCGAACTCTACAAGCTAAAACCCGGCGACAGCCTCTACTTCGACGCCAGCGCCAAGCATCGGTTAATCAACGCCTACACGAAACCGGCCGAGGTTCTGTGCGTCTTCTACGGCAGCAACGGGCGAGGAATCTAGCCGCAAACTGAGAACGAACCAGTTCACCGTCTAATGTTGGGGTTGATCGTCACGTTGCGACGATCGTTCTTCGGAGCATTCAGCCTAAAGGATGACTCAACAATAACTTCGGCAGATGGGATTTACCACAGAGACACGGAGGGCACAGAGAAGACAGAAAGAGAAAAAGAAAGAACGCGAATCATCACGAATCTATGCTAATAAAAAATCAGGATGATGCAGAGACAAAAGACAGGGATAGCGAAGGTTAGTGTTCCTACCTCCTGTATTTCTTCTCCGTGCCCTCCGTGTCTCTGTGGTCATTCAGTTTCGAAGGAAGTTATTTGTGAGCCGTTCCTAAAAACACTTTTTTTGCGATCCGCACGTCAAAAGATGTTGACTAAGAATCACAGAATGTTAACTTATTGTTTGCTCGACCGTTACTAACTGGAGCATTCGCCATGGCATCCTCGCGCCTTTCGCTGCAAGCCGTCATCGTGGACTGGGCGGGAACCATCGTCGACCACGGCAGTCGCGCACCGGTCGAAGCGTTTCGTGAAATCTTTCGCCTTCGCGCCGTCGAGATTTCCGCCGAGGAAGCTCGCGGTCCGATGGGAATGGAGAAACGCGATCACATCGCCGCGCTGCTGGCGATGCCGCGCATCGCCGAAGCCTGGCGTCAAGCGCAGGGTCGCAACGCCGGTGACGACGAGATCAGTGCGCTCTACCACGATTTTCTCCCCGTGCAAAATGAGTTGCTGCCGTTGCATGCTGACTTGATTCCCGGCGTGCTCGATGCGTTTGCCGATTGCCGCCGCCGCGGTCTTAGAATTGGCTCGAGCAGCGGCTATGCCGCGCCATTGATGCAACAGCTCGTTGCCCTGACCGAGCCGAGCGGCTTACGAGTCGACGCGGTGGTTTCGGCCACGGAAGTCGCCGCCGGACGGCCCGCTCCCTGGATGATTTTCAAGAACATGGAGCAACTTGGCGTTTACCCGGCCGCAGCGGTTGCGGTCGTCGACGATACCACCGTTGGCGTTGTAGCGGGCGTCAACGCCGGGGCGTGGAGCATCGGTGTTATTGAAACAGGCAACATGTTCGGTGTAAGCGCTGTGGAACTCTCTCAACTCGGCCAGGCAGAGCGTGACGAACGCCGCGCTACCGGCCGAGACGCACTGCTTGCCGCCGGCGCTCATTACGCCATCAACTCGGTGGCCGAACTTCCGCAAACGCTCGACGCCATTGCCAAGCGCCTGGCCGATGGAGAACGTCCATGACCGCCGCCGCGATTCCCGATGTCATCCGGGCCAGCGTGTTCGTAGCCCCCGGAAAACCGTTGGAGCTACGGAATTTTCCTCGCCCTGTTTTGGCTGCGGGCGAAGCACTGGTGAAAGTGACTTGCTGCACGCTGTGCGGCAGCGACCTCCACACCTACCTTGGCAAGCGGCACGGACCGACGCCTTCCGTGTTGGGGCACGAAGTGCTCGGGCGGATCGCTGCGTTCGGCCCCGGAGAGCCGCCGCGGGATGGGCATGGCAACGCCCTCGCAATCGATGATCGCATCTCCTGGTCGGTTGCCGCCAGTTGCGGCGATTGCTTCTTCTGTCTGCACGATCTTCCGCAGAAGTGTGTTCGGCTGTTCAAATACGGTCACGAATCGTGCTGCGGCAACCGCCCGCTCAGCGGAGGGATGGCCGAGTATTGTCAGTTAGCTGCCGGCACGGCCATCTTCCGCATGCCGGACAATGTCCCCGACGCCATCGCCTCTTCCGCCAATTGTGCCACCGCGACCGTCGCGGCCGCCATGCGAACCGCTGGGGGCAGCCGTGGAAAAACAGT
Organism: uncultured Planctomycetaceae bacterium; assembly: GCA_964549545.1. Taxonomy (GTDB): domain Bacteria; phylum Planctomycetota; class Planctomycetia; order Pirellulales; family Lacipirellulaceae; genus JABDGM01. The sequence continues at coordinate 14,759 of CAZJWY010000052.1, read as the reverse complement.
ATGGGTTCAAGGCGCCGGGCTGCTGGGATTGACGGCCGCCGCCATCGCCCGGGTCGAGAAAGCCGAACGAGTTGTTGTCACCGACGTCGATCCGCAGCGACTTGCGGCGGCAAAACGTTTTGGCGCCGACGACGTCGTTGACGTGCTGAAAGAACCAGACGCGCTGCCAGACATTCTCCGCACCGCCACCGATAGCCGCGGCGCCGACCTCATCCTCGAAATGTCCGGCGCCGCCGAGGCCATTCACCAAGGACTGCCGCTACTACGCACAGGCGGTCAGTACGTGTTCGTCGGCGCGGTCAAGCCGATCGGCACGATCCCGCTCGACCCCGAGCAAGTAGTCCGCCGCATGTGGAGCATCTCCGGCGTTCACAACTATGCCCCGATCGACCTGGCCATGGCGATTGACTTCCTCGCAGAGCATTGGAACCGGTTCCCGTTCGCCGAAATCGTCGGCGACGATTTTTCCTTAGACCACTCCGAAGAAGCCTTCCAACAAATGCTCGCCACCGGCGCCATTCGAGTGGCGGTGAAGCCGTAGCGAAAAAAGAGGAAAATAGAAAAAAGGACAATAAAGGAAATCGCGCTGACCTTTTTCTGTCCCCTAAGTCAAACCACAAAGAAGAAAGGGAAAGAATTCACGGCTGCCATGAGCAATGACAGCGACCCCGACAACAAACTGGAAAAATGGACTCTCTGCAAGGCATCCAACGCCCCCAATGCCAGATTTTCCGCCCTTCTTTGTGTTCTTCGTCCTTCGTGGTTCAATTCATGCTTTCTCTGCATCTTCGCACCTTTGCAAGCTTCTTTTGAAAGGGTGACGGCGGTTCGCTGCAACCAGGGTATATCCCCCATTCCGTCCCACCAATCTCAAGCCACTTCCAACAACATGCCGATCCTTTGATCCGCCGTATGCTTGTCCTTTGAAATACCGTACCGTCAACGCCACGATCGCTATTCGTCCGTAGCAGTGCGTAAAACAGTCGATCTTCGGCAGGCGGATGTCGTTGGCTTTGAAATACTCTCAACAATGGAGCTCGGTCCCATGGTGGCTGATTTGAGCGCTCACATACTATCGCATGCTATCAAGGCAGTGCAGGCATCGCATCAGGAAAGCGTTCCGTTTCCACACGCTATCATTCCTAATTTCTTCCCGCAAGAAGTCTACGACGATTTGCTCGGCTTTCTGCCCAAGGATAGTGAGTATGAACCATTCGTGTACAACAAGAATCGCACGCAGGATGGCGGCAACAGCCGTTTGCGGTTCCAGATGCAAAATAAATGGCTCGATCGTCTTAGCGGCCCTCAACGTACGTTTTGGTATGCGATTCGTCAGACGCTTGGCGCTCAGGCACTGAAACAAGTGGTCTATGAAAAATTGAGCGAAGGATTGGCGTATCGATTCAAAATTCCCGCGTCAAGCGTCAAGGACATCAGCGGATATGCCCTGCCCGAGTTGTTCCGCGAACTTTCCAGCTATCAGATCAAGCCGCATCCCGATACACGTCGCAAGGTAGTGACCATGCAAATTAGCTTGCCGCGTGACAGTTCGCAACGACATCTCGGCACCGAGTTCTATAAACGCAGCCTCAATCCGCTGGATATGGCCCGCGAACCACGTGGCTTCAAAATCGTAAAATGCACGCCTTTCTTGCCAAATTCCGCTTATTGCTTTTCGGTGCTGAATACGGTCGGCTGGAAAAGCTGGCACGGGCGTTCAACGCTTCCGTCTAATTGCGGCGTGCGCAACTCGATTCTCAATATTTGGTATCAAAACATAGAAGACGCCAACCTCGATCTGATGGGAACGCCCGAAAACAAAGCAGCATGAAACGAGCATAAACGAAAACGTAAAACGAACGTAAAACGGGTCTAACGCTTTTGCATCACCCTTTCACTCGCAGCTAACTGACTAAAAGCGTGCGTTCGAAGAAGGTCGTGTCGATGCGGCCTTCGCCGAATGCCAAGTGGCTGAGAATGTCCTGATGGATCGAGACCGTTGTCTCGATCCCCTCCGCGCACAGCTCCGTCAGTGCCGCTGCATCGTGGCGATCGCGCCTTCCCTCGTCGGCTGGTAGGCGATCAGCTTGCCGATCGCTGAAGCGCAGCTACTGGCCATTCGCCGCTCCAACGCCACCGGCCTCCCCCTACGGCGCCCCTACCTGGGTCAAACGCCTGGCCAAGCGTCTGGGAACTCGACCTGACCATCCGCCCTCGCAGACGACCACGAAAAAATATCAAAGGATCGTGCGAATAGCTCTGCCCCATCAAATTATTCTTCCCCAGGAGAACTGCAAAGTCCAAGGCGAAGGGGTCAGGTCCATGTTTTCGGTTAGCGCTCGCGGGTTGGCTTGTAACCGATTGGCCGAAAAATGGACCAGGCCCCAATTTTGCAGTTCTCCTAATTTTTCCCATCTTTTAGTGGCTTTTCGTGCATATTGAGGTTACTCTGACCATTTACCTACCTCCGTTTTCGGAAAAACTCACGCGAAGGCACGGAGATAAAAAGGCATCGACTCGGCAGCCCCAAATCCGAATTCAACAGCTTTTATGAACCGGCGGCAACAAAGCTAACCGAGTACTCTCTGTTTGCTCTGTTGTTTACGGTTCCGATATTGCAATCTGCCGCGTGGTTGCGTCTTCGCGCCTTTGTGTGAGCCCTCCACAGCTTCAGCCGACCGCGGGGCTATGGTGGCGTATTGACGGGCATTGTTCGCGATGCGGATTTGCCCCAAAATGTTTGTCAAGTGTTGGATCGGCAACCAGGTTATACCAGGCTTTGCTTCAAAACGATCAGCCGCCGGGCGCTAGCCCACGGTTTTGGCGTTTAACCGGCCGCTAGCGCGGTCCGGCTGATTGCCAATCCACGTTTTGAGACAAAACCTAGTGGTCGATGTGGCCTTTTAAAGCAATCTCCATGATTTTTAGGCAATCTCCATGAGACGAAAAGACGCAGGCTGGGCTCGGCGGTTGAGGATCGAGACATTGGAACAGCGACTGGTGCTGGATGCGTCGCTGCTGAGAATCACCGAGCTAGTGGCATCGAACAGCAATGGCCTTACCGATGTCGACGGCGAAAACTCGGATTGGCTCGAAATCTACAACGCGAGCAACGATCTTGTGAACATGTCGGGAATGTATGTCACCGACAGCGCCAGCAATCTCACCAAATGGCAGGTGCCCGCTGGCGTGACGATACCGGCGGGTGGTTACCGGGTCGTGTTTGCGTCGAACAAAAACGGTGTGCTGGCCGGGGGCGAGCTGCACACGAATTTTGCGTTATCGGCGGATGGTGAGTTTCTGGCGCTGGTGGGAACCGACGGCACGACGATCATCGATCAATACGCGCCGCAGTTTCCACCGCAGCTTGCGAATGTCGGTTACGGCCGGACGATGGAGAATACTGGTGCGCCGACGACCGTATTGGCAACCGGGGCGGCGGCGAAGGCACTGGTGCCGATATCGGGCGCGCTGGGGCTTACCTGGACCCAGACCACGTTCAACGACACGACGTGGCCAATCTCGGGACCGACTGGCCTGGGCTACGAAAAAAATCCGGGCGACCCGATCAACTTCACGAATCAAATCGCGACAACGTTGCCGAATGGCATCGCTTCTGCGTATATCCGCGTGAAGTTCAATCTGACGTCGTTGGAAGACCTGGGCAGTTTGACATTGCGGATGAAGTACGACGACGGCTTTGCGGCGTACATCAACGGCGTGCGGGTGGCCGAGGCGAACGTGCCCGAAGTGTTGCAGTGGAACTCCCAGACCGGGGCCGACCGCAGTGACGCGCAGGCGCTGGTGTTCGAGGATTTCGACGTGAGCGCGGCGATCCCGCACTTGCACCTTGGTGAAAATGTACTGGCGATTCATGCGCTCAACCAGCCGACGGGCACCGACATGTTGATCGTGCCAGAGCTAGTGGCGCAGCGCAAGGTAATCACGTCGCCCGAGCAATTCGGGTATTTTCCGACGCCGACACCGGGATATGGAAACGGGACGGTCGTCGCCGGCTTCGTGGCGGAGCCGACCTACAGCACACCCCACGGATTTTACGATACGTCGCAGACGGTGGCGATTTCGACATCAACGCCCGGGGCGATCGTCGTCTACACGACCAATGGCTCGACTCCACAGGCCGATGCAAACCTGAACATTACGAACGGCACGCTGTACGTAAATCCGCTGACGATTTCCAACACGACGACGTTGCGGGCGCGGGCATTTCGGTTGAACTACGAGCCATCGTTCGTCGAGGCCAGCTCGTATATTTTCGTCAACGACGTGATCAATCAGTCATTGCTGGGGCAAGTGCCTGGGGCCGGCTGGGCGGCGAACGGCGTGAATGGCCAAGTGATGGATTATGGCATCGATCCGGACATCATCAGCTTGTACGGCGCGCAGGCGGTGAAGGATTCGCTGCTGTCGCTTTCCACGTTTTCGATCACGACCGACCTGGCGAACCTGTTCGATCCGACGACCGGCATTTATGTGAATGCCATGAACCGAGGTGATTCATGGGAGCGTCCGGCGACGGTGGAATTGATTCAGCCGGACGGCAGCCTGGGATTCGAGGTGAACGCGGGCTTGAGAATTCGAGGCGGATATAGCCGGCTCGATTTCAACCCCAAGCACGCTTTTCGGTTGTATTTCCGTTCCGAGTATGGAGACGCAAAGCTGGTCTACCCGCTCTTCGGCGACGAAGGGGTCAGCGAATTCGACAGGCTGGACTTGCGAACAGAGCAAAACTACTCGTGGTCGTCCGAGGGGAACGTGCAGAACTCGTTTGTGCGCGAGGTGTTCGCCCGCGACACGCAAGGCGACATGGGCAGCGAATACACCCGCAGCCGCTACCATCACCTGTACATTAACGGCGTGTACTGGGGCATATTCATGACGCAGGAGCGCGTGGACGAGAACTTTGCAGTATCGTATTTCGGTGGAGACGAATCCGACTACGACGTCATCAAGGCCGGCGGGAGCGACGACCGCGTACTCGAGGTTTCCGAGGGGAATGATCTGGCCTGGCGGCAGTTGTTCGATTACGGCGTGGCTTTGTATTCCAATCCCACGACGAACGCCAACTTGTATTGGACGATGCAAGGATTGAATTCGGACGGTACGCGGAACGAGTCGCTTCCCGTATTGCTAGATGTGGACAACCTGATCGACTATATGCTGATCGTGTTTTACACGGGCGGCTTCGATGCGCCGCTATCGAGACCCCTCAACAATCTAGTCGCGAACAACTGGTTTGGCATCTACAACCGGGTAACGGCCGACCAGGGATTTCAGTTCTTCATGCACGATAATGAGCACTCGTTGGGTGCCGAGAATCCCACAGTCCACGGTTCGCAAAACGTCGATCGTACGGGTCCTTTCCTGACGGCCCAGAACAATTATGATCAGTCCAACCCACAGTTCTTGCACCAGCAATTGCTGGTCCACCCGGAGTACAAGCAGCGCTTTATCGACCACGTGCAGAAATTGTTCTTCAATGGCGGGTTGCTGATGCCGGCGGCGAATATCGAGCGGCTGATGAAACGCGTGGACGAGGTGGAACCGGCGGTGATTGCCGAGGCGGCCCGGTGGGGCGATGCCAAAGTAGCGGTGCCACGCAACAAGAGCACATGGCAGACGGAGATCAATTGGCTCGTCAACACGTATTTTCCCTCGCGCGGCAACCTGGTGCTCAACCAATTGCGTGGCGATGGGTTGTACACGACGTTTGCTGCGCCAACGTTTAACCAGTATGGCGGCGAAGTGCCAGACAACTTCTTGCTGACCATGGCAGGAACGGGAGGCACGATTTACTATACGACCGACGGAGTGACCGATCCGCGCGCGATCGGCGGCAGCGTAAATCCTTCCTCCGCGGTGCAGCCCTACACCGGGGCGGTGAGTATTTCGGGCACGACGACGGTGAAAGCCCGCTTGCGGACGGCTGGCGGGCAATGGTCTGGGCTCGTCGAGGCAACGTTCACCGTGGTATTGCCGGGCGACTATGATCGCAACGGCCGGGTGGACCAGAACGACTATGGAGTGTGGCGGGCCAGCTACGGAAACCTCGTGGAGCCTGGCGCGGGGGCCGATGGCAACCGCAACGGCGCCGTCGACACGGCCGACTACGTGCTGTGGCGGAAAAACTGGTCGACCGCCTTCTCATTCAATTCCATCGGGCAATCCTATACGCAAAACTTCGACTCGTTTCGCGGCTCGGAGCAAACGCTGCCTCCTTATTTTTCGATGACTGCCGACGAGGGAACCGATATCTTCCGGGGCGTGTTCGATTCGACCACCAGTAGCGCATCGGCGTTCACCGGCATCATGGCGACGACCACCGGCGGGCTCGATTATTCCATTGGCTGGCGCGAGAGCACGGGAAGTGCCGAGCTTAGCGATGCCCGCCTGTTGTTTACCTTCACCAACAATACTGGTGAAGCGATCACCGGTTTCAATTTCAGTTATGATGTCGAGGCCTGGGTAAACGGCCGCCGAGACAACCAACTCCGCTTCAAATACGACATTTACGCCAACTCGGCGGCCGCACAAGCGGCTGCAGGGCGCGACGCGTTTGAGACCGACGTCGCTGCCACGATCAATCCTCACCATACGCCTATCGCGAATAATAATCTCCAGTCCGTGCTGGACGGGAAAGCGCCTGCCAATCGCGTCACCGTGAGCGGGACCGTCGATCTTACAACCTTGCTCTTGAATGAAACGAACCCGGGGTTGGGCGTATTCGGCGCTTTGCTTCCAGGACAAACGGCCTACTTCCGTTGGCAGATTTCCAACGCCAATCTGAACGACGGCAACCGCTCGGCACTCGCGATCGACAATCTTATGCTAACGCCCCTCGCGGCGGGCGCGGCCACAGCGCTTGCTTGGGTGCTGGACGCTGACAGCGAAAGCACGACGATTGAAGCTCCGCTGAAGCCTGCCGACGTGCCTCCCGCGATAGACAAGTATTGGGAGATGGCGCCATCGTTGGAAGAATTGTCCGACGCGCCGTCCGCGGATCTCGATCGTGGTGTGGCTTTTGATCAGGCCAGAGATATCGCGATCGAGATTTTAGCAAGGGCCCCACAATCTCGCTCCGCCTATTCAGCTTTAGCAAGTAAACCGACGCTCCAACTCGGCCGTCTTGAAGCGCCTTCTTCCCGAGGGAATCTGCTCTTAGCGGCAAGGGATCACCAGGCTCACCGATCGATCATGGATAGGGAAGCCCTCACGGATTTTGCGCAGGTTTTCACAACCAGAAAAACGGGTCAGAACGATTTAATTGACAGCCTGACGCCGGCTCTGCTAGATTGAGACTTATGCCCCGCCCCTTGCGACCCGTTGACGACGGCTTAATTTACCACGTCATCAATCGTGGCAACAATCGGCAAGATGTATTTCACAAGCCCGCCGACTTCCAGGCCTTTCTCGCCTCGCTCGCCGAGCTCAAAGAACGAAAGCCGTTCAAGCTCTATGGCTACTGCCTGCTCAACAATCATTTTCACTTGCTGCTGCGGCCCACGGGCGCGACCATCAGCCGGATCATGCAAAGCCTGCTGGTATCGCACACGCAGCGTTACCATCGCCATTACCAGTCGGGCGGACACGTGTGGCAGGGCCGCTTCAAAAGTCCAGTAATCCAAAACGACGAGCACTTGCTCACCGTGCTGCGGTACATCGAGGCAAACCCGCTTCGAGCTCGCGTCGTGAAGAACGCCGGCAAGTATCCGTGGAGCAGCTTTCGCCTGCACGGCCTGGGAGAGGTCGACGAGCTTGTCGATCCGCTCATCACGTACGAAGAGCTCTCGCCGCTGCCGAAGGTTCGGCAGCGCAAGTGGGCCGAGAAGGTTCAGCAGCCGATCGACGAAGCGCAGTTACTGGCCATCCGCCGCTCCAACGCCACCGGCCTCCCCTATGGCGATCCCGCCTGGGTCAAACGCTTGGCCAAACGCCTGGAACTCGACCTCACCATCCGCCCCCGCGGACGACCGCGGAAAAACGCCAACGGTCCTGGAAAATAGTTCTGACCCTTTTTTTGACCCGTGCCATTCGTTCCTGACACCTTTCTCTCTTTCGTGCATATCAACAGTGCTTGGAAAAGAGCATTTATTAATATGGGGCCATGCTATGGGAGATGTGCGGAAGGCTGTGGTGGCTTTGTTGTCGTGTGCAGCGTTTCTGGGGATCTTTGTCGCAAAGCTCCGCTTTGATGAACCTGCCCAACTGAAGTGGTGGGAATGGATCGCTCTGGTACTCGGATTCATCGTATCCGTACTCTCAATTTGGCGATATCTAATGGAGTTACGCAAAGGAAAAGAATAAGGGCGAATTAAAGGGACGGGAACAATCCTGTTCGGCACGGCGCTTGCAATTTCCTATTTTAACATGCGCGATAACTTCTGATCGCGCATGTTAGCCGGATACCCAGCCAACGCCAGGAAGTCAAAGGTGGCAGGAACCTTTGATGCGTTTTAGACTGCTGACACCTTTATTTCCCACCGCGCTCGCTACCACACTCGACTATGCCTACGAATACGACGGCCTCAACCGGCTCAAGCAGTATCAGCAAGGCACACTCTCCGGCGCAACGATAGGCAGCAACCTGAGCTATCAAGAGCTCTGGGCGCTCGATCAACTGGGTAACTGGGCCGGGTTCAAGACCGGCAGCGGCGGCGGCTGGTACCTCGACCAGACCCGCTACCACAACGCGGTTAATGAGATCGATGGCAACAGCGGCAATTCCATTATGTAGAAAAACGGGTCAGAACGTTTTTGCACTGCCCTCCCTGTTCCTTCTTTACTCGCGGCTAGCTAACCAAAAGCGTGCGTTCGACGAAAGTTGTGTCGACGCGGCCTTCAACGAACGCCGAATGGCTAAGAATCTCCTGATGAATCGGCACGGTCGTCTCGATTCCTTCCACACGCAGCTCGGCGAGTGCCCGCTGCATGGTGGCGATCGCGCCAGCCCGCGTCGGTTGATGGACGATCAGCTTGCCGATCATCGAATCGTAATAGGGCGGCACGACGTAGCCGCTGTGGGCGTGCGAATCGAACCGCACGCCGAATCCGCCCGGGGCGATCAACTGTTGTATTTTTCCTGGCGACGGCTGGAAGTTCTTACGTGGGTTTTCAGCGTTGATCCGGCACTCGATCGCAGCGCCGCGCTGTACGATGTCTGACTGCGCCCAAGGCAGCGGCTCGCCGGCTGCCACGCGAATCTGCGCCTTGATCAGGTCGATTCCCGTGACCATCTCGGTGACCGGGTGCTCCACTTGAATGCGAGCATTGACCTCGATGAAGTAAAACTTCCCTTCCTTGTCGACGATGAATTCCACCGTCGCCGCATTGGTGTAATTCGCCGCCTTGATGAGCTTTCGCGCCGCGTCGCACATCGCGGTTCGCGTTTCCGGCGTAATGCTCGTGCTGGGGCTTTCTTCGATCAACTTCTGATGCCGACGCTGTACACTGCAATCGCGCTCCCAGAGATGCACGACATTGTCGTGCAGGTCTGCGAGCACCTGGACTTCGACGTGCCGCGGATGTTCGATGTATTTTTCCAGATAGACGTCGCCATTGCCGAACGCGGCCTCGGCCTCGGCCCGCGCCTGCTGCAACGCTGACTTGAGTGCCAGGTCGTTGGAAGCAACCCGCATTCCGCGACCGCCACCGCCTGCCACTGCCTTGATCAGCACCGGGAAGCCGACATCGTGGGCAAACCGCAACGCTTCGTCTTCCGAGGTTACAATTCCTTCGCTGCCAGGCACTACCGGCACGCCCGTTTGCCGCGCAAGATCGCGAGCGGCGTTCTTGTCACCTAACCGCGACATCGCCTCCGGCGTGGGGCCGATGAAGTCGATATTGCAACTGCGGCAGATTTCGTTGAAGTGAGCGTTCTCAGCCAGGAAACCGTAACCAGGATGAATCGCCTGCACATTGCCGACTTCGGCGGCACTGATCACGCTCGAAATCTTGAGATAACTCTCCGAAGCCTTGGCCGGCCCAACGCAGAACGCTTCGTCGGCCAGTTCGAGGTAGCGGGCGCCGCGGTCACCCTCGCTGTAAATCGCGACGGTCTCCACGCCCAATTCCTTGCATGCGCGGATGATCCGGAGGGCAATTTCACCGCGGTTCGCTACGAGGATTCGCTGATACATGGGCAGGTGTCAGGTTTCAGGTTTCAGATGTCAGGCTTCAGACTTCGATTCTGACACCCGACACCTGACACCCGACACCTTAATTAGGCTCAACGCGAAATAGTGGTTGATTAAACTCGACGGCATCGCCGCTTTGGGCCAGCACCGCGACGATCCGCCCGGAGCACTCGGCCGGCAGCTCGTTGAAAACTTTCATCGCCTCGACGATGCAAACGGTCGTATCCGGCCCGACGCGATCACCCACTTTTACAAAGGGGGGCGAGTCGGGGTTCGGCGAGGCGTAGAATGTTCCCACCATGGGGCTCTTGATGACGATGAACTTGCTCTCGTCAGTCGCAGGCTCAGCCGTTTTTCGGTCCCCACCCACCGTGGCGCTGGGCTGCGGAGCCACTGGCATTGATGGGACGGCCGCCATCGTCACCGCCTCGGGCCGACGCAAGCGAATGCGCTGATCGCCCTGTTTCAAATCGATCTCGGCCAGATCGTGCTCATTCATCAATTCGATGAACTTGCGCACCTTCTTCACATCGAAGATGTCGCCAGACGTGGGACCCGTAGTCGAACTCATCAATATATCCCTGCCGGCAAAATCCACTCGCCAGCTTATAAACGAGGCCTGCTCCCGAAGGTCAAGACGCCAATACGCAGTCTTCTAGCTGCTTCGGCACATCCGTGAGAACCTCATGACCCGTGCGAGTAACCAGCACGTCGTCTTCGATTCTCACGCCTCCCCACTCCGGAACATAAATCCCCGGCTCAACAGTGACAATCATTCCTGGCCGCAATACCGTTTTTTGCCCGACGGCCAACCGGGGCGCTTCGTGAATCTCCAACCCAGTGCCATGGCCCAAGCCATGACCGAAGGCCTTGCCGAACCCCGCTCGCGTGATGATCTGCCTCGCAACGCGATCAACTTCTTCGCAAGTGCGGCCAGGCTGAATGGCATCGATTGCCGCGAGCTGTGCCTTCAGGACGACTCCATAAATCTTCCGCAATTTGGGCGAAATTTTACCGGTGACGATCATTCGAGT
>CAZJWY010000052.1:0-3561 GCA_964549545.1 uncultured Planctomycetaceae bacterium | reverse complement strand
TTCGAGTCAAGTCGCTCATGTACAGCCCCGAGTTGACGCCCCAGTCGACTAACGTGAAATCGCTCTCACCCAATCGGCGATTCGTCGGCCGTGCATGTGGCAATGCCGAGCGATCACCTACCGCGACGATTGCGGGGAAGCTCAACGATTTCGCACCGAACCGACGCGCCTGGTACTCCAGCTCCGCAGCAACTTCCAACTCGGTCATGCTGCTCGTCAAACCGGCCCGCACGACATCGAACGCGCGCCGAGCCTGCTGGCAGGCAACGCGCGTGGCATCAATCTCGGACTTATCCTTCTCAATGCGAAGCCGCTCGACGAGATTCTCCGTCACCACGGTCTGCAATTTGGGAAAAGCTTTGGCAAGCGACTCGTGAAACGAAACCGTGGCCGAGTTGCCCTCGATCCCCAACCGCTCGACTCGCGCGCGCTCGACGACCTGAGTAACGGCGGTCAGCATCTTCACGCCCGGCTCGCGGATTTCAAGAGCAAGACCAGGGCACTCATCTTCAAGCTGCGTGGTATAGCGAGGATCGGTGATGAGCGTCTCGCTGTCGCCAGTTACGAGTAGGTAACTATCGTCCCCTGTAAAGCCTGTCAGGTAGGTGACGTTGGTGAAATTCGTAACCAACAAGCCATCGGCTTGGGCCTCTCTGATCAGGGAGCGTAGCTTCTTTCGACGGATAGCAAATGACATGTTGCCATGATACTGGGCTCGGGATGGCCGGCAAAGGGAGATTGGATGAGAGGTCTGCTAAGCGGCAATGCGTGGGCGTCGGAAACGGGCGCGCGGCGAACAAAATCGCCGAGCTGAGGAGCAACATAAAAGTCGAAGGCCCGGGGATGCTGTTTAGTCCCAACGTATCCGATAGCGATAGGGCGGCGGCGCCTTGGCCATTTGCGATGAGGACGTTTCTCAGCAGCAGGAAGTCGTTGAAGTTTGTAACGCCATCACGATTCAGGTCACCCTTTGTCCATGACTCGACATGGCCTTGAGCCTGTTGATAATTCCAACCTTGGAGGAAAGCCGTCACGTCGTCGGTCGATGCAGGGACCGGTACTATTGCCGAAGACCACGTCGTCGGACGCCAGATCGGTTATTATGAACGATTATGACGGACGTGCGGCACATGCAGGGTAACCGGCCAAGCCCCGGGAGCAGCCCAGTTGGGCTGCCTGGTACTTATATCTCTATGAACCATGCGACTGACCACCCCGACATTGGCCTGTTGCTCAGCGGCGGCGTGGACAGTGCTGTTTTGCTGGGCCAGCTCCTCGCCCGGGGGAACCGGGTGGTTCCATTTTATGTACGGACGGGCTGCATTTGGGAGGCCAGCGAACTGGCGGCCGTTGAGCGATTTCTGCTCGAGTTGAAGCAACCGAGACTCAGCCAATTGGTCGTGTTCGATCTGCCGGTTGCGGATCTGTACGGCGATCATTGGAGCTTGTCTGGCCGGGGCGTGCCGAACGAACGGACGCCCGACGAGGCGGTCTACCTGCCTGGACATAATCCGCTGATCTTGCTCAAGCCGGCCATCTGGTGCCAGATGCACGGCGTCGAGCAGTTGGCGCTGGCGACGCTGTCGAACAATCCGTTTGCCGACGCCACGCCGGAGTTCTTCCGCCGATTCAAGGCCATGCTGCAAGAGTCGATGAGGAATCGCATGGAGGTCGTTCGCCCCTTCGAACAACTGACGAAGAACCAAGTACTGGAGATGGGGCGCGATCTGCCGCTCGAGCTTACGTTCTCTTGCCTGGCGCCGGTGAGTGGTCTGCATTGTGGTCATTGCAACAAGTGCGCGGAGCGACGGCGGGCGTTTATGGAGGTTGGGATGGTTGATCGGACGGAGTATGTGGGGTAGTTGTCAGTTCTCAGGGGGTGAACTGGGGAAGTGCGCAGAATTCTTGGTAGGGATTTTGCGCAGTTGCTCGGGATGGCGACGGGGGCTTGCTGGGCGCGCAATGGCAGTGGGCGCGGAGGAGAATTGCTCATCGGCGTATTTGTGGTTCAGATTGCTAAAGGGTTGGGAATGGCTCCATGGCCAGCGGGTTGTGGGGGCTGATGGTTGCTGCCCCTCGGGAGACCGACATGCGCGAGAATTAAACGCATGTACAGTATCGATTGGGAAGATTAGCAGAGAGAGTGGCCAAAAACTAGAGGGCAGTTCTTGAGTTTTTTGAATGGCGCCGGCGCCATTCAAGAGACAGGTCTGTGAAATGGCTGGCCTGATCCAACTAGCGACTAGTCGTGAGTAACTCGGTTATAATCAATGCCGCATTGTTTGGGCTACACAGTTCTTTTTAAGATCGATCAGCGACAAGCGCCTGCCGGTGATGAGTATGGAGCAACGAGTGCCGCTGAGAAAATCAACGTGGAGCTTTCGCCGCCGGGCTCACATGGGCTAGGAGCAAAATCGGAGCAATTATTTGCGGCCGATGCAGGGTAGAAGACTCGTCCCGAGAAAGTCCAGGAGACGATTATGCGTCGAGTTGTCATTGCGGCAGTCGTTGCAATTCTCTGGGGTCATGTCGTCGAACGAGCTGCCGCTGAGCTCAAGAATGAGGATCGAGAGCGCGCCATCAAGGCGACGGCCCTTGTCGAACTGGCCAACGGCGCAGGTTTTGGAACCGCCTTCTGCATCAATAGCGACGGCGACTTTATCACCAACCGTCACGTCGTTGCTGGAATTGGCGTAGGCGGAAAGCTTACGATCGTTCTTTCGTCTGGTGGTCCGGGAGAAGCGGTCGTCGAAGCCACGGTGGTAAAGGTCGCTGAGAAAGATGACCTGGCGTTATTGCAGGCCCCTAAGGCCACGAAAACTCCCGCGTTGGAACTTGGCGACAGTTCCAAGCTGCATGAAACTATGCCGATTACTGCCTTCGGCTACCCGTATGGGAAGTTGCTCGGCGTTGAAAAACAGAAGTATCCGAATATCTCCGTGAATGTTGGCCGCGTGACGGCGTTGCGCGGCGATAGAACCGCGCCCACCTATATCCAGACAGATGCACAACTCAATCCCGGCAACTCCGGAGGGCCGATGCTCGACGAAAGCGGGCGGGTGATCGGCGTCGTGTTTGCTGGTGTACGTGGCTCTGGGATCGCGCTCGTCATTCCCGTACACAAGGTGAAGTCGCTGTTGGCCGAACCACAGATCGATTTCGGCGAGATCGACATTCCGTATGCCTCGCGTTACAAGCCGCTCCATTTGAAGATTGCGGCCCGCCCGATTATTCCGGGTGGTCCCGCGGTGGTTGCCGTGAAGGTTCGCATTCAGCGCGACGACGACAAAGTCGACGTATCGGCCACGCGCGGCGATGACGGCTACTTTCGCGCGAGCGTTGCGCCGCTCGAAGAACCCAAAGGGCCGCCGCGGCATGGGGTTGAAATCGAGTATCCGGACGGCGCGATCCGCGGTACGGTTGCAGATCGAATCATTAAGATCAGCGACAAATCGATCAAACTAAGCAAGCTGCAGGGCTTTTCGCGCGTTGAGTCGGGCGTCGATGCGATTCAGAACGACGGAACCAAGCTACTGAGAATTAGATTGATCTATTCCTCCT
>CAZJWY010000051.1:0-28868 GCA_964549545.1 uncultured Planctomycetaceae bacterium | reverse complement strand
ATAGGTAGCATTCTGACCGAGCAGTTGCTGGCTCGCGGCGATAAGGTTCACATCGTCGACAACCTGATGCATGGCGACCACTGCCTGTTTCAGTTGTGTGCGAACCCGAATTTCGAGTTCACGCGGGGCGATGCTCGCGATCGGGAACTGGTCGCCAAGGCAGCGAAGGACGCGGACGTGATTGTTCCGCTGGCGGCGTTGGTTGGGGCTCCGATTTGTGCTCGGGACCCGCGGGCGGCCAAGGCGATTAATTACGAAGCGGTCGTCGAGCTAGCAAAGCTACGGTCGCCATCGCAATTGATCATTTATCCCAACACGAACAGCGGTTACGGCATCGGGGCTGGCGACGCGTTTTGCACGGAAGAAAGCCCGCTCGAACCGATTTCGGTCTACGGTCGTACCAAGTGCGACGCGGAACTAGCGCTCCTTGAGCAGGAGAACGTCATTACATTTCGGCTGGCGACCGTATTTGGAACGTCGTCGCGGATGCGGATCGACCTGTTGGTCAACCATTTCACGTATTGCGCGGTCGCGGCCGGCTACCTCGTGGTGTTCGAGAAGCACTTCAAGCGGAACTACGTGCATATCCGCGACGTGGCCGACGCCATGATGTACGCGATGGATAACCGCGAAAAGATGGTCGGCCGGGCGTTCAATCTGGGTCTTGATAGCGCCAACCTGACGAAGCAGCAGTTGTGCGAGAAGATTCAAGAGTACGTACCGAAGTTTTTTGTTCATTACGCCGAAATCGGCGAAGATCCCGATAAGCGTGACTACATCGTTTCGAACAAACGTCTCAAGGAGGCGGGCTTCGAAGCGCAACGTGGACTTGATGTCGGAATTCCGGAATTGATCAAAGCCTATCGAACTCTCCCCTTGGGAAGATATCGCAATGCCTGAAGTCATCCTGGCTGAAAAAGAGACAGCGTTGAAACCCAGCAAGAAATTGCAGTGCGACATCATTCGCGCGAAGTCGCCGTTGCGGGTCAGCTTCACGGGCGGCGGCACCGATGTGCCGGCCTGGTATGAGCAGCACCCGGGCGCGGTGCTCTCGTCGACGATTAACCGTTATGCGTATGTTACGCTGTATCCGCGGGATGATCGGCAGGTGCGGATTCGCTCGCTCGATCTGGGCTTTACGGTCGATTACAACCTCGACTCGGGCCCTGCTTATGACGGAGCGCTCGATCTGGCGAAGGCTGCGATCAAGCGGCTGGGCGTGGACCGGGGCGTGGATATCGACATTCGTTCCGATGCCCCGGCCGGCAGCGGCCTGGGTGGGTCGTCTGCGCTGACTTCGGCGTTATTGGCGGCGCTGGCCGAGTTTCGCGGGGTGAAGCTTACTCGCGAGCAGCTTGCCGAGATGAATTACAACGTCGAGCGGATCGACCTCAAGATCGCGGGTGGCAAGCAAGATCAGTATGCGACGGCCTATGGCGGGTTCAACGCGATTAAGTTCTGCAAGGACATGGTCGCGGTCGAGCCGGTCGAGGTGAGTGAGTCGGTCGTCAACGACTTGGAGGCCCACCTCCTCCTTTGCTACACAGGCAACGTGCGGGCGCATGGGAATCTCGTCGCGAAGCAAGTCGAGATGTTCCAGCAAGGGAACACGACGACGATCGACGGCATGAAACGGCTGTACGATATGGTGTTCGAGATGCGCGAGGCGCTCGTCGATGGCGATCTGGATCGATTCGGTTTCCTGTTGCACGAATCGCAAATCAACAAGATGCGGATGAATCCTTACGTGACGGAAGGGACGGCGATCGATGCGATGTACGAAGCAGCGATCGAAGCCGGGGCACTGGGCGGCAAGCTGCTCGGGGCTGGCGGCGGCGGATATGTGGCGTTTTATTGTCCGACCAATAAGCAGCACGAAGTGCGTGGCGTGCTGGAAAAGATGGGCGGTTCATTCAGCGACTTTTCGTTTGACGATCAGGGGATGCAGGTGTGGCGGAGCGCGAGTCGTTAAAGAAGGTGTCAGGTTTCGGGTGTCAGGTGTCAGAAACGGAAAATACAGGGCTGGCGGCTGTTGTTTTGGCTGGGGGGATGGGGACTCGGTTGCGGGCGGTCGTGGCGGATCGGCCTAAGGTGCTGGCGCCGGTTGGTGGGCGGCCTTTTCTTACTTACTTGCTCGATCAAATCGCCAACGCGGGTATTGAGCGTGTGGTGCTTTCGACCGGGTATTTGGCCGAGCAATTCGGTGAGGTGATCGGCGATCGTTATCGGGATATACAAATCGTGTATGCGCACGAGGAGCAGCCGCTGGGGACAGGGGGCGCGATTCGCTTTGCTTGTGGCTTCGCCGAGGCTGACCAGCTTCTCGTGATGAATGGCGATTCGTATTGCGATGCGAATCTGTCGGAGTACATCGACTGGCATGTGGATGGGCGGCACGATGTTTCGCTGATGCTGGCGAAGGTCAGTGATACGTCGCGGTATGGCACGGTTGAGGTAGACGACACCGAGCGTATCACGGCGTTTATGGAGAAGCGGCCGGAACATGTGGCCGGCTACATTAACGCTGGCGTCTACCTAATTCGGCGGCCGATGCTTGAGCAGTTTCCGATTGGTCCTTCGTCGATGGAGCGGGACGTGTTTCCTGCTTGGCTGGAGCAAGGGTTACTCAGGGGGTGGGTGACGGATAGCGAGTTCATCGATATTGGCATTCCGAGTGACTATGAGCGGAGCCATGAGTTCATGGCGCGGGTGAAGCAGTGAATAACGAAGCCCCCTCACCCTGCCCTCTCCCAGCGGGAGAGGGTTCTAAATCGGCGGCACCTACTGTATTTCTTGATCGTGATGGGACGATCAATTGTGAGGTTCATTACCTATCCGATCCGGATCAGCTTGAGCTGCTACCCGGCGTTGCGGAGGGGTTGCGCCGACTATGCGAGGCGGGCTGTACGCTGGTCGTGGTATCGAATCAATCGCCGATCGGACGTGGCATTTTTACTGAAGATCGGCTGCGAGAGATCAACGCGCGGCTGGCGGAAATGCTGGCGGCCGAGGGGGTGACGATTAGTGGATGGTACTGGTGTCCCCATACTCCAGAGGAAGGCTGCGACTGTCGGAAACCGGCCCCGGGGATGTTTTTGCGGGCACGTGACGAGTTGGGGGTTATACTAGAGAAGTCGTGGATCGTCGGCGATCGACTGGGCGACTTGAAGGCCGGCAAGCAAGTCGGCGCGCGGGCTGTTCTCGTAGCCACCGGTTACGGCCAAGGGGAGCACGCTTTGCCGGAATCTGAGGGCTGTGTAGACTACTTCGTTCCGACGCTGCGCGAGGCGGCCGACGTGATTTTGGGTGACACGCCCTGAGTTTTCGTAGGACGTGGTTAGAACGTACGAAAAGCCACGCCCTTCGCCGAGCCTCAGGGCGTGCCACCCAGAGATTTAGCACCCTACTCTGTGAAAGTTGAAGCTTTGTCCGCTCCAGATGATTCCCTTTTGCTTGGGCTTGCACGAAACCACTTACTCGCGAGCGCGGAGACCAAACGGCAATACGCCGAGTCATCGGCCGGCGACCTGGTTGGAGTGGCGCATTTGATTGCGGGCTGTTTCGCGGCTGGCGGCAAGCTGATGCTGTGCGGCAACGGGGGCAGCGCGGCTGATTGCCAGCACATCGCGGCGGAATTCACCAGCATCCTTACGCAAACGTTCGATCGCCGAGCGCTACCTGCGATGGCGCTCACGACCGACTCGTCGTTTCTCACGGCGCGTGGCAATGACTACGGTTTCGATTCCGTTTTCTCGCGGCAAGTCGAGGCGCTCGGCAAGAGCGGCGACATTCTGATTGGCAGCTCGACCAGCGGAAACTCGAAGAATGTGCTGCTGGCGTTTGAAGTAGCGCGACAAATCGGAATGAAGACAGTCGGCATGACCGGTCGCGGCGGCGGCAAGATGGTCGAGGCTGTCGATATTGTGCTACGCGTTCCCGCCGATACGACGGCGCACATTCAGGAATGCCATATTGCGATGGGGCATATCATCGTGGCGGTTGTTGAGAAGTTGATGTTCAATAGTGACGGCAGCGATCGATAACAAACTCTCGCTATAGCAGTGGGGCTGAATTCTGGCGAATTCAGCAACATTTGGAAGTATTCTTGGGGTAAGTGATGACACAGTTACAAGACAAACGGATCATGGTCACTGGCGGCGGCGGTTTTTTGGGTAGCCATGTCGTTGAGCGATTGCGGGAGCGCGGATGCGACCAAGTGTATGCTGTGCGCAGCAAGGATTACGACCTTGTAACGGAGAAAGACACGATTCGGTTGTTCGAAGAGCATCCGGCAGATGTCGTCTTCCATCTGGCCGGATATGTCGGCGGCTTGGGCGCCAACAAGACCTTCCCGGGGGACTTCTTCTACCGCAACCTGATGATGGGCGCGCATACGCTTCATTACGCTTGGAAAACCGGCGCGGAAAAGGTGATCGCAGCCGGGGCCGGTTGTGGATACCCAGAGGCCGCGCCGCTACCGATCAAAGAGGCCGATTATTGGAACGGCTACCCGCAGGATGACAGCGCCCCCTATTCGCTGGCCAAACGGATGTTGCATGTGCAATCGTTCGCCTATTGGCGGCAGTATAAGTTTCCGATTCTGGTGGCCATTCCGGGCAACATTTACGGCGAATATGACAACTTCGATCTGGAAGCGGCGCACGTGATTCCGGCGCTGGTACGGAAATTCGTCGAGGCGGCGGATGACGGTAAGCCGTTTGTCGAGGTTTGGGGAACCGGCAAGGCCACGCGTGACTTCTGCTACGCGGGCGACGTGGCCGAGGGGATGATCCGCATGGCGGAAAAAGTGAATGAGCCCGTGCTCTTGAACATGGCCTGCGGCGCGGACTCGAGCATTAAGCAAGTCGTCGACGATCTGACCGACATCACTGGTTTCGGCGGCGAGATTAAATGGCTTACCGATCGCCCAGAAGGGCAAGACCGCCGTATGCTCGACATGTCGACGACAGAAAAAATGCTCGGCTTCCGCTGCGATACGTCGCTGTACGACGGGCTGGAAAAGACCGTCCATTGGTATCGAGCGAATCGGAAGACGGCGCGAAATGTCGTAGCGACGCAATTCAGTTAGCTTTAACGACAACTTAAAGACAGAGGGGATTTACCACAAAGACACAGAGGGCACAGAGAAGACGAATTGGTCATTGCAAATTTGTCATTTGTCATTTCTGAAATGGCCAGTGACAAATGTTCAATTACCAATGGCAAATCATTTTCTTCTCTGTGCCCTTTGTGTCTCTGTGGAGATTCTGTTTTGAAGGAAGTTATCATTGAGCCGTTGCCTAGGGGTTAACGGCGCGGCATGGCACCCGTTTACTGTTCGAGAGTCGCTGGTGGAGCTTTATATTCACGACTACGCCGGGCACGTGGGCCAAATCGAGGTGGCGCGTGGGTTGGCGGCGCGCGGGCATCGCGTTGTCTTTACTTATTGCGACGAACTGTCGACGCCGCGCGGTGGGCTGTCGCCCGATGATCAACTGGCGTCGCTTACGATCGAGCCGATTGGAATTGGTCGGGGGATCAATAAGAAGAATTACTTCAAGCGCCAGTGGCAGGACATTCTTTATGCCCGGGCGCTGGTACGGAACCTGCGCCAACACAAGCCGCAACTCGTCGTCAGTGCGAATAACCCGCTGATCCCGCAATGGGCGCTAGTGCGTTATTGCCGGCGGCACGGCATTCCGGTGGTTCACTGGTGGACGGACATTTACAGCCTGGCGGTGCGTCACAGCGTGGGGCAAAAATACGGGTCGTTCGGGCGAATCATTGCCTGGGGATACGAAAAGCTAGAGATTCATCTGCTTTGGAAATCGCAGGCGGTGCTGGGAATCGCGGAGCAGTTCCGCAAGATTGCCGAGAGCTGGGGAGTAAAGACACTAGTGACGGTGATTCCTGTGCTGGCGCCGACGGAACGTGTTCAACCGGGGTCGAAGCGCAATCCTTGGTCGATTCAGCACGGTTTGACCGAAACCACGAACATCGTGTATTGCGGCACGCTGGGCAATAAACACCATCCGGAACTGCTGCTCGCGCTCGCAGAGAAACTGCAGCATCGTGGCAATGTGCGCGTGGTTGTGGCGGCGGAAGGCGTGGGGGCCGATTGGCTTCGGGAGCAGCAAGAATTGACCAAATTGAGCAATCTGTTGCTGCTGCCGTTTCAATCTTTCGAGAACTATCCTTTTTTGCTGGCGACGGCGGATGTACAAGTGACATTGCTGAATCACGAGGCTTCTACTTATGCGCTGCCGAGCAAAGTAATGAGCCAGCTTTGTTCGGCCCGGGCGCAAGTGGCGATTGTGCCGCGCGACAACCTTGCGGCAACGCTCGTGATCGACGCCGAGGCCGGCGTCGTCTATACGCCGGACGAGTTTGAGCCGGCTGCCGTCGAGATTGAGAAAATGCTTGCGGACGACGGGCTGCGACAACGCTACGGTGAGGATGGGCGTCGGTTTGCTGTGGAACAGTTGTCGACGGAGGCGGTGATGCCGCGGTATGAGAAGTTGTTTGAGAGCGTGATTGCTAAGTAGCGGTAAGGAGACGCGTACCTATTGTTACGTGGATGACGTCGTGCGGGCGATCTTGCTTAGTGTTGAAAAGCTTCAAGATACGCCTCAAGTGGGGCCGTACAATCTTGGAACGAGCGAGTTGGTGACGATTTCCGAAATCGCCGAGATGATCATTGCGATTTCAGGCAAAGACATTGAGGTGAACTACGACAAATCGCAGCCGACGAAAATCCGGGGCCAAGCCACGGACATTTCGCTGGCGGCCCGGCTGCCGGACGGATGGAAGCCTCGATTTTCGTTGCCAGAGGGATTACGGATTTGCTATGAAAATGTAGAGGCGCGGCTGGCACGGGCCCGCGGGTAATACGATCGTCCGGGGTTTGGATGTACGATGTATATCGTCTCGGGCGATTTTGCACGATTGTAGATAATGAAGCGCGACGATTCGAATCGAATCAGCGAAGCGGAGTAAGTTCTTATGGTTAGCGGAAATGCCGAATTTGAAATGCACACAGGGCAGAAAACGTCGATCACGGGAATCAATCTTGGAAAATGTCTGGCCAAGAAATGGATCGGCCGAGTGTTTCCACGCATGAATAAGCTAACGACGCTGAGTTTGCTTTCGCGGCTGAACAAGTGGGGACGCGATCACGCTGTTCAGTCTCGCGGCGATCGCAAGTTGGACATTGATGAGTGGGTTTCGAATCAGGTGATTGGAAATCGTCCCATCACCTATCTCGAGTTTGGTGTCTACAAAGGCAATTCGATTAAGTTCTGGTGCAAGCTCAACGAAAACGCCGAAAGCCGCTTTTATGGGTTTGACTCATTCGAAGGTTTCCCGATCGACTGGGAAAAATTCTTCGGCAGGATGAAGCGGGACCATTTTGACGTTGGTGGCCAAACACCAATTTCGGATGATCTGCGCTGCCGATTCATTAAAGGCTGGTTCCAAGAAACGCTTGACGGTTTCCTGGCGGGGTTTCAACCGAAAGGCCAGCTTGTCGTCAACATCGACTCCGATCTTTACGAGTCTTGTCTGTATGTCCTCACGCGGTTGGATCATTGGCTAACGCCCGGTACGATCATCTTCCTGGATGATTTCAGCTCAGTGCAAAATGATTTTCTAGCCCTGCTTGATTACTGCCGGGCATATATGCGCAAATATGAAGTGCTCGGAAGCGGAGGGCCGTATCTGAATCGTGTTGCAATTCGAATACTGGCTAATGCCGACAAAAAGGGTATTGGCAAAGAAGCTCAGAGTACCATTGCTTGATTGATGGCGTATCTCCCGTCGGCAGTTTTATATTCAAGTAATGGCGGCATTGTTGCAGATTCCCGTCATTTCATCTCCTTCGGCCACGCCGCCGCCCGCGCGTCGATCCTGATGTCGGCGAACGGCGTCTCGCCATCCCGCGCCACCACGATCGGCTCTGCCAGTTGATTCGTGAACGCCACGCTGCCGTTGATCCGCACGCGGAAGACATACTTGCCGTGGTCCACGAAACGGACGTTCTTCATTCCGCCATCCACCTGGAGGCCGTGAATTTCGTAGTCGCCGTTGTGGTCGGTGGCCCGGCCCACGTAGAGCAGCGTCTTGAGCGCGTCCCCGCCGCCGCCGACATAGCAGCCGTACACGTGCAGACAACCGCCCCGGTCGAACTTGAACGCTGTCTCCCATCCTTCGCGGATGTCCACGCCGTAAAACCAATGATTGATCGACTGTGGGTTATCGACCCAGTACGGCACGCGGACTTTGTGAAACAAGAGGCTGTGGTGCTTCATGTTGTCCGCATGGTCCGCTACCCTGTCGCCGCGAATCTGGAAGCCCACGTCGCACTGGGTGATGGAGAGTTGATCCGTGACGAGATTGCCCGTGGGTGGCAGCGTATTGCCCTGAATTTCGATGCCGACGCCCGCCAGCGGCGCGTAGTCGGGATGCACGGGCGGCGCGCCGGACAAGATCAGTTGGGCGATTCGCCCGCCGGCGGCCGAGTAGCGCAGCATCGTTCCGCCCGCCGGGCCGTTCCAGATGATGCGGGTCGCGCCGATTCGCCCATTGATGGCGTAAGTATATCCGCCGCCGCCAACCAGCGCGCCGCCGAACACGGGATGCGTGCGTCCGTTGGGTAGCGCCGCCCACGGCCCCCACTCGATCGGCGTGCGGATGTAGTAATCGGCCAGCGTACCGACCGGACAGACCTTCAGCGTCCGCGAAGCCATCTCGCGCAGCATCCGCGACAGGACCGGGCCATTGTCGAACTTCGGATCGTCGGCCCGGCAGCCGTAGTCGTCCCAGGTGGCGGGCGCTGCGGCGAAGACAACTGTTGCCTTGGCCAGAAGCAAAATCACCAGGATTGGCCAGAACGCTTTCGAGGTTCTAGCCTCGAGAGGCTCGCACTGCGCGGTATTGGCTTTCGCTGTCATGGAGCGATATAAGCTGGACGTTCGCAATAATCTACTCGGTAGAGAGCCAGCTACTACGCGGCATGGTGAACGGCATCCCGCCTAGGGCGTTCGGTGAAGCGGACGCAGATTCTGCCCCACGTGCCACACGCGAAAAACACGGCGATTGCAATGGCAAGAAAAGCAGCAGAAGGCTCGGGAACCGTGCTGCCATCGTCTATGGAAAAATCTGGTGCGTCGCTGCCAAAGAGCATGGTAAGCGCGGCGCCGGAAATCTGGCCGTTCAAGGCGCTGCGGAGTAGTAAGAAGTCGCTGACGTTGGTTATGCCATCGTGGTTCAAATCGCCGTGTGTCCACGAGAGATAGTTCCCGCCGCCTTTCCCATTATCATATTTCCATCCAGCAATGAATGCTGCAACGTCATCGGATTGAACGGGACCAGTTCCATCGCCGGAAACAATGCCGTCGAGATTGACATCGCCGACGCTTGAGTAGTTTCCACACGTCAACATGACGTCGCAGATGCTTCCTTGATACGGTTTGTTGTAGTAAGACAAATCAGCAAAAGTTGACCCGTTCCCATATACGGCCTTGTCTTTGGATTGATTGGCATACGTTAGCATCTGGTTAACGATACCGGCCAATTGCCACTGGCTGCCATTCTTATAAAAGACGGCGCTGCCGGAATCTCCGTCGACGACCTGTGCCTCGTGAGTTAGGACGCCAGCTACGCTGTTTACGCCAGGTGGATTGAGTGCCTGCTCAGGTGGAGTGAATATTGACAATAGAGAGATAACTTGACGATCTGTGTGATTGGGAGGTTGACCGCTCCGGACCGTAAGTACGCCAGAGGTTGCGCTCCCCGGCACAGCAGTGAAAACACTTGGAATGTTTCCTGGATTTTCCAGTCGATTCGTTCCCCACCGCTTTACATTTGGGGTGAAATCTGGAGAGTTTGGATTGGTTGTTTTATAGCCATGATAGTTTCCGCTATCCCCCTCCGTCCATGATGTGTTTACGTTCCAATGAGTGACTGAATCAAAGCGAGTTCGCCCCGTTCCGACGAACAAAACCTGCGAGCCGTTCGTCCCGGTACTGGGTGGAGACTGCGTCGCGATCGACAAGGATGGTAATCCAGGATCGCCGTTGATCCGGAAAAGCAGAAGGTCGGTTTCCGCTGTAAGCGTCAATCCGCCGACCTTCGCCGGCGGAGGATTCTGAATTACGTAATTCTGACTGGCAATTGGTGAGAACGACCCGGTGCTAAGATGGACCGGCCCCGCACCAACGTGCCTCGCGGTCAATACCCAGCCATTACCCAAGTAAACGTAATTGGCGCCATTCTGCGTGACGTTGTCCCAGCCTGGATCGCCTTGAGTCCAGCCAGGATAGGACGCCGGGTTCACATTCGTACCGGTGGCCTCAACGACTAATGCAATTGCATCTGAGGCGGCAAACCATGGCGCAATGAATAAGGCTGCGGCAACCGCGATTCGCATTACTTGCTTGGTCATAGTCGGCATGTTCAAGTGGCCGCGGGCAGCGGAAACCATCGTGGCTACCTCCATTATACACACTTCAAGCGAATTGGGTACAAAATGCGGTTTGGGCCGGAGCACTCACGAATTCCGGGCCGCGGTGAGCTTGGACCGCAATAAACGCGTCTTATTGGATCCCCCAATGCACTGGTCCTGATCAGTCGAGCGCGCTGGCGATCGCCCGGCGAAGGAAGTCGAGTTCGCTTTGCTTTTCCTCTTCCAATCGCTGCCGGCTCAGCGTTACCGGTCTTTCGCGAATCGCCGCCAGACCGAGGCGGTCGAACAGGCGGGAGCGCGGCGAGGGCGTGAATAACATCGCGGGATTGCCGTAGGCCAGTGTGGCCACGCAGGCGTGTACGCGATCGGCAAGCGTGAGCTTCGTATTGCCATACACTGTGAAATACGTAAACGGTTCATCCGAGGCGACCGCGTTCGGTTGCTTATAAATCTTCCAAGCGATGCGGGGATTGGATCGGTGCTCGGGTCGCACGATCGTGTAGCCGGATAGTTCCTCGGGCAGCTTGCGCCGATCCAACAAATGTCCAAAATACGCTTGCCACTTTCCTTTCTCGGAAAACCATTGCTGGAGCGACGGGGTCGTAAGCGTCCACTGATGACCTTCCCAGTCGACGTTGCGGATCCGCAGTCCATCCGCCTTGGGAGACGCTCCCTCGACGATCGTGGGTTCCGGAAAACGATCGAAATTGAACGTGACATAAGGTGGAAGTGTTAGCGGCAACGGCTTACAAGCGTCCGGAGCAAAGAACGCACTGTCGATACCTGAGTACGAGAGCGGCACCAGGTCTTTCATGGCTTCGTACGATTCGTGATCGCGGGTGGAGAGCAAGATCGGCGGATACTCCCTGACAAACTCCCGCGCGGAGCGAATCTCTGCATCTGTGAACTTGAACAGGGCGGCCCCGAGCATGATAACCTTCACGTTTCGCTTTCGGAACTGTTCGAATGCGTCGGCCCAGATGGGACGGAAAGCTGCCGAGAAGGCTGGGCCTTGAAGAACGATAATATCGACGTCGAGGTATTTCAGCAGGTTCAAATCCTTGCGTGGATTGCCCTTCAATTTGTTGTGAAAGGTCCAATAAGCAGGTTGGTCCTGGATGAAATGGACGTTGCCAACGCCGAAGATCTGCTCCAGGATGTACTTTCCGCCCACATTGAAGAAGGCATTGCCAATGTTCTGTCCCCAAAAACCGGAAACGAGCGCGACTTGAGGCATATTAGACCTGCGTGACTGGGTCTCTTCAGGTGTTGGAAGTGTATCGGTAATCATATGCAAATTCAGTTTGTATTGCTGGAGATCGCAGATAGTCGCTCGGCAAAATGCTCGAGTTGCAAATTGCCTTCGCGGTGTAGGTAGGTCGCCTGGCTTATCGCGGCAGTTGAAGCAGCACAATAGGACTCCGGATAGGCGATCCAGTGTTCGATCTGCTTAACAGCCGCTTCAACGTAATCGGCATCGCGTGGCACCACTAGGCCAGCTTCGGAGCCGACCACGGTCCGAGTGCATCCGCGATCGAACGTGATCACCGGCGTTCCCACAGCCAGCGCCTCGTTAATGACGATTCCCCAAGACTCATTTCGGTATTGTGTTGGGAACAAGAGCAAATCGATAGCGGATAGGTACTGTGCTTTGTGGCTTCCATAGACTGGCCCGACGTACTCGACTTTGCCGGGATACCGTTTTACGGCATCATTGATAACCGCCTCCGCGGCTCGATCCCTGATTGGTCCGGCCAGCGTCAGACGCACGTCGACGTTTCGTTGAACCAGCCTTTCAAAGGTTGCAACCGCCAAACCAACCCCCTTGGCGATCGTCAGGTTGCTTAATATTCCCAGGTGCATCGGGGTGTTTATGATTGATCGTGGCGCGCAAATGTCGATGGAAACGACGCTAGGGAAAATCATCTCAAAGCGGTTCGCGACGGGATATTGCTTGCGAAAATCATCGGCCATCTGTGGACAATGCACGACGTGCGTGCCATTCGACGCTAGTATCCGGCTAATCGAAGCCATCAACCGGCTGTAGCGGTCGATGTAACCGTAGGTGTGATGGTGCAGGTACACCCGATAACCACATGCCCGCGCGGTGAACGCTAGAAGCGCCGTTAAGGCCAATGCTCCTCCCGAGTTGGCCGTCAAGTAAAGCTTTGGGTTTGCCGACCACCAACCAAACCGCACGAGCTGGAATGCGGCGGCCAACATCCGCGCGACCCGTCGAGCGAGCGGCGCCAGTCCATGGCGCGAGGTGCCGGCGGACCAGTTGCAGAATTGAATTGGTCCGGCAGCGGCCAAAGCTTGTACGACGCGATCGGTAAGCAAGGTCATTCCCGTAACTGGCGGAGGAATAACGCCGACGACCACTACGTTGAAAGCTGGATTGGCGGATGATTCGGAAGGGCCGGTCGTTGCGTCAACCATGCTGGGAAGGTTGCATTAAGTGTGTCCGATACAATGAGGCTTTACCGAGCTACGTATCGAACAGGGGGGAAGGATGCATGCCCTGGGTAATTGGCGCGGAATGTCGGATTGGTGCCAAATATGAACCGCCCGAATATCCCCAGTGGAATGACAAACACGAAACAAATGATCGTTTCAATCGCCATGATGCCAAGGTCGCCACGCGGGAGCGCGATAATATGCGGGATGGCGGCGGACAAGATTGAAATGAGAAAGGGATTTGAGGGTTGCAGCAGCATAGGTTGGTCGAAGAACATTGTGCCAGTTCCAATCAAGAACCCATACAGGATTAAAATCAGTATTCCGCCCTCGAATGCACCGTGACCGCTTATGCCGACACTGAAAGGCGTTGAGTGGGGCATTTGCAGGATTTGGGTCATGCGATTTCCGACGGGAATCGGCTTACCTGGCCAAATTCGATGGGGGACCGGGTAACTTAGCAGGAACAAGAGCGTATTGGCCGGCTCACTCTCGACTCTGCCTTCGTCGAGTACACGCTTCAGCAGCAACGCGTAGTGACCATTGGATTGTGCAAGAAAGCGGAGAGAGCCGCCGCTGACAGTATCGACGACATTTTGGAAACTGACTTGTGAAACCTGCTTGGTAACCGCTCCTATCGATCGGCCGCCAGACGACTCGGAAGCCCGAAACCAGCGAAAGGTGGAGTAGGTCGCTCCGACGCCGAATAGCATGGCTCCGGCGAGCGACATGATGAGAAATGAGCGCTTAACGGCCCAATTCCGCATGGTCAGCCAGTATACGGTCACAATCGGAGCGAGCGTTACCGTTAGCAGCATGCGTCGCCCGGCGGACATGACCATGGATTCCAAAGCGGCTAGGGTAAAGACGAACAGGAACAGACCCAGTGCCAACACGTTATTCCGATGGGTGTACCAATAAACAAATGTAAACGCGCTAGCAGCCACCCATGCCTTTCGGGTTAGGTTGTTAATGGTTGGTCCCCAAAAGACCATTTGTCGCGTGAATGGATCGGCAAGGCTAACGAGCAGGCAGACCGCCAGCACGAAAAGTACCAAGGAAAATGTAAGCGGCGGCCATTTTTGCAGCGAACTGGCGGCAAGTCGCCGACCAACTGGGTTCATGTAGCGGCCGATAAAAACCGCGACAATAAATACGGTTGAGGAGAGTATGTACCAATTCACCTCATTGCGCGTAGGGCGAAACCAGCTAAGCTCTGGAAACACATCGCCGACGTGCGTGGTTGCCGCCTCGATCGCGCCAAGTCCGATAAACACGGCGATGCCTACGAGCAGCGAGTTCCATGCGGAAAGGATCGGTGCCTTGCAACGCCAACAGGAAATTACAATAAACCCGGTGATAACGACAAATACCGTAATCCCGTACCAGACTAGTGGTTCCGCATCGCGCATGTATCCTTCTCCAACTGTCTGCGACCCCGGTGAAACTTCAACTTTGCGATTTCGGCGACAGTGGTTGGCGAGTAGTAATACTTAGGTACGTAGCACACAAGTCTTGGCGAGTGCGCGGCGTATCTCAGCGACGGGATTTATCTCGCTTCGCCACCTCGCGATCGCCTCGTACGCACGTCTTTGGAAACTTTCCAGCGTGTCAACGGATGTTACGGCCAAGAGCGCGTGCTCCAGTGCCGATTGGTCTCCTGCCGGAAATATCTTGCCGCTCACACCATCTTCAACGAGCTCATGCGCCGCCCCTACCACATGACTGGACACAACCGTCAGGCCCGCCGCCATTGCTTCCTGAACCACGACGGCCCATGGTTCGCGGTCGCTTGGCAACACCAAGACATCGGCCGCATGATACGCCAGAGCCGGCTCCCGGCCATCCAAAAAGCCGGTCCACACGACCCGCGACCGTAGCGACTCGGGCACGCGGCGTTCCAGTTCCTGTCGCAGTGCTCCTTCCCCGGCGATCAGCAAGTCCCAATCCGGGCGCTGATCGGCGATCGCAACAAAGGCGTCTATGAGCAAGTCTACCCGCTTAACGGGCACGAGGCGACCGCTGTAAAGCAAGTATTTGCGATCGGCGGATAACCCAAATTTTCGGCGGAATTGATCCAAGGAGCGCTCGTCAACATCCGCGAAAGCGTCAAAGTCGGGCCAATAAGGCAAGCGGTAGATTCGCGCCGGGTCGGCCCCGTAAAAAGTGAAAAATTGATCGCCGTACTCCCCCATCGACATGACGCCCGATACGCGCCGCAACCACCAGGAGTAGAATCGCTTCTTGACCCACCGTTTGCCCACCGAGAGGTGTCGGTCGGTCTGGATATTGCTGTCGTTGTTTACGAACACCGGTAGGCCGACCGCACTACCGTACTGAATCGTGCGGAGATAGGAGATGTAGCGATAATTCATCAAAATGACGGCGCGGATGTCATTTTGCTTCAAATAGTCGATGAGCCGCCCACCCTTTCGCCTCTCGGAAAAGGGCCTTCGAAATGGGCTGGCCGACGGTGAATCGCCCTGGGAGCCAAAGTAGCGAACGTGGATCGATTCCGGCGGCTGCAACTCCCAATCAAAGTCAGCCGGTCCGTGTGTCACGAGTGTGTGCAGCTTCAGTTCGGGTATTCCGGCCGCGATAACCTTATGGAGGTGGACCCGGTAGGGTGTCAAGACATTGGAAATCATTGCCAGCCCAGGCCGAGCATCCGCGGACGAATCGGCTGCCTTTGAATCTCCAGTCATAGGAGTACCGGTTGGGGCATGCTGTTGCTCGTCCGTTATTGCGAGTTCTCGATCGCGGTTTATCGTTGCACGAGACGGCATGGTTTGGGCCGGCAATTCACGGGGATCATTGGGAGCGGCGGGCGACTAGGGGCAAGAGCGAATAGGGAAACCCATGTCGATACAACGCAAGACGGCACAGTTTGGAGCTTGACAAAACAAACACTCTAAAACAATCGTCACTGAATCTAGCAGCCGATCAATACGCCCCCCGGGCGAACAGCACGATCCGGATCGTTTTGAGGAGCAAAAAGGCGTCGACCCAAGGCGACCAATTACGCACGTAGTATGCGTCGAGTTGAACACGTTCCTCGTAGGTTGTGTTATTACGACCCGACACCTGCCACAGGCCTGTAATGCCTGGTTTGACCATCGTATAAAGGCCGAAATACGGGCCGTACTTTTCGATTTCCTTGGTGACAATCGGCCGAGGGCCGACGAGGCTCATGTCTCCACGGATCACATTCCATAGTTGCGGCAACTCGTCGAGGCTAGTTTTCCGAAGGAAACGGCCGATGCGAGTGATTCGCGGATCGTAACGAAGCTTTTGATCACGTTCCCACTCCTCTTTCGCCTCGGGATTCTCTTCCAGATACTGCTCCAGCTTATGGTTGGAGTCCTGGAACATGGTACGAAACTTCCAAGCCTTGAAGCGGTGGCCATATCGACCGATGCGCTCATGGCCATAGAAGATCGGGCCGCGGGAGGACATTTTGACGGCGATCGCCAAATAAAACAGCACAGGTAACAGCACGATGCCACCGGCAAGCGAGGCGCCTAAATCCATGAGACGCTTGGTGAATCTAGGAAGGGGCAGCATAAGATTTTGCTGCAATTGGATGCCGGCCAAGCCGTCTAGACGCTGGGGGTTCCAGTGGTCGGGAACACCAGTAAGCTCCGTAAGAACATGGACTTGCGGTATTGTATAAAGGTGGTCGGCGATTTGAGTGGAAACAGCAGCAAGATTTCCCGCAGGCGGAACTACTACGGCCCAGAAAATGTGCCGTTTGTCAGCGATCTCTTCCGTATCACTCCATGTGCCGGCGTACCAGGGATCTTCAGCTCCAACGGCCAAGTCTTCGCGATCGCCAACGACGCCTTCCGGGCGAAAGCCCAGGTAACGGTTCTCAGAAAGCCATTGATAAAGGCGGACCGTGGCCTGGTCGTCGCCACATACTAGCACGGGAATCCCCCAGCGTGGCCACTTCCCGAGAAACTGTCGCATCCAACCGCGGCAAATCGGTAACAAAAACGCACATGCCGGATAGACGACGAGCAGGAATTCGAGTTGAACCCCGAGCCTTCCTTGCACCATGTACACGCCCATTGCCCACACGACAAATATGCAGGTCGCCGAGACGATCAGCCGCCTCATTTCTTCGACCGGGCTAAGCCGCGTGCCTGGATATAACTTCATCTCGATGTTCAACAAGACGAAACCGATGGCAATCGGCACGAGGCAAGCGGTTACGTCGATGCCGACGGGACGGCTCAAATAATGGAATAAAACGCGACATGCCATGATCGTGGCAGTCAGCGTGAAGATATCCGTCAACAAGAGGGGCAGGCTGTTGAAGAAGATCTGGGCGCCATATCGTAAACCGACTCGGCGGGAGAAAACTCGGTATCCCGTTGCGGCGTGTTTGGAAGAATCGTGCAATTCACTTTCCGCCGCTGGAGCAAAACGCTTGCGAGTCTGAAACAACCCCTGCCCAACTGAGGCGCTAAGCGCAGCGGTAACTCCCTCGCTATCGCTCGTTATTATCTGGCCCTTCACCGGGAGATTCCTTTCAATACAAAGAAGCCCGCCTCGTCATGGATAAGCGATCGTCGCGACATCATGGTGTTCGTCGTCGCGATCAGATGGTCCTCTTGCCGGGACCACTTTCGTGGCGACCTCATTTCTCAATATACGCTTCGCTACGACACATTGGCGGCCGACCTAGCCGACCGTACATGTAATAGAAGAGTAGTGGATGACTGTTAAATTTTAGGAAAAGGCGGCCGTTCATCTTGCCTCTCAAGTAAGGCACCGCCTGAAAATATGGGAAGGGATTCGAGGTGGCCCCGACTTTTTGATTCCCTAGTCGACTGGCCGAGTCATCCGTGCGAAAACGCTACCGCCCGCGAGTTTCTTCCTACTTTTTCAATCCTAGCGGTACCCTAGTACAGTGTCAAGAAATTGAGGCGATAGGACAACAATCAGCTATCGAGGCATGCCGAGAAAAACGATCGTGACGACTGTGCTGGAACGCGGTCAACTCATTGGTGGTCTGTTGTTGGGGTGTTAGAATGGGGAAAGAACGTTCGTATCATTCATAGGCACGGAGAGTGTCATACCTGCACATAGAGGCGCTAGTGTACAGCAACGTGGAGGTATCTCCATGGAACACTGCCGCCGTACGTCGCAAGTCTCATCCTGACTGAGTCTTCTCTCGCTGTGCCTGACAGCCCCACTCTATATGTCGATGGAACCGGTGGATCCCGCGCAAGTTGCCATGCTCGTTCAAGGGGACGAGGTCTATGGGATCGGCACAATCGAAAAACTGTATGCCGAGGGCTGGCCGGAGTTGACGTTTGTGTGCCTGGGGAAGGGACCGCTGTACGATTGGCTGCATAACCGGAAGGCCAAGGTCGAATTAATCGAGGGTTTAGTGAGATTTTCTGAGAAGAAGTCCTTGCCTACCCTCGCGCGAATGCCGCTTGTTTTTCGGCAGGCCCGACGCGATGCATTCCGAATTCATGAGCGGCTTGCCGGACGGGGAATTCGGATCGTTCATGCCCACTGGCGGCCTCAACAAATCATGGCGGGCTATCTACGCCGGCTTGGATACCGATCGGTATGGCAAATCAATAACAATATGAACCCCCAAAGGCTACGGGGGTGGGGAAAACGATTAAATCATCGGCTCGCAAAGTGGGGCGCAGACCTGCTGCTGCCGGCGAGCGACTTCATAGCGGCTAATTGGCTCGGCTGCGGCGTACCGATCAAGACCATCCGAAATGCCGCCACGCCAATTTTTGCCGGACCGAACGAGCTACCGCTCGATGGTCCAATCCGCGCTTTGGTAGCAGGGCGTCTGGACGAATCCAAGGGACACCATCTGGCGATCGAAGCCGTGGCGATCGCTCGTCGCAACGGAAGCGATGTAACGCTCGATGTCTATGGCGGGCCGCTTGAGAATAACACCTACGCCGATCGATTGCGCCAACAAATCAGCGATTCAGGGATTTCGACTGCAGTAAGACTGATGGGATTCTGCGACGACCTTCGCCGACGACATCAAGACTACCATGTCGGTCTGCAATGCCGGATTGATCCCGAACCGTGCAGCCTGTGGGTCTGTGAAACGCTGGTGGATGGCTTGCCGCTTGTGGCGTCGGCAACCGGGGGCACGCCGGAACTGGTGGCGGACGGCGAAACGGGCCTACTGTTCGGGAGCGGCGACGCCGAAGATCTGGCCGCCAAACTATTGCGATTACTGCAAGACCCACCTCGGCTCGCCGACATGCGTAAGCGAGCGTTCGCGCGAGGTCAGCAATACTTCACACTCGAACGCTTCATCGCTCACACGCTGGACGCCTACGCGACGCTGAAGCGATAACTGATAACTCTCCGGGCGACGAATCAACCATCCTGAAAAACAAGTTTAATAAACTCACTATGAAGTTGCTTGCTAAGATATTGCTCGGCGTCAACCTGATTGCGTTTGTCCATTTGTTGCGCGGCAAGCCGAAGCTGTTTTTAGAAGCGTGCAGAAAAGCATTCGCCGTTTCACTCCATTCTCCCACCGGTATTCCGGAAATAGCACTCGACAACATCCTGGCGGACCGGAAGCCCGTCATTCGAATGTCCGTGATGAGATATGAAGACGGCACCCTGCCCTATCAAGATGCGTTGGCACTACTATCCATTCTCGTCGCAGAGGCGCCGAATGAGGTCTTGGAGATCGGAACCTACATGGGACACACCACGCGACAAATGGCCGAGAACTTGGAGACGACGACGATCCATACCGTGGACTTGCCGGAGGATTTTCAACAGAGCAGTGATCCAGAACAGGGAATCCCCAAGGACGACTTCCATCTCATTGCTCGCCGTCTTGTTGGTCGCGAGTTCAGGGAGCAACCTTGCTCCAATCGCATCAAGCAGCATTTCGCCGACACCGCCAAGTGGGATTTTCGTCAGGCGGGGCATCCCACGTTTTTCTTCATCGACGGCTCACACACGTACGAATACTGCAAGAACGATTCCGAAAAATGCCTGGCGGCGTGCGGCGGCCGCGGCGTATTCCTTTGGCATGATTGCGACCTGACGCATGATGGCGTCACCCGATTCCTGTCCGAGTGGAGGCGGCAGGGACGAGATATCCGCAGAATAGCTGGTACCGCGGTCGCTTATTGGAAGAATGTCTAATGCGGCGTCAACACGTAGTCTTGAGATAGTGCATTCAGCGTTGTCGCGCAATTGGATTCGTCAATGCTCGTGCCATCAGGGATGAAGGCCAATCATCCGGCGGAGTTTCCTTGCCGCGCGTCTCGGAATCGTATGACCCGACTTACCCATCAGGATGCGAAACAAGGGTTCGGAGTTCGCGGTGATCGTCAGCGGCCCGGTTCTGCGCTCCGGTTTCAACACGGCCAGCGCAAAGCCGCCCCACAACTGCCGATAGAACTCGTCGGTAAAGTTCATCGTGCCGGTGATGAAATCGAGCTCGACCGAATGGACGTGGGGATTCTCCGCCCAGCGGGCCGTGCGGATGCCCCGCCGCTCATACGGATTAAAGCTGTCATGCAGGATCACATACAGCGGGCACGCGGGACGATAATCGCGCAGGGCGTGGATGTCGCCTTGAATGCCGGCCTCCGAATGATCGCCGTCGATCAGCATCAGGCTGAGGCAGACGCCTTCCTGCTGCAACCTGGCCAGCAACGGCGGCAGAGTTTCCTGGGACGGGCCGACAATGAACTCCGCGTTCGGGAATTTATGCCCCAGCCGCTCTCGGCAGGTCGGATCGATGTCGCAAGAAATCACCCGCTTTGCATAGCGACTGAACATCTGCATGCTGCCGCCAAACCGCGTCCCCACTTCGACTACGCATTCCGGTTGAAGTTTCTGCAAAAAAGCAAGCAAACACGTTTGTTCGCCGACGGCCATTTGC
Organism: uncultured Planctomycetaceae bacterium; assembly: GCA_964549545.1. GTDB lineage: Bacteria > Planctomycetota > Planctomycetia > Pirellulales > Lacipirellulaceae > JABDGM01. The sequence continues at coordinate 8,043 of CAZJWY010000051.1, read as the reverse complement.
CATTCGATTTGAGGGTCGAGTCCAAACAGCGCGGCGTACTCCTCCCCCGCGCGATCAATTGCCCCGGACTCCTTGCTGGTGGATTCACTCATCGGGTTGTTTCGTTTGTATCGGTTGTGGCGGCGGACCCGTTAGCCCGCGCCAACGGCAAATACGTCCGATGTACGATTATAACTCATCCGCGCATCGGAGGCCCGTCCCCCGCTCCCCCGCATGCCACAACACCAGACAATCCGCCTTCGCCCGCTTATACTAAACTCTAGTGAGTTTTTCTGGCGCGCGAGGTTCCGCCGCAGTCCTACCGCACAGTGTCGCCAATCCATGCCGGCCGCAGCCAACGAATTCGAAACCGAGGAATCGCTCGACGATGCCGCGCGCATGGCGGAATTGGCGGAAGCCGAGGCCCGGCGGCCCGCCGAGGTCGGCACCGGGGTCAAGGTAGCGGCCGGCACAATGTGGGTCATGCTGCAAACGGTCGCCACCAAAGGGGTCATGGCGGCAGGGCAATTGCTTCTGGGGTGGCTCCTCAGTCCGGAGGACTTCGGCGAAATCGGTCTCGCCTACACGGTGACCGCGTTCGTCACGCTCCTCACCAATCCGGGCATCGACCTGATTCTCATCAGTCGCGGACGGCGATTTCGCTTTTGGAGCACGCCCGCGTTCTATTTCAGTCTGGCGACGGGCGTTCTGGGGGGCCTGGTCATATTGGCGACGGCGCCCGTCGTTGCCCACTTCTACGACTCGCCGCGCTTGGTGGGGCTGCTGAGCGTGTTGGCGCTGGCGACTCCGATCGGGGCGTTGCAGATCGTGCCGTTGGCCAAATTGCGCTCGAAGATGGATTTCAGGACGGCTGCAGCGATCGCGCTCGGCCAGTCGGCGTTGCAAACGGTGTTGACGGTCGCCTTCGCCGCCCTGGGAGCTGGCGTGTACGCGTTCGTGCTGCCGATGCCGATCGTGTATGTCGTCGCCGTGAGCGTGCTCTGGCGCGTCGCACGGCCGACCATCCATGTGCGCGACGCTTTCCGGTATTGGAAGTATCTGGTCGGCGACACGGGCTATATCTTTGGCCAACGCTTGCTCGTTACGATGGTCGTGCAAGGAGACTATATCATCCTGGGCTCGCTGTACGGCCCCGAGGTCGTCGGCCCTTACTTCTTCGCCTATAGCATCGCGACGCAAGCCATTCGTTTGACGGCCGGATCGCTTCACATGGTGCTGATCGCCGGTTTGTCGCGGATGCCCGCATTTTCCCCGCAACAGACCCAGGGCGCGTTCCGAGCTACGAAGGCGATCGCGCTTTGCGGCATGCCGCTATGCATACTGCAAGCTGTCCTGGTGGGCCCGTTACTGAACGCCCTCTACGGAGACAAATGGAACGCGGCGATTCCCTTGGTCCAACTGTTGAGCATCGGCCTGGCGTTCGACGTGATCTCCTGGCCCGCGTGCAGCCTGCTGGAAGCGCGCGGACAATTCCGTTTCTATTTCTTGTGGACCTGTTTTTCAGCCATGGTATTCTTGGCGTGCGTTTTTATCGGAGCATATTTCGGCAAAGCCTTTGGCGCCGCGCTGGCCACCTGTTTTTTCTATGCGCTTGCGTCGCCCCCGTTTGGTTCCTGGATTTTTTGTTCGTCGGGCGTCCGGGGCCGCGATATGGCTGCGGCTTACGCCCAGCCGCTCGTCGTGGCGATCATCACCGGTGGAACCTCGCTCGCCGTCATCCGTTTGACGCAAGCATCGCACCCCTTCCTGCAATTGATCCTTGCGGGGTCCGCGGGCGCGGTGGCGGCGCTGGTTGGAGCGCGGTTAATTGCGCCAGAACCATGGAACGACGTTTTCGCGAAGCTCGTGGCGATGCTTCCCAAAACAAGATTGCTCAAAAGCTAGGACCAAAGACACCACTACGTTTCATCATCGGAATATGCGTCCGCAGACCATCGGCGCAATGACTGTTCCAACAACGAAGAGCCTGCGATGACCATACCCAAGATTATCCATTTCACGATCCCGGAACATCCCACCGAAGTTCAGTTGCGGAATATCCAAATCGCTCGCGACGTGCATCCCGACTGGGAGGTCGTCGTCTGGAGAGACCCCGTCGATCCGGCCCCATTCAAGCTGGCAAAGTACTGGGGCAAAGTGCAATCGGGGGCGCAGCTTTCCGATTTGATGCGGCTGGAAGTGGTCTACCAACAGGGCGGCTTCTACGTTGATTCGGACATCGTGTTGCTGAAGAGCCTGGAGCCGTTGCGGCGATTCCCGTTCGTGGTTGGAACCGAGGATGGACATTTGCCGACAAACGCGTTCTTCGGCGCCGTCCCGCAAAGCCCCGTGCTGGCAGACCTGATCGACGAGTTGGACTGGAATGAAGTTGATTGGAAGGTTCCCGGCGATATCACGACTGGGCCACGGTTTTTCTTACGTGTATTGCATAGGCGGGATGATGTATCCGTGGTGCCGCGCGAGACGTTCTATCCCTATTTCCCGAGCACGCGGCCGAAGCCGCCGCGGCAATGGACCTACGGCACGCATCTGTGGGTGTCATCCTGGAAGCCGAAAATCCCTCCCATCTGGTCTTTGCGACGCATCTACCGATCCATAAGAGGGCGCGTTCTTCGTTTGGGACGCTGGTTCATTAGCAGTACGCGCAACCGCTTGCTCACGTTTCGACAGCGGATGCGCCTCCACCGCGCCGAACCTTATAGCGCTAGCGGCGTCGTCTGCGCTCAGATGGTGCATGGTCCTAAGATATACCTGTCGGGTGAGGATGTGTCGATTACGCCCGAAATCGCCCTTCGCGGCACGTATGAGTTTTACGAAGAGTTGTTTGTCAAGCGCGTGGTTCGCCGCGGGGATTGGGCGATCGACGTCGGCGCCAACGTCGGCGTGTTCTCCTTGCTCTCCGCGCAGAACGTCGGGCCGTTCGGCCGCGTCTATGCTTACGAGCCCAATCCGTTGCCGGCTTCGTTGCTCAAGAAATCGTTGGTAATGAATTGGTATCACGACCGGGTGGACGTTCGCCAGAAGGCCGTAAGTTCCGAACGGGGCGCGATGCAACTCCGATTCAGCCGCGCGCTGCTTGGCGGCGCGACGCTATCTCCCGCCGGATCCGCCGCCGCATTCGACGACACCGCCCAACTGGTCGGCGGGGAGGAGCGGGTCGATGTCGAGGTCTGCACGCTGGACGATGAATTTCCCATTGACCTGCCGATCCGCATTCTGAAGATCGACGTGGAGGGATTCGATCATCAGGTATTGCAGGGCGCGTCGCGCCTGCTCGAACGGAACTGCATCGATATCCTCATGCTCGAGTGCCATCCAGAGATATCCGGCGAATCCTGGAACGACTACGTTGCCGAGCTACGAAAAATCATCTCCTACGGCTACGATACGTTCAGCTTAACGAAATCAGCCAAACTCAAGCCCATCGATTTCAATGACGTGCTCTACGGAATCCGCGATCGAAACATCGTCCTGGTCTCCAAGGACGCCAAGCACACGATTCAAGAGTTGCGCTGAAGTAATTCGCGGTCGTTGAGCCTGTGGCAATCCCGATCGCCTTGTCGCCCTGCGTAGCCCAGACAAGCCGCGCCCCGAGGAAAACGGCATCCTCGCTAACGGCTCGGTGAGATACAATGCGGCTCCGTACCGTATCACAAGACAGGGATGTCGTAACATGCCGCCTGAATTGCCGTCAGCCCACTCTCGCATTCTCATCGTTCGCCTCTCTGCGATTGGCGACGCGATCCACGGGTTGCCGGTACTCTGCGCACTTCGCCGGGCGTTGCCTGAAGCATTCATTGGGTGGGTGGCAGAAGGTGCCGCGGGCCAAATTCTAGAAGGGCATGGCGCGCTTAATGCGCTCATACGTGTTCCTCGGCGGTTCTGGAAGTCGCCGGGGGAAATTATTCGCATGACACGGCAGCTTCGCAAACTAAAGTTCGATACAACAATCGATCTACAATGCTTGACCAAGAGCGCGATCACGGCCTGGCTGAGTGGCGCGGCGCGGCGAATTGGGCTGGCGGGGGAAGATGGGCGTGAGCTTAGTCGTTGGTTTAATAATGAACTGGTCGAAGCCCACGGTACGCATGTTATCGAGCATTATCTAAGCCTGCTCAGACCACTGGGCATCGAATCGCCCAAGATTGAATTCAATCTGCCGGAACGGGTCGCCGACGCGGAGTTTGTGGATCGATTTCTGCAAGAGAATGGGCTTGCCGGCAGACGATTTGCGGTGCTGAATCCGGGGGCAGGATGGCCATCGAAGATTTGGCCGGCCGAGCGATATGGCGAGCTGGCGAGGCATCTCTATCAAGCACATGGAGTGGCCAGTGTAGCGGTCTGGGGTTTGCCGAGTGAGATTCCATTGGCGGAAACTATTGTTGCGACGAGTGGGGGACATGCTCAGCTCGCGCCGCCGACCACGATGCTTCAACTCGCGGCACTCTCGCGCCGCGCGGCGTTATTTGTAGGATCCGACACCGGGCCAATGCACCTGGCGGTTGCGGTGGGGACGCCCACGATCAGCATGCACGGGCCAAGCCGCGGCGACTGGTGTGGCGCCTATGGGCCACAAAACATTCGGCTGCAAATCCGGTACGAAGATGGGTCGTCGCTCGAGCGACGGCAAGCCAACGACCTGGCTATGCGAGCGATTACCGTCGAGATGACGGCTCGGGCATGCGATCATTTGTTGCGGTTGAATGCCGACCGAAAGTGTGGCTAGGGTCGGATTACTCTTTCGTGCCTATTTGGTGGTGTTGTTTGGAGATTCGGCGTTGCCGCCGGATGCTAAATTCTTTGTGGAAGGCGCCTTCGGCGATGGTGATTAGCAACTTATTGATGCTTTCATGGATATAGATATTGAACGGCTGGACGGGGGCGGGGACGCCCCGGCTCGCGTGTGATCGTTTATTGCCCGTGCAAGACTCAATAAAGGCAGCGACTATCGTCGCTCATCGAGCACGCGATTGTAAACATCACGCAGTTTGCGGATGTAGCGTGGCCATTCGAAGTTGGCGAGAGCCATGTCGCGACCGTTGCGGCCCATCGTAGCGGCCATTTCACGGTTGTCGAGCAGTGTGAAGATCGCATCGGCAAGCGCGGTTATCTGTGAATTCGTCGTAGTAGAGGCAACTTCGGGAACTGGGGGAGGCACGAGGAGACCGGTTTCGCCGTGGATTACGATCTCGGGCACCCCGCCCGCGCGGCAGGCGATGACTGGCTTCTCAGCCAGGGCTGCTTCGACGTAGACCAAGCCAAACGGCTCGCGGCGCGAGGGGAGGCACATCACGTCGATCGCTTGCATGAGATCGGGTACGTCGCGGCGGAAGCCGAAAAGCTTGAACCGATCGGCAATACCCAGCTCGCGAGCCGCCTGCTCGATCTCGTCGTGCAGCGGCCCTTCGCCGAAGCACCAAAACTGAACCTTGGGCAAACAGTTCAATACCAGCGAGGCGGCTTGAAGTAGCTCGCGATGCCCCTTTTTCGGCGAGAGATGGGCGAATGTGCCGACGATTGGGGTGTCGTGCTCAGCACCCAGCTCTTGGCGAAGAGCCAAACGTGAGCGTGTCGGCCGCATGTCATCTGGATCCATCGGGTAATGCAACACCGTGATCCGGTCGGCGGCGATTCCCTTTTTGATCAGATCGAGCCGGACGGCCTCGGAGCAGGCGATCAGATGGCTTTGCCGACGATGCCAATGGGCCGAGGTGAAACCGTGAACATGTCCGATCGAAGGAGGGCCACCCAGTTGCTCGAGCCAGCCGCACCACCAACTGGCGGTGGAGAGGTGTGAATGAAGCAGGTCTGCCTGGAAACGGCGTGCGGCGAGGGCGAGTCGAGGAATGGCCAGGAAGTTGGCCTTGCCACCGATTCCCAGGCGATCGAACGGCAGATTGGCGGCAAGCAACTCCCGATTGGCCCGGCTGCGGCTAGTCACGACATGGCTGACGAACTGATCGAATGACGCGCGACGAGTCAATCGGGCCAGGAATGTTTCGGCCCCGGCCATCTTCGAGGGCGTAATTGCATGCAGAACGCGCGGAGCGCGTTGTGATCGGAACGACGGTACGACGACGGGCTGCGATCCAGGCAGAAATTGCTGCCCACGAACGACCTTGGCATGACGCCGAGCAAAATCGGTGGACAACATGGTTTATAGCACCTGTCAGGCAGCCGATCGGCGACGCGATTTGCGAATGGAAGCACTTTCGTCGAGAACTCGTTCGTACACCTGCTCCAGTGTGTAAATGAAGCGGTCCCAGCCGAACAAGCCTACGGCGCGTTCGTACGCGGCCTGGCCCATTCGAGTCGCGCGATCGCGATTGGTAAGGAGCGTGAGGAGCGATTCGGCGATTGCCCCGCTATCGCGTGTCGGGACGAGCAGCCCTGTTTGGCCATCTTCGATCGACTCGGGTGCGCCGCCCGAGCGGCATGCGATGCAAGGCTTGCGCGAAAGGGCCGCCTCGACGTACACGAGAGCGCACGGCTCACGACGCGATGGCAGTGCCATCACGTCGATCGCGTTCATGAGATTGGCAATGTCGCGACGAAAGCCAAGGAAGCGAACGTTATTCATCACGCCGGACTTTTCGGCGATTTTATGCAACTCGCGCCACAGCCTACCCTGCCCCACGATCCAGAATTGAGTTTGCGGCAATTCACGTAAAACGGTGGGCATCGCTGCGAAGAGTTCCCGGTGACCCTTTTTCGTCGACAGATGGGCGAAAGTGCCGACCACGGGCGTTGTTGCGTCGGCACCATGCTCCGCGCGAACGATAAGCGGATCGCGAGTGGCGTAGAAGTCATCGGGCGACAGCGCGTTGTGGATGACAGTGAACCGCTCCGCAGAAATTCCTTGATTCACAAGGTGCTGTTTTACGGCGTGAGAAACAGCGATCAGATGTGTTTGGTGGCGGTGCCAAAGGGCGGAGGTGAAACCTTGCACGTGCCCGATCGAGGGTGGTCCGCCAAGGCGCTCGAACCAGCCGCTCCACCAACTGGCGGTAGAAAGGGTGGACTGCATGATCTCGGCCCGATGCTCACGAGCGGCCTTTGCAAGAACCGGCAGGGCCAGCAGGCTGGCTTTGCCGCTGATGCGGCGGCGTTTGGCAGCCACGCCCAGGCGGCGCATCTCGGTCGCGGCGGGGCTGTTGCGCTTGATGATTGTCGCGATATCGTGGCCACGGGCGATCATCCGGGGAGTCATGCGCACCAACTGCATCTCGGCGCCAGACATACGCGAAGGCGTAATCACCTGGAGCACGCGGCGCGGATTTCGGCATTGAGAGAGCGAGAGGGGCATGAAGGGAAGCAGATGTCGGAATCACGGTTAGCCGGCGCGGCGTTGCGAGCGATACAGGTAAGGGTTGAGCGTCGGGTCGTTGTACATCTTCATTTGCCGGTAGACCTTAAGCTGCTTGCGGCCGGCCCAGATGTCGTCGAGTAGTTCGGCCAACGATTGGGAGAGGTCGGCGTGTTGCAACTGGCAACGAGCCAGACGCTCTCCAACGGTAGTACGGTGCTTGTCGTCTACCCCTTCGCGCGTGAGCTGCTCGTGGAAGTGGTAGATGCGCAAGGACATGATCGAGAGACGGTCGATCGCGCTGCCGGGCGTTTCCGTGTTCAGTTTGGCGCCCGCACGGGGAAAAATGCCCACGGCGGCCAACTGCTCGAGCACTGCTTCGTCGATCTTTTCGATCCAGTCGTTGCGCTGCTGGTTGTAACGATCGATCGCGCGCTTTACTTCCGCGATGCGGGTATCGGTGACCTCTGGGCTGCGGGCGATGTCCTCTTCGTGCCACAAGAGAAAGTTGAATTGGTGCTGCTGGCAAACCGTGGCCAGCAGGCCCGTGTAGGAATTATCGGGATGACAGGCGTGCCAACGAGTGACGGTTTCGTGTTGAAGGCTGGTGATCTGACGAACAAGCTGATGGGGATCTGGCAGCATGGCAGGTCTAAGGGGGGGACGGATCGCGAGCGCACAGAGTATGGGGCCGAATGATAGGATTTTCGGGAAAATCCTATCATTCGGCCCCATAC
>CAZJWY010000050.1:0-29102 GCA_964549545.1 uncultured Planctomycetaceae bacterium | reverse complement strand
CGTAAGAAAGCATCTTTCGGCAGTTAGGCATAGATCAATCTAAGGGACAGTAATAAGCTAATAAAGAGGAAAGACGATAGTCTGTCTCTGCATCTTCCTGGTTTTTATTAGTGTGGATCAGTGGTGATTCGTGCCTTCCTTTTTTCCTTCTGTCTTCTCCGTGCTCTCTGTGTCTCCGTGGTAAATCCCATCTGCCGAAGTTATTTTTGAGCCATCCCCATGGTTGACGGCCCTTGGACATTTTTGAGGTAGAAATGGTTGGCTACCGAGAGATCGAGAAATATTTCGCGCGGAGCCTGGTGGCAGGCGCATGGCGCATTCTCACTCTGTTGTTCACATTTGCGGCGCTAACGGAGCTGCCGTGTTACGCAGCGGAGCCATGGGCAGCGAGCGGTATGCCCGTGCGCGATGGGCTCGAGTTGTGGCTCGATGCTTCGCACGCAATGGGGAGTGCCGAGTTGCCGTCCGATGGCAAGTTAATGGAATGGCGAGATGCCTCGGGCAAGGGCCGTAATCTTCAAGCGTACGACACGAATTCGGCTCCGTCGATTCTGAAGATCGGCAATGCCGCGATTGTTCGCTTCGATGGTGTTGATGATCGACTTCGCGCGCTCAAGCAGGGAATGAAGCTCGATTCGTTTACGATCGTGATCGTGGCCGCGCCGCGGCAGAACTTGGGATCGTTCGCTGCTTTCATGGCGCTCAACGCGGCGAACGAACGCGACTACGCGAGCGGCCTGAACATTGATCAGGGACCGGCCACTACCGGGCAGTTCTCCATGCTCAATGTCGAAGGACGCGGATTCGGCGGCGCACAGAATCTACGAACTCGGGAATCAGCCTTTGCGGGCTTGCACACGCTCGTGGTCGCTTCCGACGCTCGTGACAAGACCGTTCGTTTGTCGGTTGATGGTCAGCCGGAGGGGCAACGTCCGCGCGATGGTTCAGCGATCAGCATGGATGAAGTTACCGTCGGCGCTCGCTACTACAACAATGGCGCGGGGCCACAGCACGTCGATGGGTTCGGTCGGGTCGATCTTGCCGAGGTTTTAATTTACAACCGCCGTTTGTCTTCAGACGAGTTGCAACGCATCCACAAATATTTGGATGCACGTTATGCTTTCATCAAAGACGTTCTGCCGAGCGATCCGGAAGCGTCCTCTCAGCTTGAGCTGGTAAAAGACCCGCCGCCGGTACAAGTATTTCTGCCAGGTTTTACCGCAAGGCAGTTGCCTGTCGACCTGACAAATATCAACAACATCAAGTACCGCGCCGACGGCACACTCGTTGCCCAAGCCTACGATGGCAAAATCTGGCTCCTACGTGACACCGATAAGGATGGACTTGAGGATAAAGCTGATCTGTTTTGGGACAACACGAGTGGCCTGCGGTCGCCGATTGGAATGGATCTTACTCCCCCGGGCTATGAGCGGGGTAACGGAGTATTCGTCGTTGGAAAGACCCGTTGCGCGTTGATCGTCGACACCGATGGCGACGACTGGGCCGACAAAGAGATTGAAGTTGCCGGTGGTTGGAAGGAGAGCTTTCATCAGGTTGATGGACTCGGCGTGGCCTTTGACCGTCGCGACGGCAGCGTGTACTTCGGCCGTGGGACCGGCAACTTTACGGATCCACTCTTGCGCGACAAAGATGGAAAGCCGCAGTACCGATTGACTGATGAAGCGAGCACGATCATTCGTGTAGCGCCCGATTTCAAGTCGCACGAAATCATCGCGACTGGTATTCTCTTTCCCGTGGCACTGCGGTTCAATTCACGTGGCGATTTGTTCGCGACCGATCAGGAAGGGGCCACGTGGGTTCCGAACGGGAATCCGTTTGATGAGTTGCTGCATATTCAACGTGGCCGGCACTACGGTTTTCCTGCTCGTCATCCCAAGTATTTGCCGAATGTGATCGACGAGCCAAGCACGTTTGACTATTCGCCGCAGCACCAAAGCACTTGCGGGTTGAATTTCAATGATCCGGTGCAAACAGATGGGCCAGTGTTTGGTCCAGCTCGATGGGCCGGCGATGCGCTCGTTACGGGTTATTCGCGGGGAAGACTGTTCCGCACGGAGCTCGCGCATTCGCCCACTGGATATGTGGCGCGTACGACGTTGCTGGCCTGTTTGAACATGTTGGCCGCGGATGCTTGTGTCGCGCCGGATGGAAGCCTAGTCGTGGCGTGCCACAGCGGCGCGCCGGACTGGGGCAGCGGGCCAACCGGCCAGGGCAAGCTGTTCAAGATTTCCTACTCTGATCCCTCGTATCCGCAGCCGGTTGCCGTCTGGCCGGTGGGGCCACGTGAAGTGCGCGTGGAGTTTGATCGCAAAGTCCCCGCTGACTTGCTGCGCGACGTGTCGGCACAAGCGGTGCTGACCGGCGGACAATATGTGCGAGCGGGCGACCGCTTCGAATCGTTGTGGCCTGGCTACGCGGCCGTGCAGGCCCAAAGGCTGGCGCCGCGATTCAAAGTGCCGATCCGATCGACGCAACTGACGGCCGATGGCCGTACACTTGTGCTGGCGACCGATCCGATCTCGCGGGCAGTTCACTATGGATTGACGTTGCCTCGGGCCAGTACGAAGTCTGCCAGCGCGAGTGCCGAGTTGCCTCAACAACCGGAGATCGATTTGGACTTCGACCTAAGTGGTTGTGAAGCAACTTGGGAGTCGGCAGGCGGCAAGGCAGTGTGGAGCGGTTGGCTACCTCATTTCGACTTGGACGTTAGCCGACAGTTTACCAGAGGAAGCGCGCCGCACGATGCCCTGTGGGCTGCCATGGCTAGCCCAGGCGTGCTTACTCTGCGCGGCAAGCTCGATTTGACTGATATGCTGAGGCCGGCTGTGCAGCCGGGCTCGAAGATCGATTATGAATATCCGCCCGAGTCGGTTACCGTTGCGCTGCACGCCGCTCGGCCTACGTCAAAAGTGAAGCTGACGACTTCCGCAAGCGGAACGAAACCGGTCGAAGTTGGCGAACCGGGCCACGATGCGACCTTCACCGTCGCCGCAACGGCCGGCAAACTTGTCCCCGTTGAAATCCAACTCACAAAAGGGGAGGGGCCCGCGACGCTCGTCATCGAATGGACGACGAATGAAGATAGTCGTCCGCGACCATTCCCACTTCGCCGCTTGCTACTTCCCTGGGCGGACACCAGCGGTAAGCAGGACACGGCCGCCATTACCACACTTCCACCCGAGTTGAAGGGTGGCAGTTGGGCGCGAGGCTACCGCGAGTTCTTCGGTGAGAAGGCGATGTGCGCCAAGTGCCACGCAATGTATGGACGCGGCGGAGCGATCGGACCCGATCTCTCGAACCTCGTTCACCGCGACTATCAATCGGTGCTCCGCGACATTACGCACCCGAGCTTCGCTCTCAACCCAGATTATCTGTCGTACACCGTGGTGCTGACGGATGGACGCGTGCTCCAGGGAGTACTCCACACGCAAGGCGATACAGTCTCGATCGGAGATGCCAAGGGCGCGACGATCAAAGTAAAACGTAGCGAAATCGAAGAAATGCGTCCTTCGACCATTTCGACGATGCCGGAGAAACTGCCCGAGTTGATTGGGTCGGATGGGATGCGTGACCTGCTTACGTTCTTACTATCGCCGCCGCCGGCCATGCCTCGGGATCATGCCGGTCCGAGGCCGAAGCCACGGACGTTGGCGGAAGTGAATGCGGCGTTAGCTGACGCACCGCAATCGCCGGAGAAAACACGGCCGATTCATGTGCTCTTCGTCGCCGGAGCGAAGGATCACGGCGTGGGCGAGCATGATTACCCGGCTTTTCAGAAGGCCTGGTCCGAGTTACTAGCGGCCGCCAAAGACACGCAGGTTTCAACTGCGTGGGAATGGCCGACTACAGAACAGTTGCAGCAAGCCGATGTGACGATCTTCTATCAACATGGCGATTGGAACGACCAGAGGGCACGCGATATCGATGCCTATCTCAAACGGGGCGGGGGGCTGGTCTATATCCATTGGGCTGTGGATGGCCAGAAGGGCGGGCGTGAATTTGCCAAGCGCATCGGATTGGCCGCCTTGGGATTGGTTGGCTTTCGCCATGGTGAAGAAACGCTTGTCTTCGATCGCGCGACCAATCACCCGATCATCCGGAACTTCGACACCTTGAAGCTGTTCGATGAGACCTATTGGAAAATGGTCGGTTCGTTGCCAGCTAATCGAACGCTCGCGACCGCGGTCGAAGACGAGTCTCCGCAGCCGCAGATGTGGGCGCTTGAACAAGGCCGTGGCCGGGTCTTTGTGTCGATCCCGGGACATTTCTCCTGGACATTCGATGATCCGATGTTCCGCATTTTATTGCTACGCGGCATTGCTTGGGCCGCCCGCGAGCCGGTGGATCGGTTTAACGATCTTGTATTAGTTGGTGCTGACGTATCCAAGTGACCAGTGGAATCGGCGGCCTCTAATGACGATGGTTCCCCGTGCTTGTCGGGACCTTGCCTTTGTACCGTTGATGCAGCTTGACCGGATCGGGCGAACGTCTCAGCCGCAGGTTCAGCATTTCCACTACTAATGCAAACGCCATGGCGAAGTAAACGTAGCCTTTGGAAATGTGCATATGAAAACCTTCGGCCATGAGGACCACGCCAATCAGAATCAGAAAGGAGAGGGCGAGGATCTTCATCGTCGGGTGCCGGTCGACGAATCTTGCAATTGCTCCGGCGAAAAGGAGCATGACCATCACGGAAACAACGATCGCGGTGACCATCACGGTGATTCCCACCCACTTCGCGTCCGGCGGCGAGCTGACCATTCCGACTGCCGTGATGACGGAGTCGAGCGAGAAGACGATATCAATGAGGACGATCTGCACGATGACCGCTCCGAACGAAGTTGCCGAGCCCGCTTTCGCAGTCTCATGCATGCCTTCGAGCTTGGCGTGAATCTCGGTCGTCGCTTTACCAATTAGGAAGAGCCCGCCGATCAGCATGATCAGGTCTCGCCCGCTGACGCCATGCGAATCGCCCGGCTCGCTGGTCCAAAAGCTCGGAATCGAAAACAGCTCGCTCGTGAGGCTCATGACCCAGCTAATCGTGAGCAACAGGCAAATCCGCATGAGCATGGCAAGGCCGAGTCCGACTTGTCGTGCCATGGCCTGTTGGTTTTGCGGAAGCTTGCCGGCGAGTATGGCAATGAACACGACATTGTCGATGCCGAGCACAATTTCCAACCCTGTCAGAGTGAGCAGGGCAATCAGGTTGTCCACGGTAAATAGCAGTTCCACAACGGGCTCCGGGAAAAGGTGACGCTAAATCAGAGTCGCGATTCTAAATCAGCCGGATATAGCCGATCGGCAAGCAGTGGTATATAAGCACGGATCGCATTATATTCGCGTTTTTTTATCATCCTTCAAGGCCCTGTCGCTTTCTTCCATTCGCCCGCCAGTCTAAAAACTTGGTTCTTTCGGAAACTTAATGGGTGCTTATGGCCTTCGGCCAAAAGTTATTGATGGGCCCGCGTCCTGGGGCGTTGCCCCAGGCTACGCTGACGAAGGCCTTCGGCCATGATTCATTCCCCATGTGCATAATGCGACGCCTGGACGCTTGGCGTCTTTGGCCAACGGCCAAGATCACCGAAGCCTGGGGCAACGCCCCAGGAACAAGCCACCACAATCAATGTTTGGCCGTAGGCCATAAGCACCTTCCACCCATTAAAAATCCTGAAGAACCAAAAACTTTTCGAATATTGAAAATAATTAGACAAACCCGCTCCGATCGCGCATCCTTAATTGCATGATGGAGCAAAGCCTCTTTACTGAGCGTGTCCAAGATTGCGTCGACCGGTTGGCGAGTACCGGTGTAAATGCCCTCGGCGCGTTGTTCGACCTGACATCCCAGCGTTTGGTACGGTTTGCGGTTGCCATAACACGTAACCAGCACGATGCCGAGGATGCCGTTCAGGCTTCGCTCACGCGTGTGGCAGATCGGCCCGACTTGCTTTCGCCAACGACTTGCCCCTGGGCGTACTTGCTTCGCATGGTGCGCAACGAAGCGCTGCTGATTGGCAGGCGTAAAAAACGCTGGACCGAGGCCGACAATCTAACGGATCTGGTTACTTTTTGTCGTGTGGATGAAGTCGAGCGTGAGGAGACCTATCGCGCTGTTTGGTCGGCCTTGCGCACGTTGCCACCGGAGCAGGCCGAGGTGGTCGTGCTCAAAATTTGGGAAGGGATGACCTTCGCCCAGATTGCCGCGGTACTGGAGGAGTCGCCCAATACAGTTGCTAGCCGTTATCAGTACGCCATGGCCAAGTTGAGTAAACGCCTTCTCAAACAGCAACAGGAGGCCGACCGTGACTGACTTGCCCAATGCTTTTGAGTCTTTTGGCGAAGTCGAGGCGCTGCTGCGTTCGGCGGCCGACTATGTGCAGGTTTCCAGGGACCTGCGCCCGCGGGTGCTGGATGCGGCCCGCCTCAACAGCGGCGAACGGCGAATCCGGCGTTATATCTATAAGGGCGCGCTAACAGCGGCCCTTTTAATCTGGTGTGTTACCGCGAGCATCAGCAAGCTCGATTTTCGTGACGATCTCCGGAGCCTGTCATTGGCGACGACATCTCCCGTTGCTGCTTCAGGGATAAGTGGCGGGGCAGGGGATGGGTCGTGGAGGCTCGTTGAAGCCTACACCGAGTTGCGTGTCCGGCAAGCCGACGTGTTCCGGCTGAAGCTCTAGAAGCGACCTCAAACCTCCCGTAGGACAGGCTTTAGCCTGTCGTTCTACTTTAGCTATTCCTCTTCAGTCCTAATGAGATCTGCGCCGTAAATGATCCCGGCGACAGGTTTTTGCGAGTCATTTACGCGGAGGCGGTAATCCAGCACTTCGGCGTACGCGGGAATGACGGCAGGGATTATTGGCTGCGCAGAGATCAATAAGAGCGATTTGTTAAGGATTCTTCCTTTCGTAGCAGACAAATCGCTAGCTCTCGCGCATCTCGTTGGTAGGAATAGAGATTCTCGGCGCAATTGCGTTGCCGCCGTCTAGCCGCATATTTCCAATGCCCTCCACGCTCATTTAGCAACTTGGCAATTCGCAAAACTTCATATGAGCACCGTCGAACTTGACGACTTCATGGCCTTCAACGACCAGCTTATGGCGCTGAGCGAGGCAGGTGTGCCAGTCGGGGCGGGCGAAGAAATTCCCGATGGTAATTTGCCGGCCATGCTTTCTCGGATCAACGCGCTGGTTGCCCGGCAGGTCAGCCGGGGCGATGCAGTCGAGGCAGTCATCGAAAATGGCGATCGAGTGCCAGCGTGGTATCGCAATCTGATTGTCACGGGCCTGAAGAGCGACGATTTGAATGCGTCGCTGCAGGAGTTCAGCCGTGTTGCCAGTTCGGCCGACGAATCACGGTATGTAAACGAATCGGCCCTCTTTTATCCATTTATCGTGTGTGGGCTTGCATATCTTGGCCTGATCGGGTGCTGCTTGTTCTTTGTCCCACACATGGAATCGGCCTACACCAGTTTCGAGATCGAGCCAGGCACCGGTTTGGTTTTTCTGCAGAAGGTGCGCGATACATTGCCAATCTGGATCGCCCTACCACCGATTATTTTCTTGTTTTGGATTGTATTGCGCTGGCGACGTCGCTCGTTCTTGAATGCTTCCGCTGGTGGGACAATCTCCAGGTTGCTGGGGCTGATCTCTGGCACTTCGCAATCCGTGCAACAGCAGCAATGCGCCCACTTTGCCGAGACGATGGCTTCGCTCGAAAAAGGCAATGTGCCGCTCGACCAGGCCTTGGCGATTTCGGCCGGCGGTTGTTCCGATGCCTCGTTGGCTGAAAGTGCAAGAGCGCTGGCGGAGAACGCCGCAAGTGGCGAGCCATTGAATGCAGATAGTCCCGAGGCCCAGCGGATTCCGCCGTTCCTGCGTTGGGCATTGCTTCAATCAGACGCCACGGTAGGCAGAGGGCGAGCCATGCACATGGCAGCGGCCCTCTATCGAGATGCGTCGAACTACAGCATTCAGCGAGCCAAGATTGTTGCTCCGATGCTCGGGGTGGTGCTGATCGGTGGCACCGTGACATTGCTGTATGGACTCACGCTATTCGTTCCGTTGACACAG
Source organism: uncultured Planctomycetaceae bacterium (assembly GCA_964549545.1). Classification (GTDB taxonomy): domain Bacteria; phylum Planctomycetota; class Planctomycetia; order Pirellulales; family Lacipirellulaceae; genus JABDGM01. The sequence continues at coordinate 21,012 of CAZJWY010000050.1, read as the reverse complement.
ATGTTGAAGGCCGTAGCCATGCCGCGTTGAACATGCGCGGCGAACGATACAAGTATTTGAGTACGATGCCGACTTTTCATTACCAGGCCTGGGACGCCAATCAGCAGCCAAAATCGGGCGAGCTGGAGGCGGAAACGGTGCAGGATGCGATCGCTCAGTTGCAATCGCTTGGTTTAACCCTTCAGTCGATTGGCTACGCTCCTACAACGCCTGCCCGGCCAACCATGCGTTACATGCCGGCAAACGCAGACTCGGCCCGCGATGTCATCGAAGGCACGGTGCTGCACACTCAGTTGAGCAAGATTCTCGAAGGCGCCAAAACAATCGTTCCCGCGCTGCGAGCCTTCTCTGAAGAACTGCCGGCAGGCCTTCGGCAACGCGAACTGCAAAAGCTGATCGAAGTCCTCGAGCGGGGCGATCCAATTGACGCGGAGCAGGCATTCTCCAAGCTTCCGGAATACTGGCTACCGGTGCTGAGTGCGGCTCTTTCCTCGGGCGACCCGGGACGGATCTTGCAGGAGTTTATTCAAGAGTCACGTCGCACCGACGAGCTCCGCCGGCAGTGGTGGCTCATGCTTGCTTATCCGCTGTTCATTACCTGCGCCGCGGGAATTGTCTTTGTTCTTTTGAGCATCCTGATTGTGCCAATCTTTCGCGGTATTTTTTCTGAATTCGGAATCCAACTGCCGAGGATCACCAGGTTGAATCTCGCGCTCTCCAGTTGGATCGCTCACTATTGGCCGTACATGTTGATCGCACTCGCGGTCTTCTTCGGCGGAATAGCGTTTATCTCTAGGCGTAGTCTTTTTGGATCACGACGCGATGTGCATCCGCTGTTTGCACCATTTGGACGAACGACCGCCATTGCTCGGCTCAGCCGCTTTATGGCTGACCTGCTCGAGGCAGGTCTCTCGATTCCAGACACACTGAAGGTAGCAGGCTTGCTGACCAGGCGGAGTGGTCTGCGAAAGTCGGTATGGCGGCTGGCGGACGAGCTGCAAACCAATGTCCGTGCGGCAAACCAACTGGAAGCGCCTCCCAAGATGGCGGTGATTTACCAGGCGTTGCGCTCCGATATTCCTACTCCTTCACGTATTCGACTACTCCGGGAGACCGCCGACACGTACTCAGAGAAAGTTCAATCACGCTTGTCTTGGACAAGTGGAGTGGTCGAGCCGGCAGCAGTCCTCATGATTGGGTTTGTCGTGGCGAGTGTCGTATTGAGCCTGTTTTTGCCTTTTTTCAGCCTCATTGAAGGACTAAGCGGCTAGCTGCCGGGCGTTGACGTTCATTATGGATCTTTCGTTTCCCACATTTCGACGACTTACCCAAGGCCGGTTGTCGCTGCCGTTCGGCTGGCCATGGTACACCACGGCCGTGCAGCAACGCGGCTTGTTGCGGCTAATTGCCACGGGGATCGAGGAGCGATTACCACTGCTGCCTCTGCTCGAGGCGTGGACCGAGGATGAGCGTGGCATTCAGCAACGGCGCCTGCGCAAGCTCCTTCATTTGTTAAGCGAAGGCGTTCCACTGGCGGACGCCGTGGAGCAAATTCCAGGCATATTGCGCGACGAAGATATGCTGGCTGTGCGATTCGATGCTCAATCGGGAACAGCCGCAACGGCAGTGCGCGAGGTGCTCAATAATCCAGAGGGCACTAGTCTCGCCGGGTCAGCTCAGCTTCGGAGCACGAAGCTTTATCTGCTTACGATTCTGCTATTGAGCACTCCTGTAATCATATTCATCGAAATCAGGATCGTGCCCGATTTTCGCCAGATATATGCTTATTATCGATTGTCTCTGCCGTGGGTGACTGAGGCTTTTGTGGCCTGTATTCAGTTACTCGAAAACTCTGCCTGGTTATTTATCCTTGCATTGCTTGTGGGGGTATTGTCCTTTGTATTTGCAAGGCCAGGCCGCTTCATTCGGCAAAGGGTGATGCGGTTCGTTAGCCCGCTGCGCGCGAAGCAGACGGCGGGTTTGCTGCGGATGATTGGGATCGCATCCGAAGCCGGGCGTCCGTTGCCCAGTGCTTTGTCGACGCTTGCCCGTTATCACTTTGATCCGACACTTCGCAATAAGTTGTTGTTCGTGAGGAACGAAGTCGAGCAGGGGGCCGACTTGTGGCAAAGCATGAGCTCGGTCGACATCATCTCGGAGGCCGACGTTCGCGCGCTCGACTTGTCCGAACGATTGGGGAATCGCTCCTGGGTACTCGCGCAATTGGCCGCCGCCAAGAGTCGTCGTGCCTTCCGGACGTTGGACTATATCGCTCAGCTGGTGCTTCCCGTTGTAGTGCTTCTGTTCGGGTTGTTCGTGTTGTTTCAGGCCTTGGCTCTTTTCGCGCCGTTGACGAACCTGATTCGAGGGCTTGCCGCGTAATGCGCGAAGAAGTGTGAAATGTTCCGATTGTCAAACAGAACAACAAAGCCGAGTCGACATGCGACCAGCATGCTGGAAGTGCTCGTTGCGCTGACGCTGCTTATGAGTGTGTTAAGCGTATCGGTCACGCTCATCGTTCGGCATGGTCGGCTGCTGGTCACACAGCGGCATTATCGATTGGCACTGGATGAGCTCTCCAATCAAATGGACCGCGTAACGACGCTGCCTCCCGGCGAGGTTGCGCAAGCGCTTCCGCAACTGGCGGCGTCCAGCTTTGTGGCCGAGCGGCTACCTGCGGCGAAGTTGACCGCGGAAGCCATGCCGACGGACATCGGCCAGCGCGTCGTTCTTCGCCTCACTTGGAACGAGCAACATGAGCAAACAGTGGCGATGACAGGATGGGCTCTCCCACGTGGCAATTCCAACGAGCAGAAGGCGCCGTGAAATATGAGACGTCCCAGCAAAAACGTTCGATGCGGTGTTTCGCTCACCGAGCTAATGCTGCTCATGTCGGCATGTACGATGATTCTGTCACTCTGTGTTGTGTTGCTGCATCGCGTAATGCGAGTCGAGGTCGACTCACGGACATTTGTCGAATCCGAGCGCAACGCGACGCGACTCAGCCATCAATTTCGGAACGATGTTCATCAAGCGCTCGCGGTGCAACCGAAGGCTTCCGAGCAAAAGGACGGCCTGGTTCTGCAAATTCAGTTGCCAGAGGCTCGGGTGGTCGATTACCGCTACCACGAAGGCAGGGTATTGAGAACGCGATCGAGCAATGGCAAAGTCGAGGCGCGGGAAGAGTTTGCATTCAGCCCAGCGTGCAAACTGGCCGTGCAGCGGCTTCCATCTCCCGACCGCATCGCCTTAACCATCACCAGCGCCAGCTTGGATCAATCTGCCAGCCAGGAGGAGCAACTGCGAGCGTATCGGGCCATTCCGCTGGCCTTGCAACTCGAAGCGGTCGTCAGCCGCAATGCAGAGGTACTTGCTCAGAACATCACCACCGAACAGGGGCGTGCCAAATGAAGCCATTTTTGCACTCCCGGTCGAGTTGGACTGCCAGCGAGAGCAGGCGGCAAGGAACCGTACTCGTCGTGGCACTCGTTTGTTTGCTGGTTGTGATGGGACTGCTTGGCGCCATGTTGCAGGGGGCTTTACGTGCCCACCGCAAACTGCACACAGAGCGAGACCTCCGGCAGACAGAGCTTCTGCTGCAAGCCGGTTGCGATCGGGCCGCTTATCAGTTGACTAGAGAGACAAACTATAAGGGCGAAATCTGGAACCTGCCCGCCGCCGAGGTCACAGGCAAAGGGGATGGTCGCGTGACCATCGAGATTCTATCGGACGAGGCTCAGGCTACGCGAAGAGCTCGGGTTATGGCCGAATACCCACTCGGCGGCGAGACCTCGATCCGCCGCACACGCACATTTCGAACTGTAAACAATATGCCTTGATAAACAGGAGAAGATTATATGCAAGCGCCATCGAATTATCTTGTGACTCCGTATCTGCAAAGAACAAAGTGGCATCCGCGCCATGCTTATCGACTTCACGCACTCGGCCGAGAGCGCCTTCCGCGAAAACTCGCGGCAGGATTTACGCTTGTCGAACTGCTCGTGGTGATCGCAATCATTGGAATCTTGGTGTCCCTGTTGTTGCCCGCCGTTCAAGCAGCCCGCGAGGCTGCTCGGCGCACCAATTGTGTCAATAACGAAGTGCAACTCGCATTGGCCATCCATAGCTACGAGTTTCATTTCGAGACACTGCCGCCGGGCGTCACCAATCCGACGGGACCCATTCGCAACGAGCCGCAAGGCCTGGCAATTAGCTGGATCGTAAAAGTGCTTCCCTATATGGAAGAAAACACACTGTTCAAGCATTTCGACATGGCACTAGGCGCTTACGCACCGGCCAACGCCAAGGTGCGATCGACGGGAATCAGCACGATCCAATGTCCATCGGAAGGCAATGAGTTCTACGACTCGGACCACAAGGTCGCTAATGGCAGCTACGTCGGTTGCCACAACGATGTGGAAGCCCCCATCGACAAGGACAATCACGGCGTGCTATTTCTCAACAGCAAGATCCGTTACAGCGAAATCGAAGACGGCAGCTCAAAAACGCTGTTGCTTAGCGAAGCACGCTTAAGCAATGACGAGCTGGGCTGGGTCTCTGGCACCCGAGCGACACTCCGCAACACCGGCACCAAGCCAAACGCCGGCCCAACTCCAGATGAAATACCCGAAGCGGATAAAGAAGAGAAGGTAAACTCGCTCGAAGTAGGCGGCTTCAGCAGCCGCCATCCAGGAGGAGTCAATACCGCCTTCGCCGACGGATCGGTCCACTTTATTTCCAATGACATCGACCCACAAACGTTTCAACAATTAGGTAACCGAGCAGACGGCCAGATTATGAAACCATTTTAACCTGACGGTGCGGCACCAGGTTTAAAATCGGCAAAGATCGAGTACAACTCGCGGATTACTCTTCCGCCAAGAGTTGCTCGATCTGGCGCTCGGCAACTTTTTGGTTGCCGGCGCCTTGCCAGTCTAATTCGCCATACCACCAAAAGCGAAGGCGCCCGCGCTTGTCGATAATATAAACGCTAGGCCAGATGCCGTTGCTCCAGGCTTGCCACATTTTGCGCTCCTGATCCACGGCGACCGGGAATGTTAGCTCGTGCGATTTCAATGACGCCGCGAGAAGATTGTTGTCTTGCTCACGTTTCGTTTCCGGCGTGTGGATTCCGATGATGGTTACGCCTTTGGCCGTCAGGCGTTGGTGCCAATCCTTGTACCAGGGATAATTGTGAATGCAGTTGATGCAACCAAAGGCTAGGAAGTTCACGACGACCACCCGGCCACGAAGAGATTTCATCGTGATCGGCTCGGAGTTCAGCCAGGCTTCGATCCCCTCGAATTCTGGAGCGTCGGCCGGGCTGGCTTTGACTTTCGTCAAATCGAAAGGAGCGCCGACGGCAGCCGCGTATTGAGCGATCTGCTGCTTGTTGAGTATCGCGAGAATCCGCTGTTGCTGATCCCGCTGTAGCGCGACAACGCTTTTCTCCAATTCATCAGGCGTGCTGCCGGTATTTGTCTTTCTCAGCTCTTGCAACTTAGCGGCAATTTCATCGGTCGCAGTGGTGAGATCATGTATCTGCTGATCCGTCAAATGGAGCTTCGTCGAAATATCCTTGCGAAGGAGCGATTTATAACCTTGGGCCTGTAAGACGAGATTTGTCAGACGCGCTCGTTGTTTTTCACTTAGGATTTCCCTAAAGCTTTGACGCAATGCCTGCAATTCGGAACTAACCGTTTCGTTGGCGCCGCTCGGGCTGACATCACGAATCGCGAGCAGCAAACGGTTATGTTTCTGTAACAAGTCGGCGAGCACGCGACGCTGTTCGTCGGAGAGTTGAAGCTCGGCACGCACCGATTCATCGCGGATCAACAAAATAACTGGGTCAACGACCGGCTTGCGATCAGCCGCGGTCTTGGCGTTTTCTTTGGCAATCGGCGATGACGATTCTTGCCCGACAGCGGCTATCGGCAGAAGCAGAGCGCCGAATAGAATGGCGTTTACCCAGACGACATGCATAGTCACGAACTCCCATCGGGAATAGTCTCCATTCTATCGCCCTTTGGAGGATGCGTAATGAGCCCGGCGGGATTCGAACCCACGACCTACGGATTAAAAGCCTAACGGAAGTGCTATACAGGTCGCTCCAAATGGGGCATGAGACATTATTGTGTATATGGCTTTGCAGCGGTGCCATGCCTGGGTTTTCAGGGACGACTAACTACGAATTGCCACAATGAATAGCAATTCCAAAACCACTGAGGCGATAATCGCAGCCCACAGAATGTTTGTGCTGGCTGACCAGCGTATAGCAGCCCCCAGCAGGCCACCGGAAACGATCAGTGCCAACGGTATGGCGATGGCAAGAGCGTAGTAGCCGAACGTGGTGGAGTCGTCACCAAATATCAGCATCCACAGTGCAAAAGCAATTATCAGGTACAGCCAAGAAACCGTCGCAATGAATACTGCTGCAAAACTCGCACACAGTAGGACGGTTCTAATCATCTTGTGACCCGTTGCAGTATCCGTGTTTTCAGGAAGCTCAGTATTGTCATGTTATCGTCAATTGTGCCGTGGACAATCGGATTTCCATTTACATCCAACAGATTACTGCGGTCTAAGTCATCGTCGCCATTGGACGGCCCGCCATTCAAGAATGCCCCGCCGATACCCGTATTCTGCTGATACTGGTTGACGTGGAAATCTGTTAGCGGTGGACGGCGATTTTCGGCCCCTATCGTAGTGTTTGTGATGGCGTCGATATAGCCAGTCAGAGTAACTGTAAATGGCTGGGTAATATCAAATTCGTTCCCGATTACATTTTCGTTCAAGAGCCATGACAAATCGTAGGTGGAACCTCCACCGTGGCTGTAACCGTAAATTGCCACTTCCTCGACTAACTGCCGATTGATCGAATTAACCAATTCATCGTATGCCGGTCCCCCACCAAAAGGCCCAACGTCATCTTCATCGTACATGCGAACGTCATAGCCTTCGTTGCGGTACAAGTCGATTGCAAGGCTGAACGTGCCATGATTGCCGGGAACTAAAACGGGATCGGCTGGCACTTGACCTTCCCCGCCAAGGACGATGATTACGCTATGGAAAGTGTGGAATACTATCGTGTCAATAACCATCGAAGTTAAAGGGTCAACCAATTCCAGCATATCTGTTCCATGACCATTCGTGACCCATTCCACAAACACCGTCGCCATGTTGCTGACAAAGGGAAGGTTCTCAGTGAATATTGCGTCATCGTCCAGCGGTACGGGGTCTTCCTTATCGTAGGTGTAATACAACTGCAAATCGTCGCCAGCACGTAGAACTAAATTCCCTTGCCCTGGAAGGCGGTCAATGCGAACCTCGATAAGATCATTTTCCAGTGGAATGGCGATTCCGCCCTCGAAACGGTCAATAAGGCCATTGTTGTTGTCATCGTCCCGATTTGGACGAATCCCCGGCCCCTGGGTTGTGCTTTCCTCTAGGTGTTCAGGAACCGCTGACTTAGCAAACGGTGCGTAGATCGGGGCATTTGTGGGATTGTCGGGGTCATGGAATTGTTGCTGACGATATGCCGTCAGGTTCGCGGAGCCAGCAGTTACCGACGTGGTTTGACTTGGCTGTGAAGTGCCCGCCGTGTTTTGGGCGAGAATTACATATTCATAGACTGTGCCCGACGAAACTGTAGTATCTGTGAAGCTAGTTCCCGTCACGTCGTCGCCTACAGTAATGAACGGGTCATTCGTTACGTTAGGTCTACGACGTTGCACGTCATATGAAGTAGCCCCAGTAACCGCCTGCCAAGTAACTTGAACACTTGTCGGCCCAGCTACAGACGCCGATACGGTTTGCGGAGGATCGGGTGGAACGTCTGCCAGAGTCTTGCCGAGATTCTTACGCCATACAACATAATCAGCAGCGTCAACTACGTTGTTGCCATTCCCATCGGCAGGCAGTGTACCAACACTTCCGAAATCTGCTCGCCATACATCGTAATCATCTGGATCGGTTACTCCGCTAAAATTGTAGTCACCTGGGACCACGGCCAACATGCAACGATTTTCAAGATGCTCGAATCGAATACGGCGAGAATAATTGCTTCGCATGGTCCTGTTCCGAATCGGGGTTACGGACAATCCAAACGATTCGGTTGACGCTAACACAATCTGCCTACGGACTGCAAACAGTTTTCTCAAAAGGCAGATGCAAGCAGCAAGAATGACGCTGCTTGCTTGACGTAACTGTGACCAGTTAGATTCCTGAGCGTTCAGCAGGTGGCGAATTTAGGTAAAGCCGGACCAATGGGCTACAGTTCCCACCCAACTAGCATTCTAGTGGCTCAGAACTCAACGAATGGCTCATTCACCCAGATACAGTTCTCAAGAATGAATGCCCGCAATTCATCGTTCAGCCGGTAAACTTCATTCCTCAACTGCAAGTGCTTGAATCGGTCCTGTATGGGCCGCTCCGGCAGCCTACGGCCTCAGAATGCCACAGGTGGCAGCCTTGTGTAAGCACGGCCCACCACGGCAGGTACTCAGTCAAGTATTAGCCGCCCTGCCTGAAAATGAATGGCTGGACATTCACGAAGTAGCTGAACTTTTGCGGTGTTCTGTACGCTCGATTAAACGCGGTGTGATTTCGGGCGACCTGCCTAAACCTCTATTGATTAACTCTCTGGAAAGGTGGAACAGACAATGGCTTTCGCAATAAAACGTAACGACAAGTGGTATTACAAATACAAAGACTGGCAACTGGTCAATGGTGAATGGAAAGCCAAGTGGGTAGTGAACGTGCTGACAACTATGACGGCCTCACTGAGCAACCATTACAAAACTGCCGTCAAAGGCTTCCTGCGGTTCTACAAGAAATTCGAGATTGCCAGCGACATTAAGAAACATCGTGTGACCGATCAGCAGAAACGCAGGTCACTTTCAGAAGATGAAATTGAGAAGCTGTGCAAGGCGGCTGAGAACAGCCCCAAGGTAGTGCTAGGCTTGACGGGCCGGGAACGTGCCTTGCTGTATCGTGTGGCCACTAAGACGGGCCTGCGGGCAGGCGAGTTATCAGGCTTGCGGCCTTCGTCATTCAAACTGGACGAAGGCGTTGTATACGTGTCCGCCGCTGAAACGAAGAATGGGCAGGAATGCCACCAACCGTTGCCGCCCTCGCTGGTCGATATTCTACGGAAGCAGTTGCCGCAAGCCACGGACAATGAGATTTGGCCCGGCAACTGGTATTTGAAGGCTGCCAAGATGATGCGGCATGATTTGGCGAAGGCTGAGATTGAAGCTGAGACGCCAGACGGCGTAGCAGACTTCCACGCCTTGCGGGTATCGTATATCACGTCACTGGCTAGGGCGGGCGTGTCGGCTGCCCTTGCTCAAAAACTCGCACGACACAGTACGGTTACTTTGACGTTGCAAACCTATACGAAGTTCACACCGGATGAAATAGCCGAAGCAGTGAAACGAATCTCGTAACGGACTTCGGTATACACAAATCCTTGTGCCATCGTGTGTATCTATTTGTGACACGGAATTGCCTAGTTTAGTCATTCCCAGTCCAAAGCAGTCAAAGGCAGACAACCGTAAGTGGTTGCCTGCCTTTGTTTTCTGCATGAGCCCGGCGGGACTCGAACCCACGACCTACGGATTAAAAGATATTCTATCGGCTCGCGGCTCGCCGTAGTCCGCATATCAAATTTGCCGCGAATTGGTGGCGATAGCTAACGATCTGCGATTTCGGGTTTGACAATCTCGGGGTGTGATTTGGTACTATTTGTCACCCACTGCGACACAGAATTCCCACAAAGGCGACCAATGGCAGCTACCGATTACATCCATGAAAAAATCTGCGTCGCGGCCGAGTGTCTTCGGCCCAGCAATAAAGAGTTCGAAATCCGCTTATTTGATGCCTGGGTGTCTGCGCTCGGTAGGTTGTTCTCGACCGATGCACCTGCCGACATAGCCGAAGAGCTGAGTGTCGTGCTCTTGATTTGTCAGAACCATTTATCTGGCGATGGCCGGATGTCAAAACTTTCTGATGCTGATCGCTGTCGACTACTCGAAAACATGCTATGGGTGTTACTGCAAACGACGAACGGGGTTGGCCACGATTAGTGGAGATTGAGGCGATGAGCATTAATATTGAAATTTCAGATGTGGCGAGCGTGGAGAGCTTTGCAAATTGGATCGACGCCATTGTGCATAAGATCGAGGTGGGCAGCGACGAATCCGACTGGTCCCGTGCATGGGATGACGCGGAGTGGGCTATTCGTAGTCTAGGCTTGCCGAAGGCGATGGACGCCCTTGGATACCGAATAAATCCACTCGTTTTTGGGACGGACGAAAAAGGTGTGTGGCGAAGAGAATTAAGTAAGCGATTGATATCACTTCGACAAAGGCTTGTGGGCGGCGAGGCAGTTGACTCCGACATCGCTCAGCGCTTGGGAGACCCTCCAACAGAATTGATGAAAAAGATCTGGGCTGCACTTGATGGATGTTCCCTTACGAAAGAAAAACTCGCAGCGAAAATTCTAGTCGACCCAAGCCGCCTCTCTAAGGCGAACAGCGACCTCAAGAAAATGGTGGATGCAGGTCTTATCAAGAATGCGAAAGGTGCGGGCAGGGGATATTTTCGTCCTGACGCCATTTCGAAGTTGTAATAATTAGCACTTTCACCCAACTTTGCACCTAAATCTTGACCCACTCTGGGTCGCATCGCTCGTTATTCTTTGGGTGTTGCGTGTGCAAACGCACGCCAAGAATCCCATCTATCCGAGCGAAGAGATGTCCGATTTTCTATCTACCAGTGATGTAGCTCGCCTTTTCCAGCCGCTGGAAGAGTGGCGAGTCCGTCGCCTATTCGAGGCCGGTGATCTGCCTGAGCCTCCACGCATGGGCGGTCGTCGAATAATCGAACGATCGCAATTGCCGCTGATTATCGAGGCGCTGTCGCGTCGCAATTGGTGGCGTGAACAGCGCAGCAGTTTGCCGGACACCGAAGCCGAGGTACCGTCCCGTGGTTAGTGCTGAAGCAAAATCCGATGTCGCTGAGCTTGCAGCAGCAGTTCGTGACTTAATGCAACGAATCGAGTCCCAGAGGGAACCAGGATGGCTCTCTGTTGATGCCGCAGCTCGCTATTGCTCATTGAGCCCAAAATCAATTCGCAACTTAATCTCTGCTGGTCGCATCGTTCCGAGCCGCGCTGTTCGAGGCAAAGTGTTGATCGACAGGCAGCAATTGGACGCCGCGTTGATCGAAGGATGCGGAACCCGACTTCGCAAAGGCAGGGGGATTCGCCGCAACTGCTCGACAGACAGCGAGATGCCGCTGGTAGATGAGTGAGAAGTATAAGTTGGGGCGGTCGTCAGTTTGGCGACGAAACGACCGCCCCAAAAATCAATTAGGAATCGAAATGTACAGCAACAATTCTGTTTTAACAAGGTCAGGGAGCAGACTGCCATCAGGGCTGGACTTTGAGCGACCTGAGCCGCATCCACTCCATCTGGGGATTGTCGTTTGCGATCCAGACATCGGAGCCACCGAGACGTTCGGCCGACTCGTAGGCGCATTGGGAGGCAAAGAGAAGCGAGGCGGCACTCTCGGCAAAGCGTTCGCAATCGACTTCAACCCGTTTGTTAATTCGGCAGTTCAGTTCTCGCCGCACTTAGATAACGTCGATTGGGTTAAGACGTTTCGTGATATTTGCAAGCTGCGATTGATACCGCGATGCAGTTGTAGTGAATGGTGCGATTGCGAACACGGAGCTTGCGATTGGTGTGCCAGCGTGATGGATTATGCCGCCGTTGATCGTCACGGCCTGACGACGGCAGTATTCTGCTCCAGATGCGGCCATGCAACCGGATTTGACTGGATGCATAGGTCAGCCAACATTTGGTGGGGTCAGCGACAGTCGCACGTTGTCTATGCGGAGGCGGCATCTCGATGACAGCTAATCGCACTCGATATGATCGAGACAACGTCAAGCACGCTGTCTCCGGTCACTGGATTGATACGTTGTGTGCCGCATTAGGCTGGCAGCGTGGGCTGTTCGGAGCACACCAGCCATGCCCACGATGCGGCGGTAACGATCGCTTTCGTTCATTTGATGACGTGGACGAAACCGGAGGCGTGGTGTGTGCTCAGTGCGGTACGTTTGCTGATGGCTTCGCAACAATCATGCATTTTCGCGGCTGTGACTTCGCGACCGCCTTGGCCCTTGTTGCTGAACACATTGGAGTTGAACCAAAGAAATCAACGTCGCGTCGTGAGGCCGATCCAGCGGCCAACTTGGATATTACCGAGTGGTCATCCGGGCTATGTGCAATACTCGTTCAGCGCAGGCCAGGGCTAACCGAAGAGGCGATCTTAGCAGCCGGCGGGAGAATGGCTGTGTTCAAGCGCAATTATAAGGTTGTTGCGTTTCCGGTCATTGGTGAATCGCTCGATACCTCGAAGCCAGTCGGTTGGGTCTTGATTGGGGCTACAGGGGGCACGCTGCCCAAATACAACCGCAAAACGAAGTCCACCGAGCAAGTTAAAACACTGCTCACCAACGGCAGCAGCAGTGGCTTAGAGCGTCTAACAAAATGAGTTTTAGAGGAAGTAGCTGCAAACGACGATGCATCCGAGAGTGAGGAAGGCTTCATGGATGTCGTCACGTCGTTCGTAGCGTGTACGAAGGCGACGCAATTGATGGAGCCAACTGAGAGTCCGCTCAACCACCCAGCGATAAACGCCCAAACCACTGCCATGTTCGGTATTTCGCTTCGCCAAAACCGGTTCGATGCCCTGCTTCCGCAGCACCTGGCGATGAGGCTCGGAGTCGTAGGCGCGATCTCCTTGCACTCGGCGAGGACGTTTACGCGGACGGCCGGGTTTGCCACGCACCGGCGGGATCGCCTCGACCAAGGGCAAGAGTTGCGTGACATCGTGACGGTTGGCACCGGTCACCGTGGCTGCCAACGGAATGCCGCCTGCATCGGTAATCAGGTGATGCTTGCTGCCCGCTTTCCCGCGATCCGTGGGGTTACGGCCCGTTTTTTTCCTCCGTGCACTGCACGGACCGAGGAGGAATCGACGATCGCCCGTGACCAGTCGAGTTGGTCGGCCCCATGCAAATGGGCCAGTAGTACCTCGTGGATTTTCTTCCACACCCCCGCCTTCTGCCAGGCATGCAAACGACGCCAGGCCGTCATCCCCGAGCCCCAGCCCAACTCCTGCGGTAAATGCTCCCACGGCAAGCCCGTCTTGAGTACAAACAGAATCGCACACAACGCTTGGCGATTGCTGAGCGGCTTGCGACCCGAATATCGCCGGCGACGTCGCTTCGGACGGGGCAAAAGTGGTTCGACGATCTCCCATAACTCGTTATCCAGAATCGGCTTGGCCATGACGGCACCTCCTGATGCTGCCATGAATCTAAAACACTAGCCTTCAATTCACATAGATCATTTTGTTAGACGCTCTTAATCGGCCTCGCAGCAATCGAACGGTTGAAAACAAGTGAAGCAGTCGAAATTGCGTGGAAGTGCGAAGGCTTGTCGGACATGCTCGCGGTTGCCGCAAAGATACGGACCAAGCACGGCTGGGGATTAGCTCTATTCAGACGCACTGCGATCTGAATCGGTGGCAGGCGCTTGAGATTCAGAAGAATATCGTTCGCAATCCGTCGACAGGCTCTCAGCTTGAGATCCTCAGCAGCGATGCAGCGTCTGGGTACGGCCAGCTCGTGGATGCAATCTGCATTGATGAAATCGGTAACTGGGCCGATACCGATTCGTCGCAACGGCTCTGGGAGATGATCATCTCCACCGCGACGAAAAAAGACAATTGCATCGTGGAGAGTATCACGAATTCCGGATACGTCGACTCATTCAGCTGGAAGATTCGCGAAGCTGTTCGAGAGGACACGGAAAATTGGTGTTTTCAAAGCGTTCGCGAGACGCCGCGATGGATAACTGAAAAGAAGCTCGCTGAGCAACGCAGGCTGCTGCCAGCACACGTCTATCGGCGGTTGTGGGAGAACACCTGGGTAACTGGCGGCGAAGGTGGTATCGACGCGAGCGATATTGAAGCGTGCAAGGTGCTTGATCGCCCGCCGCCTTGGCGTTTGGTCAGCCATAAGTTGAGTATGCTCCAGCGTCGTCAAACTGATACGTTTCGCCCCGGCTCAGTTGGCTGCAGATTTGAGATCGATTTTCACTTTGCGCTCACTCAGTGACCGGTGGCAGGCGGGTCGCTTTTCTAAAGCCTCGGCTTCAGTTTCGATACCTGAAGTCATCCCGACCCCTCCGCGCAATTCCTGGGGCATCCTGTGCAATCGATTCTTCGGTTTGCGGGTGAAGCTTAAGAAAACAGAGGGGCCTGCGTCATTACAGGGGGATCCATGACTGGTGTCCACCCAGGCCCGCAAGCCCCTCTGCCGATAGTTTCTCTTGCAGATCTAGACCCGTCAATGTGGGAGGGGGAACGCAAAGAAGGGTCCGTACCGCAAGGTTTGATTGGACGTATCAAAACTCGTCGGAGTCGCTCGGAACGATTCTGGGGGCATCCTATGCGATCGATTTTTGCAAGCAGCGGAATATAGTCGCTTCCAACCTAATTAACAGTGCCCATCCCATGGTCCTTTTGACTCGACCCACTCTTCATGCTCTTCTGTCGAATCCGGTGAGTCAGTCGGATAGTCAGAAAACGTAATTGGTGGGGTCAACGCATTATCGCGAACTAAAAACCGAGGCGGTTGATCCACTGCCGGTCCGCTGATCTCAATAGACCCTGAATCTGTGGCGAGCGGACGGAATCCGACTTGTTCAAACTCCGAGAGAGAAAACCAAGTAGTCTCATATTGAGCCAGTATCACGGCATTGAATCGAAACAGCCGACAGAACGAATCCAGCACTGGCAGCTTCCAGTCGGTGAAATCTTCGTGAAGCTCAAATCGATACATATAAACAATCGGCTCTCCGATCGCATCAAATTCTTCGTGTCGAAACTCTCCGTCCGCATCAAGCAAAGACGTGTACGCGGCCAGCAGTCCGCCGCTGTCGCCGTCGGCCACATGCCATACGCTCCCACCCCACTCCCTAATTTCGTTTGGCCGAAGTTCGTCAGCAAGAATTCGGCCAACGGAAAACGGCACCATTCCGTCAGCCTCATCAGAAAACTCGACAACATCCACCATCCACGGCGTGACATGCCCGTCGCCGTCGGCACGGCTAAGTTCATATCGCTGATTGGCTTCTAACCACATGCCAAGAATATATCGTATTCGCGAGAAACTGATAGCAGCTTGACAGATTCTGCGATCTGTAGAAACTATTGGTGTCGGCAGATCCCTGCCGGCCGGGCTTTAGAACCCGAACTAGGATAATTCGATGTATTCCATCAGGCCGATAGGCTCAGCAGCTTGCGTGCGTGCTTTAGCAGCGATCCGGGTAGCCGGGGAGCGATTCACGCGCGGGGGACTAGTTCCCTTTCTAAAGCGAGTTGCTGAGCCTATCGGCTTTTGTATGCGCGCATCGAATTGCCTGGGCGGCCTGCTCGCGGGGCCGCTCTCTTTTCGCTGCGTGCGAATTCTAACTCGCATTTATGCGGAAAGGGTTTGAGCTATGCCACTTAAAGCAGCAAGAGTACTTAGCGACGGATCGGCGGTGGTTTCGACAAGGGGGCTAAGGAGAATCGCGGACGAAAACGGAAGGGTGATTGTTGAGTTTGCCTGCGCTTCAAGGGCAAGAGAGCTAGTTGAATCGTACAATTCATGCTTCCCCAACGGCGAATCGTGGGCGGAGGCCATCACTTATCGCGAGGCTGCACGCCGCGAAGCAGCTGAAAAAAGTTCGTCTAACAAAGAGCATGCAAAATCGCGAGTGCGAAAGTTGCGGATCGCTAAGGTCGCCTAGCTGTCGATCGGTCAATCCAGCCAGCTGCACGGACGCGGCTGGTTGAAGATCGATCAGCAAAGAGGACTCGCGTACTGACGTGGCCAGACGCTATATTCCTACACCCTAATACCGAGAGAGATAAATGTCACCAATCACTTCATCTGTAGCGAAACTGAAGTCAACAAATCGCCGTCGTAAGCACTCTCCATCTAACCTGCCGCCAGGCCTGATGCTACGCGGTCGCACCTATCATGCCGACTTTATGAAGGGTGGCCGGCGTATCCGACAATCGCTTGAGACCGGCGACTATGAGGTAGCGTGTGATATTCTGAATGAGCTTCGTAGCAAGGTTGTAAAAGGCAAGTGGGACTTGCTCGACAATCGCTACCCGTGGGCTCAGTTGAAGAAAGATTTTCTTGCATGGGCGAAGCAGAACATACGGCGCTGGAGGGAATATCAAAGTGACTTGGAGAAGTTTGAACAGTTTTGCCACGTTCGATGTGTCTCAATGGTGACACCGCGACTTATCGATAAGTTCCGCGAACAGAGACTGATCGAGGGCGTGACGCCCCGAACGATCAATCGCCAGGTCGGCACGATCCGCAACATGCTCGGCAAAGGTGTCCATCGGTTCAAGGTGCTGGCAACAAATACACTCGTTGATGTTCGGCGATTGCCGGAAGGCGATCCTACAAAGGTTAGGCGGTCGCTTACAGCTAGGGAAGTCGCAGCACTTTTCCATCACAGCCGGCCAGAGATGGTGCCCGTTTGGCGGCTCTATGCGACGACTGGAATGCGAAAAATGGAACTGGTCACCCTGCGATTCACTGATATCAACTGGCACGATCGCTCGATACTTATTCGAGCATCCGAGACCAAAGGAAAGAAATCCCGCCGCGTGCTGCTCGATGACTCCATGCTTAACATGCTGTCGGAACTGCACCGCGACGCGTCGAATCGGCCTGATGGCTGGGACCGTGATCACGTATTCGTCAATCACGTTGGCAAGCAGCACAGAAACAATTTGCTGCGAAAATTCTACGGAACGTGCAAGCGAGCCGGCATAGCGGACGGGAAGCGCAATGGCTCAGTCGACCTGCATTCGCTTCGCGTAACGTTCACCACGTTGAGCCTGGAGGGTGGGGCGAGCCCCAAGGCCATCCAGTCGATCCTTGGGCACGCGACGTTAGACATGACCATGCGTGTCTACGCAAAGGCGACTGACAGGTCACTTCGCGACGCAATTAATGCGTTGCCATTTGCTACAGCTTCGGCGTCAGCTGTAGCCGTCGAAAGCGATGCCGTTTCGTCACAAGATTCCCACAACTAACTTACCAAAGAAAAACCCAAGGCTGCGACGTGACGCAACCTTGGGTTACTTAAAGGCTTATGAATGAGCCCGGCGGGATTCGAACCCACGACCTACGGATTAAAAGTCCGTTGCTCTACCAACTGAGCTACGAGCTCGCAAATGCGCTAGAGCCTTTCCCGCTGCCACATTCTTTGGGTGCAACGCCAGCCCTGCATCTGTGAATTCAGAAATGAAGCCTTTTCGAGGACTTCAACTGTGAAGATTATCCTACCATCTAGCTGGCAATCACGAAATTGGCCTCGTGGAGAATTCTAGTTTCATCTTAATGCAATGGTGCTAGATGCAAGGAAAAACACCGCATAAATGATCGTCAATCAAACTGGCCGAGGCGGGAGTCGAACCCGCACGGGGGTTACCCCCCAACGGATTTTAAGTCCCCGGTGTACACGCGGATAGGTTACGGTTAGTTTTTAGGTGCGGGAAAACAAGCACGTTTCAAACTGCGATGGCAGGCATTGAACCGAGGTTTGTTGACAGTTTATTTGACACTTTGAACCAATCAGCCGGTTTGCTCCCGGCGTTGTCTGCCCGCGGCCGAAAACGTCTCCCGACGTAGGCCGCGGGCGGGCAGATTGGTCGGGAGACATTCATGGCACGGAACGACAATATTCACGCGCTTAAATGGATGGCGCAGATTCGTATAGAATGCCGAAAGCTGCTTGATCATCCGCCCTTCGTTAACCGCGAGGTTACGAGCGATCAGTATGAAGCCGCTGCGAAGGCATACGCCGCAGGTTCAGACGACCCCCACGTTATCTTTCGAACCGGGCACGGGAATTTTCGCATCTTTCACATGCCCGACAAGTATCGCGATCTATGTGGATGGATCGAGCAGCTATTTGATGAGATACAGAAAGCGGCGTCCTTGCACGAGCGGATGCGCCAGACCGCTCGCGACGGCGATGCGGAATATCCAGGGTCGATTGACACGCTAGCTGAGCGTTGCATTACGATCGGGATGTTAGCGACCAGGGCTGGCATCGATCTGGAACGGCGAATTAAGTCTGGGGTCCGACCACTTAAGACTAATCGCTCGAAACTGCTTGACGATGACACCACTCGCAAACTCGCCGAGGATGAAGTTAAGAAGAATCTCCGTTCCAATCTCAAGTGGACGCGCGCTACGGATCGGGCCGCATTAATAATGTTTCGCGATCACAACATCGAAATCAGCGGAAAAACTATCCGCCGCGTTTTGAATGAACTAAATCCTTCACCGAAAAGCAGATAAGACGGACACAACCACGTGCTGTCCGCAAATTCTGGGACAAATACCCGCTAGTGTCCCGGAATCGGCGCGTCGGACGCCATTATCTCCGTAGTCACCGTTAGCCGCCGCAGCGGCAATCAAACACTTCGGAGCATTGCAAATGGTAAAGGCAACTACGCGAGCGCCCAGCTTTCTTGCGCCTGAGCGTCTCTACACGCTGAGTGGATTTCAGGTAGCAGCGGGTGTCTCGGCTACACGCATACGAGAGGCCCGCCGTCTTGGTGTGGAGCTTCCCACAATTGTCGTCGGGAAGCGTAAGTTTGTCCGTGGCCGAGACGGAATTTTTTTTATTGAGCGGCTCGCCACGCTCAGCATCAATAGCACACGGAGCCACGTATGAGTAGCTCGATAAGCCCCGAAACGATCGACCGCATCAAGAAGTTGGTCGCGCAAGCAACGCTCATCCAGTCGGAGGTGATAGAAGTGATGGCGGCCTGCCGAATTGGTGGGCCGTATCCAGTGGCGGACGGATTTGACGCAGACGGGAATCCGTTCTGGTACACGCGCAGCCTCAAGCAGTGGGCCGACGAGCCGGGCCGAACTCATGTCCGCCGAGACGGCGACGAATCGATGCGCTACCGTCGCGGCGCGCGATCGTCCAAGAGTTTCAATCGGGAGACCGGAGAGTTCGAGGCGATCGTGGCGACGGAAACGCCTGCCGCAATGATCGACCCGAAAACTGGCGATCCATGTTTCGAGATTCTGGTCGCTGATGGTGGCGAGTTTCCTGAGCGCACTCCGTTGCTTGACAACCACAACCGGACGACAGCGCTGGCAGTCGTGGGTTCTATGTTCGACTTCCGCTGCGAAGGAACGCAGTGGGTCGGCACGGGTCAGTTGGCAGAGGGAGAAGACACCCTCGGCCATCGTATCGCGAGCGGCGCCATCAGCGACGTGTCGATTGGGTACGTCGTTCACGAATCGCATCGTGTCGCACGAGGCGGACAGATCGTGATCAATGGTCGAGCGTTTCGGAACGACAGCGATCGACTCTTGATCGTTTCGACACGCTGGCAGGTTAAAGAGGTTTCAATTGTGCCGATTGGCGCAGACCCGTTGGCAAAAATTCGTGGAAGTGAGGAAAATTCAATGTCAGTAGCAATTCATTCGCGCGACAGCGTAACAGGCCGGCCAGGTGTCGGCGCTTACATTTCTGGAATCCTCTTAACTCGAGGCATGAGTGATCCATCGATGTGTCGTGCGGCCGTGTCGAGTGGAGGTTGCGTCACTCCGATCGCACCATGCTTGGAGACTGAGCGTGATGCGGACTTAGGGTACAAACTCAAGGGGCTGCGAGCATTGGACATCCTGGCCCGTGTCGCGGAGCTTGATGGCGCGCAGATTACCGGCGCCAACGACTCCGCGGCGTGCAATCAGTTGCGATTATTTTTTCAATCTCGTGCGTTCGGTGCGAGCAACCTTCAATCGCTGATGCTCGGCGTATTTGCGACCGAACTCCAAATCGGCTGGGATGCAGTTGGCGATTCCACGATCGGTTGGGTTGGCAACTACGTCGACATGGCCCGAGGCGGCGGCACGATCAAACATTCGGATGTTATTAGACGCCTGGAAATGAAGGCCTATGACTTGGAGCACCCGACGATCAAGCTCAGTGGCGTGGGCAACCAGCGGGCCAATAGTTGGTGGACGGCGTTACTGCTCGTTTGCTTTGACAGCGGAGAGCGAATCTCGGCAGTGATGGCGTTAACGTGGGATCGCGTCGACCTTCGTACACGCTGGGTACGATTCCGGGCAGAGGAGCGCAAGGGAGGCGTAGAAGATAGTCCGGTACGCCTCAGCCGTGACGCGGCAGCAGCACTGCGTAAGTTGCCCCACAACTCCGCCGAAGTGTTCCCCTGGCCGCGTAGCAAAACGTACCTCTGGCACCAGTATGGCCGGCTACTAAAGGAAGCGGGGTTACCCTCCGATGCGAAAAGCAAGTTTCATCGCATCCGGCGAACGGTGGCGAGCTACGCCGAAGCAGCCGGCGGCAACGCTACGGCAATGCTGCGACACAGTAAACGTGAAGTCACCGAGGCGTATCTTGACCCGCGGATAGTCAAGAAACAACAACCGGCGGACGTGCTATTCCGGTTGAAGCCAACCAAGTAACAACCCCCAACAACCCCGGCTGTCCCGTCGTCGCGATCACTAGATCCCGCCAACTCGGCGGCGGGCGGCCGGGTTTTTAACACGAAAGGAAACCGATGGAAGAAATCAAAGTCTATGTCATCGACAAGGGGCGCACGAACCTCTACTTGTGTTACATCGATCCGCTAACCAGTAAGCAAGTCACGAAGTCGGCAAAGACGGCGAACCGCTCGAAAGCGGACAAAGCCGCGGGTGTGTGGGAGGATGAACTGCGATCTGGCCGCTACCAGAAGCCCAATCGTATGACGTGGGAGGCGTTCCGCGAGCACTACAGCACGAACGCACTGCCCGGCCTGGCACCGAGAACGGCAGACACTGTCACCGTGCATTTCAAAACCGGCCACTCGCGTGCATTGTTAAAACCGGCC